>NZ_JBBUTG010000013.1:0-182302 GCF_038066555.1 Ideonella lacteola | reverse complement strand
TGGCTGAAGGCCTGCGCGAGCTGCTGGTACTGCTTGGCCAGCGCCATGCTGCCGGCCTGGTCGAGCGCAGGCTCACTGGCGGACGAGGCGTAGCTGCTCAGGTGCACGCTCTTGGCGCCGCGCAGTGCGCCGTAGGCATCGGTGCGCAGCTCGAAGCCATGGCCCCTGAAGCTGCCCCGGTGGTTGTCTGCTTGGTGAACCAGGTGGCCCATGTTCAGCTGGCTGGCGTGCTGGGTGGTTGCGAGCTGAACGCGAAGCTGGCCGTCGGTGTCGTCGAACACCGTCTGGTTGAAGCCCTCGCCGCCGAATTCCTTGGTCTTGATGCCGGACAGCGCGGCGGCATTGTTCTGCCCCCCGGCCGCCAGGCCCTGGGGCGAGCCGCCGTGCCAGGCCGGGCTGTTGCCGCCGGTGAGGTTGCCCTGGGCTGAGGGGCGATGGTCGGTGCTGTTGGCGAAGGCGCTGGTGTCGGCCTCGGCGGGCTCGCCGCCCGGGGTGGCGGGCACACCCCCTTCACCGCGGCCGTTGTACAGCGAGCGGATCACCATGGGCCGATCGGCGTCGTCGTCGATGAAGCCCACCAGCACCTCGTGGCCGATGCGCGGAATCCACTGGGTGCCCAGGCCCGGGCCCGCCACGGGCTGCAGTACCCGAACCCAGGTGCTGCCCAGGCTGGCGATCGCATCGTTGCCGGGATGGCCCTGGAACTCGAAGCGGATGCGCACACGGCCCAGACGGTCCATGTAGAGCTCATCCGCACCGCTGGGCGAGGTGCTGCCATCGGGGCCGACGACGGTGGCGACCAACGGCCCGCGGATGCGGGGCCGCGGCGCCAGGCGGCCGGGGTCTGCGCCGGGCATCAGCGCGCGCCACGGCATGCTGGCGTCGGTGGCCTCGAAGCGATTGGCATAGCCGCGCAGAGCCGCCTCGCGCACCAAGGCTTCGTCCACGCCGGGAAGGCGGGCGATGGCGTTCACGCCGGGGCGGCGCATCGGGTCGGCCTGGGCACCGCCCAGGCGCTCAAGCACCTCGGCGGGCAGGTTGTTGATGCCCACGTGGGTGATCTGGGTGAGCAGGTAGCGGTTGTCCGGCGAGACCAGCGAGGCAGGCCGCTCGGCGATCAACGAGCCCAGCGCGCCGGTCACGTCGTCCATGCGGGTGTCGCGCATGAACACGTGGGTGCCCGCGGTCATGCTGCGCACGCAGCCGCGGCCGTGCCACACGCGGCGGCGCACCTCGTGGGCCTGCTGCACGGTGGTCAATGCGCGGGCGGCTGCCTCGGGGCTGGGCCAGGCGTAGGCACCGGCGTAGACGTAACTCTCGACCTCGGCGGCGTGGGGGCCGCCCACCGGGGCCAGGGTGGGCACGCTGGCGCTGATGACCTGGCCGGACTTGTAGTCGCTGCTGCTGGCGGTGAGGGTGCGCGCACCCCACTGCACGGCCAGGTCGAATTGCGTGACGCCGTCTTGATCCTGCACCTGGCTGGCGCGGTGAAAACGCAAACCGGCGCCGCCCAGCGCGCTGGCCGAGCAGGCGTCTTCGGGGCAGCTTTGCGAATCGGTGGTGTCAGCCAGGATCACCAGCGTCGAGGGCTCGCCGGGGCCGGTCTCTTCGAAGCGGAAGGTGAGGCCGGCTTCGGCCAGCAGGCGCTGCACGAAATGCAGCCGGCTCTCGCGGTACTGCATGCAGTAGCTGAGCACGCCGCCTTGCGGGGCTTCGGCCAGGCGAGCGGTGGCGCACGGCGACCAGCGCCAGCGGCCTTGTTCGCCGTAGTGCGACAAAGCGCTGTCGACGATCTCGACGAGGTTGCGCTCGACGAAGACCTGGCTGCGCCAGTCATAGCCCATCAGGCCGGCCCATGCCGTGACGGTGAGGCGATAGCGGCAGGGCTGGCCGAAACCTTGTGGTGTGTCGGTGATGGCGGCTTGCTCCACCACGCCGGTGCGGCGGTGCTCGCTGCCGTCGGCCAGCGTGGTGATCAGCGTGAGCGGCTGCCAGCGCAGCGCCGCGATGTCGGTCAGCATGGTGTCTGACAGGCAGCTCAGCACCATCCGCCAGGGCTCGTGCAAGGCCTCGTGCAGCGTGAACGCCTCCACGTGCAACTGGCCGATGTCGCCGCCGCCTTCCGCGCGGTACAGGCGGGTGTCGCTGGTCAGCAAGGGCATGAGGCCCGAAGGCATCAGTGCCGCGAAGAGATCAATGGGCGAGTTCATCGTGTCAATGGGATGCGGCGCCGTTGGGCGATGTGCCGGTCGTCGCGTTGGCAGGGGGCGCCATCGATCGGGGGCACGCTTGCGCCTTGCCCCAATAGCCCGCGCAGATGCGGCGTCGGCAGGCCAGGGCCGAGGTCGCATCGGGCAGCGCATTGCAGTCTCGGACCAACGCGGCAATGGTGCTGCTGCGCTCAGACGTGGCAGTCACCTGCTCGCCGCTGCTGCGCGCCATGATGGCCGCGACCAATTCAGCGTCGGGGTCATGTGGCACGGCGCGGGCGGCGGTGGTCGTGCGCGGTGTGGAGGTCGGCTTGGCTCTTGACGACGCAGCGGTCGATGAGGCCGCCGGCTTGCTGCTGGCGGCCGGCTTGCCGCCGGCAGCCTTGGCGGTCGATGCGCGGGCATGCTCGCCGGGGGCCGGCGCTTTGGCCACAGGCGCGACGTTGGCGGGGCCTGATGCCGAACCGGATGTGGCCACCGCACTGGCGGGATCCGCCGCCGCGCTCGCTGCGGCACGTTGTGCCGCCACGGCCTGCACGGTGGTGGCCATGCCGGGAAGGCCGGCCAACCCTTCGTTGCGCAGTTCCAACTTGGCGGGGCCGGTGGGTTCGCTGCCGGTGGTGGCCATCGAGGCACCGGCCTCGGCAGGCGTGGCGATGTCGCTGGCCGATGGGCTCGCCACGGGCGCTGCCGCCAAAGCCGGCACCGAGGCCGCATCAGCCGGACTCAGCGGCGCTGGCACGGCGCTGGGCTCGTGCAATGGCATCGGGCCGCCAGAGGAGGCGAGCGGCGTCGTGCTCGCATCCGGGTTCGTGTGCCCTGAGTCTGCCGTGTCGTTGAGATACATCGCCACGACGACGGCCGTGGCCACCAGCAGCGTCAGACTGATGGGCCAGAGCCAGCGAGACTGGCGGGGACCCGAGCGCGTGTGCGACCTTTTCGCCTTCGAGCCCGTGCGGGCACCACCGTCGTCCTGCAAGGCAGCCAGCATGCGAAGGGGCCGGTCGGCCGCGGCGGACGCGCCGACCTCGTCCGGCTCGACAAAAAGACTAGGGCGCCACGAATCTTCGCTTTGGCCCGTTGGGGCTGAAAGCTTGTTGCCTGACAATCTGATACTCCCATTTGGCCGCCTGCAGGCCCGGTGGTTGCGGCCGTTGCAAAGCGCCGCTATGTTTGCGAACGATTTTAGAACCCTGCACTGCCCATAACGATAAGGCGGCAGGGGCGTCGAGGCGAGGCGGCGCACCCCCTAATTCGCGCTGTGTGGCGGCAGTTTCGTGCTACATGCCTCGGATGGCGTTCCTCGCGAATGTCGGGCTCAGGTCGAACGATGCTGTTTGGTGTCATTTTGTATTTCGTGTTAGCGGTGGGCCTTTTGGCGCTGGCGTTCTTTGCGCCCGCGCGCGAGTGGCTGGTGGCGACCACGCAGCATTGGTGGTCGCGTGGCCTGACCGCCGGGAGCGGCTTGGCCGATGCCGGGCAGCGCCGGGTGCGCGGCGCCAGTCATTCGGCAGGCGGGTGGGTGGGGCGTTTCGTGGGCTGGGCGAGGGCCCACGCGCTGCTGTGTTCGGCCGGGCTGGTGGTGGTGATGGGTGTGCCGCTGGCCGCCGGGGTGTTGAGGGTGTTGTTCCCGGCCAGCAGTTACGACCACACCCTTTCGAGGCCGGTCGATGAGCGGGTGGCTGATCTGCTGCGCGGCGAGATGCTGGTGGCACCGCCGCCGCTGCCCCCCGAGATGTTCACCACCCGCGAAGTCGAACAGGCCCGCCCGATGACGGCCACGGCCAGCCGTCAATGGGAGCTGCTCGACGAAGGGTTTCGCAGCCGTCTGCTCATGGTGTTCAAGCTGATGCGGGAAACACATGGCTACGACATGGTCTTGCTGGAAGGCTACCGCAGCCCGGAGCGCCAGGCCGCCCTCGCTGCCCTGGGGCCCACGGTGACCCAGGCCGGGCCGTATGAGAGCCTGCATCAGCATGGGATGGCCGCTGACTGCGCATTCGTCAAAAATGGCAAGATCGTGATCACCGAGCGCGACCCCTGGGCGATGCTCGGCTATGAGAAATACGGCGAAGTTGCCCGCAGCTTGGGCTTGACCTGGGGCGGCGACTGGCGCAGCTTGAAAGACTACGGGCACGTCGAGTGGCGGCGCTCTGCGCGCAGCAAGCCTGACGACAGCGCCAAGGCGACGACGCCTCCATAACGCGTTCAAGGAGAGGACCAATGGCCGACTCAAGACCCCTCATCGTCGTGGGCGACAAGACCGACCATGGCGGCGAGGTCATACAGGGCTCGCCCGTCAGCGATGCGGCGGGCAAGCCCATCGCCCGAGTCGGCGACAAGGTGACCTGCCCCAAGAAGGGCCACGGCGGCACCACCGTCATTGCCTCGGGCGACCCTACCTTCATGATCGATGGCCAGCCCGCCGCCCGCCATGGCGACAAGACGGCATGCGGCGCGACCCTGCTGTCCTCCCAGGCCCTCAGCACCGACTGAACGCCCCCCCTTGGACCGACACGGTTCGGCTCGTGGGCCTTGGGGCCGATGGCCCGGCCGGCTCTCGTCATCGAACGCCTCCATCTTCCGGCTCCGGTGCCGGGTGTCTGCCGCGTTGCCGCGGTTGTGCTGACGTCTGTTGAATGAAGACTTTTCTCAAGGGCCTTGCCCTGCTCGCGGCGATCACCAGCTTGGTATGGATTGTGGTGATCTGGCGCTGGCAGGTGTCGCAGCGCAATGTCAGTGGCGATGATCTGGCGCTTTATCTGGTGCTGTTGCCGCTGGTGCTGTTCGCTTTCGTGCTGGCGTTGCGCTGGGCGGTGAAAGGTGCGCTGGCCAAGCAGCAGGCGGCTGCCGTGGCGCTGGCCTCTGCCGCCGAGCAGGCCGGCGCAGGCAAGCCAGCCGCCGAGGCCGAACGATCGGGCACCGAGGCGAAGGAGCGGCACCTCAGCTGGCCCGTGCTCGGCGCCTGGGTGGGTGGCCCGGCCGGTGAAGACATCGCGAGCGTGCTCGAGGCGGCCAAAGCCAGCAAGCCGGCGCCGACCCCCGATGCGCTGTTGCGCGACTTCGATGGCCTGCCTGTGCTTTGCGCGCGGTCCGACGGCGTGGATGCCAAGCCCGTCGAGAAGGCCTGGGGCGAATGGCTGCAGGCGCATGGCAAGGCAGGCGAGCCCCCTGCGGGAAGCGGGGTAGCGCGAGCGCTCGCGGCATTGGCCCCGCTGCTGGAGCAGGCTGGTGCGGTGGTGGATGAGTGGGTGGCATCGCAGCCTGCTGATCGGGGTGCCGTGGCGCGCGTGCGAGTGCTGGCGGCCTGGCCCGCGCAGTGGGCCGAGGCCGAGGTGGCCTGGGCGCGAGCCTGGCTCGATCTTCAAGCCCGGCAACTGGCCGCAGGGGCACTGCCGCTCGATCGATGGCAGCTTCAGCACTTGCCCTCCGCCAGCGGGCCGCAGGCTTGGCAATATGCAGACAAGCTGCTGCTGACAATGCAGCGTGAACAATGCCACGATCTGCTGCTGTTGGTGGCCTGTCACAGCGACATCAGCCAAGCCTCGATCGACGCGATGGGCTCGGCGCGAACGCTGTTCTCCGCTGCGCATCACACCAAGGGGCACATGCCCGGTGAAGGCGCGGCAGCGCTGCTGTTGAGCCCGATCAGCCAGCCTGAGCAGGCTTCACCTCAGGTGCCGCTGGCATGGCTGCACCGCCCGGCTTGCCGTCGTCGCGACAAGTCCATCGACGCGGCGGGCAAGACATCGGCCGAGGCGTTGCAGCAAGCCGTCTCCGAGGCCATCCAGCTTGCCGGGCTGCCCGCGGAAGGCCTGGCGGGCCTCTGCTGTGATGCCGATCGGCATTCGGCACGCGCCACAGAGCTTTTCGCGACCACAATCGAGTTGTTGCCCCACCTGGACGCGATCGAAGAGTTGCGCTTGGTGGGGGTGACCCACGGCCACACTCGGCAGACGGGGGCGCTGTGGGCCGTGGCCGGCGCCATTCACCAGGCGGCGCAGGCCGAGCGTCCCGCCATCGCGATGTCACTGTCCGACGAGCACTGGCGCATGGCGATGGTGGTCCGGCACCGGTTGCCTGACCCGGCGGCCACTTGACGCCACCCGTTGCCGTGACAGTCACTCTCGCCGCCGAAACCGAATCGTCGACCGATACCGAATTCGCCATCTTCGTCTCATGAACCGAATCCTTCGACTCCTGCTGGATGTCCGCGTGCTGGCCGTGCTCGGGCTCGCAGCGCTCGCTGCCTTTTTGTTCCTGGGCGCGGACGCGCTGGGGCTGGGGTTGATCTATGCCGGCGTCGCGTTGGGCGCGTGCCTGGCGATCTGGTTGGTGGTGTGGCTGGTCAAACGACTGCTGGCGCGCCGCGCCGCGCAGCGGCTGGAGCAGGGCATCGAAGGCGAGTTCGTCAAGTCTCCGGGTAAGGGCAAGGACGACGAGGCGGAAGTGCAGGCCGTACGCGAGCGCATGCAAGAGGCCATCAAGACGATCAAGACGTCGAAGCTGGGCGAGTTGACCGGCTCCGCCGCGTTGTACGAGCTGCCGTGGTACATGGTGATCGGCAACCCCGCGGCGGGCAAGAGCACGGCGGTGGTCCAGTCGGGCCTGAAGTTCCCCTTCTCCAACGCATCCGGTGTCACCGACAACGTCATCCAGGGGATTGGCGGCACCCGCAATTGCGATTGGTTCTTCACCAACGAAGGCATCCTGATCGACACCGCCGGTCGCTACTCGGTTCACGACGAAGACCGGAAAGAGTGGCTGTCCTTCCTGGGCATGCTCAAGAAGAACCGTTCCAAGGCGCCGATCAACGGCATCTTGATTGCCGCCAGCGTGGCTGAGCTGGCGCAGTCCAAGCCCGACGCGGTCATTCGCCTTGCCAAGAACCTGCGCCAGCGGGTGCAAGAGCTGACCGAGACCTTGGAAGTGTTCGCGCCGGTGTACGTGATGTTCACCAAGGCGGATCTGATCAGCGGCTTCGTCGAATTCTTCGAAGACCGTGATCCGCAAGAGCGGCAGAAGGCCTGGGGGGCGACCTTGCCGTACAAGCCCGACGAGCGCGTTGACGCGGTGGGCCAGTTCGACCACCACTTCGACGAACTGCACGAAGGCCTGAAGCAGCTGGCGTTGGCGCACATGTCGCTTCACCGCGGCAAGGCCTTGCCACCAGCGGTGCTGGCCTTCCCGCTGGAATTTGCCGCGACGAAACCAGCACTGCGGTCTTTCATCGCCACGCTGTTCGAGGACAACCCCTACCAGTACAGGCCAGTCTTCCGCGGCTTCTACTTCACGAGCGCCGTTCAGCAGGGCGAGGCCAGCTCGCGTGCGCGAGAGCAGGTGGCCCTCGAGTTTGCGCTGGCGCCACGGCCCGAGCACACCACCGCGATGGTGGTGGCCGAGCACGGCTTCTTCCTGAAAGATCTCTTCTCGCGCGTCGTTTTCGCGGACCGGAATCTGGTGCGGCAACACGCGAGCCGCGCCAAACAGCGCCTGCGGGTGACCACCTTCGCGGCGGGTGCCTTGACGCTGGCGCTGCTGCTGGGTGCGTGGACATGGTCGTACATCGGCAATCGCCAACTGGTCGAAGGCGTGCGTGCCGATCTGGAGGCCGCCGTGCGCCTGCAGGCCGAGCGGACCGACCTGGCCTCGCGCATCGAGGCCATCGAGTTGCTTCAATCGCGCATCGAGCAGTTGCAGGCCTGGCGTGAATCGCGGCCATGGAGCGTGGGCCTCGGCCTTTACCAAGGCGCTGCGCTGGAGCGCAAACTGCGCGAGGAGTATTTCCAAGGCGTTCGCCGAGTCATGCTGGAGCCGGTGGCACAGGCCATCGAGGGCTATCTTGGCGAGGTGAACCAACACGCCGACCAGCTGCAGTCGATGACCAAGGCGCCAGAGTCGGGGGCCGCCGCAGCCACGGCGGCATCTCCGGCCTCTGCCCCGGCCGGCGGCGCCACCGCGGTGGCGTCCCGCTTTGTCGAGGCCTCTGCGACCAACACCGAAGACGCCTACAAGGCACTCAAGACCTACCTGATGTTGGCCGAGCGCCAGCGCATGGAAAGTGGCCACCTCACCGACCAGATCACCCGCTTCTGGCGAGGTTGGCTCGACAACAACCGCGGCACGATGACCCGCGAGCGCCTGCTGCGCAGCGCCGAGACGATGATCACGTTCTCGATGGCCAATCTGTCCGATCCGGCCTTCCCGGTGATCAACAACAACTTCGGCCTCGTCGACCGCACGCGCGAGAACCTGCGTCGGGTGGTGCGAGGCATGCCGGCCATTGAGCGGGTGTATGCCGATGTGAAGGTGCGCGCTTCAACGCGCTACGCCCCCATGACCGTCGCGCGCATCGTGGGCGACAAGGGCAAAGAGACGGTGGCGGGCAGCCAGGTGGTGGCCGGTGCCTTCACCCGAGAGGCCTGGGAAGGCTACGTGGAGCAGGCTTTCAAAGAGGCCGCCAACAACGAGCTGCAAAGCGCCGACTGGGTCTTGAAAACCTCAGCCCGCGACGACCTCTCTCTGCAGGGCAGCCCCGACCAGATTCGCAAGACGCTCACCGATCTGTACAAGACCGAATACGTGCGCGAGTGGCAGCGTTTCGTGCAGGGCATTGCGGTGGCCGACTTCACTGATTTCGACGCTGCGGTGGCGCACATGAACCGCCTGGGTGATCCGGCAGATTCACCAATCCGCCGGGTGATGACCACGCTGTTCGACCAGACCACCTGGGACAACCCATCGATGCTCAACGAGCGGTTGGCCAGCACGCAGAAGGGCTTTGTTGAATGGGTCAAGCAGTCGATCTTCCGCATGTCGCCTTCGCAGGTGAACGTGAAGGTCGATGTGAACGGCCCGAAGGGTGAGATCCCGATGGGGCCGGTGGGCCGGGAATTCGCGGCGCTGTCTCGCATCATGGTGGCGCGCGAAGGCAATGGTGCGTCGTTGATGGACGGCTACCTTCAGGCCGTCGGCAAGATCCGCACGAAGTTCAACCAGATCAAGAACCAGGGTGACCCAGGGCCTGCAGCCCGCGCGATGATGGCCGCCACCCTCGACTCAGGCGCTTCTGAGTTGGCCGAGGCGCTGCGCTACGTCGACGAGCAGATGCTCACGGGCCTGAGCGATACCGCCAAGGCGGCGCTGCGGCCGCTGTTGGTGCGGCCACTGATGCAGTCGTTCGCGGTGATCGTGCCGCCGACCGAAGTCGAGCTGAACCGCCTCTGGCAAGCGCAGGTGATTCAGCCCTTCCAGGCGTCGCTGGCCGGCAAGTACCCGTTCGAGGTCAGCTCCAAGGTGGAGGCATCCCCCCAGGAAGTGGCCAAGGTCTTCGGCCCGACCGGGGCCATCGCCAAATTCGCCAACGAGTCGATCGGGCCGCTGGCCACGCGCCGCGGTGAGACCATCTCGGCCCGCACCTGGGCCGACATGGGTGTGCGGATGCGGCCGGAGTTCGTCAACGGATTCGCCACGTGGGTGATGCCGCTGGAGGGGGCCGCGGGCGCCGCGCCGACACCCAGCGCGCCGGCACCCACGCAAACGACCTTTCAGCTGATGCCCACGGGCGCTCCGGGCTACATGGAGTACACGGTGGAGATCGATGGCCAGGTGCTG
This sequence comes from Ideonella lacteola, assembly GCF_038066555.1. Lineage (NCBI taxonomy): Bacteria > Pseudomonadati > Pseudomonadota > Betaproteobacteria > Burkholderiales > Sphaerotilaceae > Ideonella > Ideonella lacteola. The sequence goes on along the minus strand of NZ_JBBUTG010000013.1, from coordinate 172,478 downwards.
CGCTATCGCAATGGTGCCGCACAGTGGACCAGCTTTGCCTGGCCCAACCCGGGCGCGGCCCAGGGCGCACGCATCTACGGCCGAGCGCTCGACGGCAGCACCGTCGAGCTGTTCAACCAGCCGGGCGCATACGGGTTCGAGAAGCTGATCGACGCGGCCAAGGTTCGCAAGCTGCCGGATGGGGTGCGCGAACTCAGCTGGGGCGTGGGCCTGCAAACGATCACGTTGCACTATCGCGCGATCACCAGCCCAGGGCCTGCCGCCACCTCGGCCGGGACGGGTGGTGGGGGCAGCAACAGCGGTCTGCGCGGCCTGAGCCTGCCGGCCTTGGTGGTGGGGGTGTCGTCATGAGCCGCACGTCTTCCGTCCGCCCGGCGTACTTCGGCAAGCTCGCTTCACGAGGCGATTTCATCCGCAGTTCTCATAACGGTGCCTTGCTGCAGATGCTGGACACCTGGTTGACCCAGGGCCTCGAGCTGCTGTCGACCGATCCGCAATGGAAGCACTTCTACGACCAGACGGCGGCCACCCATTTCGCCTTTCTGTCGGCGCGGTCTCACCAGGCGTTGGCGGGGCATCTGGTCCCCAGCATCGATGCCTCTGGCCGACGCTTCCCGTTCGTGACCACTGGAGCCTTCGAGGTCGAGCAGCCCTTGGCCTTCATGAAGCATGCTCCGATGGCCTTGGCGCGGCTCTGGGCGCGCCTCGAATCGTTGGCGAAGCAAGCCCACCAGGCCCAGGATGCGACAGCGGTTCTGGCCAGTGCTGCGCAGCAGCAGAGCTCGATCGAGGTGGCGCCGGAAGCCTATGCCGCGAGCTTTCGCGATTTCGTCGAGCTGCAAACCATGGGGTCGCTCGAAGCGCTGTTGAAGTCGATGCACCCCGAGGTAGACCTGCGCCGCGTGCTGCTCGGCTTGGGCATGCTGCTTCAGCCGGTGCCCGCGAGTGGCAAGTCGCAGCTGGACAAAGGCTTGCGGCTGCCTTTGCCGCGTGATCCGCTTTACGCGCCGATGGTGGGCGGCCTGTGGCTGCACCTCATCTGCCCGTTTCTCTCGCGGGGCGACTTTGAACTGGTCATCTTCGTGCCGGGTGCGGATGTGGCGGCCTCCGGCGAAGCACCGTGGTTGTCGATTGGCTTTGCAGGCGGCGCCGCTTCGACCGTGCAAGCCTTGTTCGATCCGCAGAAGTCCCAACAGGCTTTCATCACCCTGTCGTCACCCGAGTGGGCCGAGGCGCAGAGCCACGACGACCATGCGATGAAGAAGCTGTCCAGCTACTTGCAGCAGCCGCAGTTGTCGATGGCGCAGGCCCTGTCGACCTTCGGCGAATGTTTTCTGGGAACCTGAGCATGACGTCGATTGCAACGCAGGGCCGCGCGGCAGCCCTCGTCTTCTTCGTGGCCGGCCTCGCGGGCTGGGGCGCCTGGGCGCAAACGCCTGCGCCTGCGGCGCGCGCCGCTGACAAGGTCGTCGTCTCGGGCGTGGTGCCCGATGAAGCCACCCGCAGTGCCATCGTTGCGCGCATGCGCGAGCTGTACGGGGCCGATCGCGTCGTCGATCAATTGGGCGTCGACCGCCTCGTGGCGCCGCCCAATTGGAACCAACACATCCAGCGCTTGTTGACACCCGATCTGAAGCGGGTGACGAAAGGGCAGCTCAGCATCACGGGCAACGTGGTCGAGCTGAGTGGTGAGGTCGACAACGAAGCCACGCGGCAGCAACTGCTCAGCCAGATGGCCACGCAACTGAACAATCCCACCTACACGGTGCGCGATCAGCTGCGCATCGGTTCGTCGGGTCAGGCGCAGCTGGATGCCGCGTTGGCGCGGCGAACGATCGAGTTCGAAACCGGCAATGCCAAGCTCACCAGCGCGGGCGCTCGGGTTCTCGATGATCTGGTGCCGATCCTCAACCAATTCGCGGGGCGACGCTTCGAGATCATCGGCCACACCGACGATGTCGGCGCCCACGATGCCAACATGGCGCTCTCGGCCGCGCGGGCCGATGCGGTGAAGGCCTATCTCGTCGGCAAGGGCATTCCCGCGGCCGACCTGCTGACGAGTGGCGCAGGCCCCGATCGGCCAGTGACCACCAACACCACGGCCGAAGGCCGCGCCCGCAACCGGCGCATCGAGTTCCGCGTGCTGGCCTGACGCCGCTCAGGGCTTCGGGCGGGCGTCTGCCATCGACTTCAGGTCCAGCAGGCTGGAGACGTGCTGGTAGCCACCGTCTCGCTCGGTGAAGAGCTGAAAGACCACGGGTTCACCGTAGACGCCGTGGTGATCGCTGCCCACAGCGACATCGACATACGCGACCACGCCAGGGCGTATTTCAAAGCGCACCTCCGCGCAGAGCGGGAAGTCTTGGCCGGCGTCGGCCGGGTTGCCCGTCTGCTCGCCGCAATCGTTGACCTCCCAGTCCATTCTGGAGCCCGGGGCGGCGATGCTGCGGACCCATTCAGCGAAGGGTATCCGCGGCAGCTGGGGATCCAGGGCGTGCGCCGATACGTTTTGCGCCACCTTGATCATCTGCGCGTCGGAGTTGGTGTCGGCGTAGCCGATGGCGTGCACCAGGCACAACGCCACGGCACATGGAATGGTTCGATTCATGTCGGTGCTGAGTCAGCGGGACGGTCAGAGGTGAGGCATCGTCGCCGCTTTGTACCGATCGAGTGAATCCCCAAGTTCACCGGGCCAGCTGGCATCAAGACGTCTGGTCGGGCGGCGGCTCGGTTCCCAGCAGGTCTTCCAACTGCGCCAACGCGCCTTGATCCTTGACCACCGTTCGCAGCCACGCGTGCAAAGGCATGTCGCCCCAGCGAGCGGCCTTGTCGGCCAGGTAGGCCACCGGGCTGTGAGGTTCGGTGCGGCGGAAGTAGTCAGCGACCTGACGCAGTTGCTGCAAGGCTTGGGCGCGGCTGTTCAACACGCCGGGGGCATTGCTGACGTGGGCTGCAGCGGCAGGCGCGACAGGGGCTGCGCCGGTTCCCGATGCGGTTTCCGGGTCGTTGGCCGACGCTGCTTCGCCACCCGCCGAATGGGTGGCGACGCCGCTGTCTCGGGCCAGGCGCACCCAGGCGTCTCGCGCCGATTCAAGCGAGCGCCGTGCCGGCCCGAACGAGGGCCCAGCGAGGCCGAGTTCCGCGTCGATCAAGGCCTGCAACCGGGCCAGCTCGTGAAGGCAGCCGTCCATCGCGGCCTTCTGCTGCTCGAAGGCGGAGAGCCCGGCGTTCGACACGGCGCGCTGGATGCTGGCCAGTGTCGGTGGGCCCGGTTGATCGCTGCGGCCCGCGTTGGGGCCGGCGGCCCGGGCGGCTTCGAGGTCGAGCAGCGTGAAGCCGACGGGTGATGCGGTGGCGAGCGAAATGTGCCGCGGCAGCTCTTCCACCCGGTGCAGCAGCCACGAGAGGTTGCCGATGCGCTGTTCTTGATCACCGTCGTCCGGCTGAGGGTGCAGTTGCGGCCAGTGGCGCTCCACCAACTGGGCCGTGACCGCCAGGCCGTCGTACAGACCTGCGAACCCCCGCAGCCGTGCCCACGCATCCACCAGCCATCCGACGACGCGCAGATCTTTCGTGCGGGTGCAGAGCAGGTCTTCGCAGGCCTTCGCCACACCCGGCCAATCGGCCACCTTCAGCTCGGTGACCCACTCCCCCTGGTCGAGCGAGGGGTCATCGGCACGCCGCATTTCCTGGATGGTGTCGAACTCCGACGAAAAGCTCAGGTCTTCGCCGCAAGGGTTGTCACCGGGGAGGGCATCGACGAGTTGAGGAAAGTTCATGGTTCTGTGGGCGGGCTTCTACCGGGGCGTGCGCGGCCCACATTGTGGTGTGCGCGGCGGTGCGGGGCAACGGACGCCTATTCTGGCTTCCGGCGCCGCAAGAAGAGGATCTTGAGGTCCCGCGTCGGTCGGAAGTCGGACTGGCGGAACTCGAAGGTCAGCGGGTCGGTCTTCTTGAAGGCGCCGTCGAAACACAGGCTGAAGACATCGGTGGGCTGGCGTTTGCGGATCGTGAGCTTGAAATCCTTGATCGGCCCCTGCCAATGGTTGGCGGTGGTCAGGATGTAGCTGAGGAAGTTGTATTCCCATCCGCCTTCGCCGTCGCGCTTCTCGATGCCGGCGATGAGCGCCTTGTCGGGGCACGTCTCCTTCCCGTAGGCCTCGAACAACGTTGACCACGACTGGGGCACCCCGGTGGTCACGCTCGGGACATAGCTGTGGCGAATCGTCAGTGGCTTGCCGGCCGGGAAAGTCTGCTGCCAGACGTGGTACTTGCTGATCGTGATCAGCGGTTCGCCGTTGGTGTCGAACCAGTGGGATGGCAGCGGCTTCTTGCCTTTGGGCGTGCCGCCGCCTTGCATCAGACGGAAGATGTCGTCGGTGGTCCAGCCCCATCGCCGAACCTGGTCGGAGACGTCGACCTCGCCTCGGCGGATGACCCACTTTTGTTCAGCGTTCACCAATCGACCATCGGCCCAGACCTTGAAGTTCTCGATCTCGGTGTGGTCGCTGTCGCCAAAGTAGGCCGGCGGCATGGGAAACGCCACGGGCGTGACCACGTCGGCTGGCCCGTTGTTGGTGAAGACATAGTCCACCGTCACCAACGCTTCGCTGATGAACAGCGCCTCGCTGTCCATGCTGACGTGTGGTAACTGCTTGAACGTGATCGTGCCGTTGTCGTCGCCAATGGCGGTGTCGTTGGCGTGGCTGGCCGCGCTGCCCGACAGGGCAACGGCGAGCACGATGGCGCGCGTGATCTTCATGGCTTCTACCGCGGTTGCTGGGCGGCCCCGTCATCGCGCGGCCATCAAGGCGGGCCAGTGCCCGCCACTCCCGAAGCCCTTCATTCTGAGGCCTCATCGCAGGCGAGTGCGTCGGCTGGCGACAGCTGGCGCGCAGGCTGCACGATCGAGGGAGCCAGCCGAGCCCGATCCACATCCGGGCTTCGGTACGCCGCCTCCGGGATGGAAGACAGCGTCGATGATCGCAGTTGCTGATCGCCCAGGCCGTAGAACTTCTGGAAGCTCATGATCAGCGGGCGCCACTTGTCCGGGTCGACTCGGTCGGTGTGACCGTCCATCAGGATGGACGGATGCAGGTGGATGCGCTGGACACGCACCTCGATGTTCAGGATGTGGCCACGAAGGCGTTCATCGTCGTCGGCCACGCCGTGAATGGCCTCGACCACCGCTTCCATCTGCACGGGGCATTCTTGCACCCGTGGGGGGGCGACGGTGGTCGATGCCTGAGGGTGCAGCCCCGCCGCGGCGAACTTGTCGGCCACATGCCGGTAGCCGCGTGCGGCCTTGAACGCAGGCACGGGATGAGCACCGGTGGTCAATGCCAGTCGATCCACTTCGGTGACCAGATGTTGCGATGGCAGGTTCAACACGCATTCGCGGCGACGTCTCAGGTTGCCGGCGGTTTGCGACGAGGCGCCGAGCCCCAGCACACAGCGCCAGCCGAGCCAAAAGGCCGATGACATCGGGGCCAGGTTGGGGGTGCCGTCGTCGTTGAGGGTGCTGATCACCACCACAGGTGTGCCGAAGTAGAGGATCGAGGGTTCGCGGGTCTGGTGCATGCCTTGGCCTCATGGGCTTTGTTACGGGTGGCGGCACTGTGCCGAACGACAATCGGCGTGTCGCGCCAGATTCGGACACGGGTTTCGTGCATGGTGGCCGCCGCGAGGTGGCGTTCTCAGGTTCCTATTTCGAGGTCTCATCGATGTTCACCGCTTGTTCGTCCACCTCCCTTCGGGCCCCGCATCCTGTGGGCTCGGCAGCGCGCTCGAGCGCCTGGGTTCGCTCGGTGGGGGCCGTGCTGTGTGCCGTGCCGGTGTGGGCGCAGGCGGCGTGGTCATGCCCGGCGGGGCCCTTCGATTTCCCGGTGCCCCCGGGTGCGCAGATCGCGCGCATCAGCAACGCACTGCCGATCGATGCCTTCAACCAGAACGGCCAGTTGAACGCGAATGTGGAAGGGCCGGTGTGGCGCGACGGCTCGGTCTACTTCACGGAGTTTGGTGCGGGGGCGAATCCGCCACCTTCGCGCATCATTCGCTACACCGCCGACGGCCCCGGCGTCGTGTTTGCGCCGACCGCGGGCACCAATGGCCTGGCCACCGATCCTTCGGGCCGCTTGCACGGCGCCAGCCACAAGGTGGGCGGCATCGTGAAGTTCGGTGGGGCCGGCGAGGAGACAGTCGTCGTCAAGGGCTATCAGGGTGTGCGGTTCAATTCGCCGAACGACCTGACCTTCCGCAGCGACGGCACGCTGTACTTCACCGATCCGACCTGGCAGGCCGTGAATCCCCCGCCGCAGGCGCAGACCCGGGTCTACCGCGTGGCCCCAGGCTCGAAGAAAGCCAAGGTCATCGATGCCGATCGCAACCAGCCCAACGGCATCACCCTGTCGCCTGACGAGAAGACGCTGTACGTGTCGTCGTTGAGCGGCCTGTACCAGTACGCGGTGGCCGCCAATGGCTCAGTGGGGGCGCCGCAGCGCTTTGCGAGCCAGATCGGCGGTGCCGACGGCATGGTGGTGGACTGCGCTGGCAACCTCTACGTCACCAGCGGCGACGTCATCATCGTGAATCCCCAGGGCAATGAGATCGCGCGGTTGAAGATGCCGGCAGGATCGGGCAGTGTCACCAACGTCGCGTTCGGTGGCAACAATCGCAAGACGCTGTTCGTCACCGCCATGGGGCAGGGCCAGGCGCGCGGGCTGTTCAAGGTCGACTTGGCGGTGCCGGGCATGCCCTATTGAAGTCGTGTGCGGGCCGGGTGGGTGGTGCCCCCTCGGCGCTGGCCACCCGGACGGCGCGCTTCGTGCCCTCAGCGTCCACAGCGCCCACAGTGCCCTTAGCGCTGTCAATGGCCTATCAACGCCGTCAACGCCCTGTCAACGCCGTCAAGCCTCGTACAGCGCCACCAGTTGCTTCACCCTTTCGAGGGTAGATCGCCGCAAGGCGGGTGGTCCGAGCACCTCGACATCGGGCGCCAGCCTCAGCAGTTGCCCCGTGGCATGGTCGATCGATTCGATGGGGATGCGCAACTCCACACGCTCGTCATCGGCAGCGGGCCGCTGAATCGCTGACACGGCCTTCGCCACGGCTGCGCTCAGGTGAGACAGTGCCTTCAGGCCCGCCGCGTTGGCGCGAACGATCGCCTCGCCCTGGATCAGTTGGGCTTCAAAGCGCCGGACGGATTCGCGCCAGTACGCCGTCAGGTCGAAACCCTTGGGCCGATGGACAGTGCCGTCCAGCAACTCGGCCTGCAGGATGTTCGAGACCCGGTAGGTGCGCGCCTGTTCGCCGCTGGACGCCACCAGGTACCAGGCGCCCGCCTTCAACACCAGGCCCAAGGGATGGATGGCGCGCCGGGATGTGAGCTTCCAGCTCTCGTAGTGGATGGCTACCGGTCGCTCCTCCCACACGGCGGACGCCACCGTGGCCAGGTGGGGCAACGGCTCAGACTCGCGGTACCAGTCGATCGGATCGAGGTACAGCCGCGAGCTGACGCGCCTTGCATCGTCGCGCCATGCGGCCGGCAGCGCGGCGAGCAGCTTCAGCTGCGCCTGTTCGACATCGCTGCCCAGGCCGAGATCGGCAGCCGGCCCGGCCAGGCCGCTGAGGAACACCGCCTGTGCCTCGGAGGGGGTGAGCCCGGTGAGCGTGGTCTTCCAGCCGCGCATCAGCTCAAAGCCGCCCGCGCGGCCGCGCTCGGCATACACGGGCACGCCAGCGGCGGTCAGCTCGTCGATGTCGCGGTACAGCGTTCGCACCGAGATTTCGAGCGCATCGGCCAGCGCGCGCGCACTCATGCGCCCGCGCGTTTCCAGCAGCATCTGAATCGACAGCAGTCGGCTGGCGCGCATGGGTGTGGGGCTTGTTCGAGGCGGTGAAGTGCCAGTGTCGATGCTAATGCTGCCTCAGCCTGGCAGGTTTCATGGAGCCCTCCGCCGCGGAGCATTCCGGCAAGGCCGTAGCATCGGCCACCCCCAGCCCCTGATCGTCCTGCCATGAGCATGAAGCCCGACACCGATGCCCGCCTGATTGCCCACCTGCCCTTGGCACGCGAGAGCGTCCGGGCACTGCGTGCCTCGCAGATTCGCGAGGTGGCCAACGCTGGCTTCGGCCTGCCCGATGTGCTGCCCTTTTGGTTCGGCGAATCCGATCGGCCCACGCCGGCGTTCATCCGGGAGGCGGCATCGCAGGCGTTGGCCGAAGGGGACACCTTCTATTCGCACAACCTGGGCATCGCTGCGCTGCGAGAAACCATCGCGGCCTACGTCTCTCGGCTGCATGGTGAAACCACACCGGCGCAGATCGCGGTGACCAGTGCCGGGGTCAATGCGCTGATGCTCGCGGCGCAGCTGGTGGTGGATGCCGGCTCACGCGTGGTCGCGGTCACGCCGCTGTGGCCCAACCTGGTCGAGATTCCGAAGATTCTGGGTGCCGAGATGCAGACCGTGTCGTTGCGCTTCGGTGCCGAAGGCTGGGCTCTGGATGTCGACGAACTGCTGGCCGCGCTGACGGCCGACACCCGCGCGCTGCTGATCAACTCTCCGAACAACCCCACCGGTTGGGTCATGAGCGCTGCGGACCAGCGCCGCGTGCTCGATCATTGCCGCAGCCTGGGCATCTGGGTCATCGCGGACGAGGTCTACGAGCGCTTGTACTATGGTGGCGAAGGTGAAGGCAAAGGCGTGGGCGTGGCGCCATCGTTCCTCGATCATGCGCGCCGGGATGAGCGCGTCATCGCTGTCAATTCGTTCTCGAAGGCTTGGCTGATGACCGGTTGGCGGCTGGGCTGGATCGTGGCCCCCGAGGTGCTCGTGGGCGAGCTCGGCAAGCTCATCGAATACAACACCTCGTGTGCGCCCGTGATGGTGCAGCGCGCCGGTGTGGCCGCCATCTCCGAAGGTGAGCCGTTGGTGTCTGGCCTTGTGGCCGATATGCGCCAGGCACGCGACCACCTGGTGCGTCAGCTCTCGGCGCTGCCCGGCGTGCAGGTGAAAGCCCCGGCCGGGGCGATGTACGTTTTCTTCTCTTTGCCCGGATCGGAGCACAGCCTCGCGCTGTGCAAGGCGCTGGTGCGCGAGGTGGGCTTGGGCTTGGCACCCGGCAGCGCGTTCGGCCTGGAGGGCGAGGGCTTCGTGCGTTGGTGCTATGCCTGCGAACCCGCGAGGCTGGACCAGGGCGTATCGCGCTTGGCCGCCTACCTGAGCAGGTCCTGAGTCCGTATCTGTAGTTTGACTACGTTGAAACTACAGCGTAGTCGAAAAAGCTATGAGGGATGAGTGGGGTGAAGAGGCACGTTGCTGCGCCTCGCCACTACGCAATCGGCCTCAGGGAAAACGAAGGAGAACGGGTAGTTTTATTCCAGTAGGATGCGCCGCCGTGGCACCACCCGACCTGGGCGTGGAGCCGCCTCACGGCCATGGAGAACGGGCCGAACAGCGCCAACACGGTGCTGGCACCTGCACATCACCACCCACTGGGAGACAAGCCATGCCGTTTCTGCCACCGATCGACGGGCCCTGAAGGCACTCAATCCCCGGCGGCGCTGCCATGGCGCTGCCGTGAGCACGGTCTCAGGCGCGGCGGCTCATGCCGCCTGCCACCCCGTTGGCTGCGACACCGCTAACCCGTCAAGTCGCGGACCCCTCTTCGTCACCATTCCTGCGCGAGCGGGAAGGAGGCTTCATGCACGCTCGATGGATCCCTCGCACTGTGGCTGCCGCCGCAGCGGCCTGCCTGGCTTCGGCCGCCCCGCCGGCTCTGGCGGCCAGCATTCCCGCGGCGCACGTGTATCACAACCACATGCCCAACTTCTGGCCGTTCTATGGTGTGGACGTGATGGCCACCTACAACGCCACGGCGGTGGGGCAGCCCATCCGATACGCCTACGACGGCCAGGTGATCAACCTGAAGAAATCGCCGCCGCCGGGCTACAGCTACTTCCTGCCCGCGTCGCAAGGCGGCGGCATCATGCCGCACGACGACCTCGTCGCCTACTACTCGCCTGATGCGAAGACTGGCGCCTACCAATGGTGGCCCCAACAGGACGCCGCCGAGGTGAAGAGTTGGTCCGGCGGCAGTGGCCAGGTGCACGTGACGATGTCGGGCGCGGTGGTGAACAACGTCAACAGCCTGGAGAACCTGCAGAACGTGCCCGGGTACACCAACCCGAATTGGGGCGCGTCGTGGGTCTCGGCCTACGACGGATTGCCGACGCAGCACGGCCACCGCACACTCGATCTCATCCACTTCACCGGCCACCACACGATGGGCCCGCTGGTGGGGGCGGACTATTTCCTGAAGGATCTGATCTTTCACGGTGCCGCGCTCGCGCAGCCCTACTTCCTGGGCAGCCGCTACACCTCGTCGCGCGGCTTCTTTCCCACCGAGCTGGGCTTTTCCGAGCGACTGATCCCCTCGCTGGCCAAGCTGGGCATCCAGTGGACGGTGGTCGGGAACAACCACTTCTCTCGCACCTTGAAAGACTACCCGTTCGCCACTCACGACGCGACCGGCGACACGCTCATCTCACCGCCCAACCGGGCCGACCTGCGCAACACGTCCGATGTGGGCACGTGGGTGGCCAATGGCATGGCGCACGAGAAGCAGGTCATCGTCAACAAGTTTCCCTTCGCCTCGACGCCGCATTGGGTGCGCGCGGTCGATCCGGCGACAGGCGAGGTGTCGAAGGTCGCCGCCATCCCGGTCAGCCAGAACGGCTCCTGGGCCGAGGGCTGGGATGGCTCGACCACCGTGGATGAGCTGATGCCCTTCACCGCGCTGGAGCCCCGCCAGTTCTACGTGATCGCCCACGACGGCGACAACTCCAGTGGCCGCGCCGGCTCGCTGGACACGTGGCAGAACGGACACCGGGTCACCTGCGCCGGTAACGGCTTCTGCCAGGGCATCGACGAGTACCTGGCGGCCCGCCCCATTCCTGCCTCGGACGTGCAGCACGTGCAGGACGGCTCGTGGGTAGACACCCGCGACAGCTCGTCCGACCCGACGTGGTACCACTGGCACCTGCCTCCGCTCATCTGGCAGGGGCAGTTCGCCGACTTCAACCGCGTCACCGGATTGAACCTCGCGCCTAAGAAGAACCTGAAGGGGCAGAGCGAGGGCGCCACAGTGAGCCTGGAGCATGGCTGGCACTACCTCGAGCGCAACTTCGCGCTGCTGCAGGCGGCGCTGAACTATGCCAAGACGGCGGAGCAGATCTGGCTCGATGCGCACCCCAACCATTGGTCGCCGACCACCGCGCTGGATCGGCAGATCACCCACGCAGGCAACCAGCTCAACCCGTGGATGCTGTCGTTCCCGGTCAAGGGCCAGGCCTCGTCCGACTACGCCGGCGGTGCCAACCCGGCCGAACTGGCTTGGTACTTCCTGCTGCCGGCGATGGATTCAGGCTTCGGCTACTACGACGAGAACAAGGACGACGTGGTCAAGCCCACGCTCGCCTTCAACAACTCGCTCGCCTTCTCGAAGCCCTATGTCGCCGCTCGCGCCACGAGTGACCGCACCGGCCCATCGATCTGGTGGCCGCAGCGCTACCCGTACAACCCGGGGTCGGTCAATGGCTCGAAGGCCGAGGGCTGGACGGTTCAGCACTACAGCCACGATTTCGCGGTCTACACCTACGGCTTCGATGTCTCCGGCATCGCTTCGGCGCAGTTGATGGTGCGGCCGCACCAGCAGAAGACGATCGACAACGATGACGACACCTACAAGGTCTACAGTCCGAAAAGGATGGTGGGCCTGCCGGGCCTGAACATCACCCCCAGCCGGGTGGGCGAGTGGCGCTCTTATCCCATGAAGATGCGCGATCTGGCCCCAGTGATGAACGGCGTGGCCTGGGTGCAGCCGACCATGGACACGTTGAAGGTCGTTCCGGCGCAAGACATCGGCAACCTCTACTACGCCTACGTCTCGGACTACCGAGACCAGTTGCTCGACTACTACGTGAAGATGACGGACGCGGCCGGCAACGTCACCCGATCGGAGATCCAGCAGGTCTATGTCGGAGCGGGCACGTACCGGGCTGGCGGCAACTCGGGCTACACCGAAGACATCCATGGCGACATCCCCGGCGTCTACCCCTTCCTGGTCGTCGATGACACGCCACCCAGCGCGCCCACCAAGCCCACAGCCAGCGGTCTGACGGACCGCAGCGTGCAACTCGATTGGCCGGCGTCGAGCGACAACATTGGCGTGACCGGCTACCGCGTCTATCGCGACGGCATCCAGGTCGGCACCAGCCCCACCAACCGCTACGCCGACACCGGCCTCGCGCCCCAGACGCTCTACCGCTACCGGGTGGCGGCGTTCGATGCCGCGGGCAACCTGTCTGCCCAAAGCAAGGCGCGCCAGGTGACCACGCTGGCGCCAGACCAAGAGCCGCCCACGGCGCCCGGTGCGCCGCAGGCCAGCGATGTCACGGGCAACACGCTCACGCTGTCATGGCCCCCCGCCACGGACAACTATGGCGTGGCCCGCTACCGTGTGCTGCGCAACGGCGTGGAGGTGGGCAGCTCCATGGGCCTGAGCTTCGGCGACAACGGCCTGACGCCGTCGACCACCTACCGCTACACCGTGAAAGCGGAGGACGCTGCAGGCTGGGTGTCGGCACCATCGCCTGCGACGCAGGTGACCACCGCAGCGGGGAATTCGGCCACCGTCTACTACAAGGTGCCCACGGGTTGGTCGACGGTGAACATCCACTACGCGCCCAACGGCGGGTCGTGGACGCCCGTGCCCGGAGTGCCGATGAGTGCGGCCTGTGCGGGATGGGACGTGTACACCGTGAACCTGGGCCAGGCCACCGGTTGGCAGACGGTGTTCAACAACGGCAACGGCACCTGGGACAACAACGGCGGCCGCAACTACAGCCTCGGCACCGGGCTGTGGCAGGTGGCCAATGGGGTGGCCACCAGCGGCGTGAACCCGTGCGCGGCTCAGCGCCGCCGTTGACGATGGCCTGAGCCCCTCACAGCACCAGCCAGGCCAGCGCCACGCCCACCGGCAACGATACGTACGGCGGTTGCTTGAACCGCCAGACGGTCGCGTAGGCTGCACACAGCATGGCGATGGTCTGCCACGGCAACGCCTTGAACGGCAGCTTGGTGAGCAGGGAGATCGCGGCGCCGACGATCAAGCCCACCACCGCGCAGCGCACGCCGACCATCGCATGCTGGAACGCGCGCGAGCCCTTCAGCCGGTCGGCCACGCCGCTCACCCCCACGCTGATCAGGGCCGTGGGCAGGTAGATGCCCACCGTGGCAGCGACCGCACCGGCCAGTCCTGCGGCCTCCATGCCGGTGAAGGTGGCGATGCTCAGGATCGGCCCCGGTGTCAGCTGGCTCGCCGCCAGCCCTGCGCTGAACCCCGCGTGATCGAGCCAACCGAAGTGGTCGACGATGTAGCCTTCGAGCAAGGGCACCATCACCATGCCGCCCCCGAACAAGGTGGTGCTCAGGCCCGCGAAGGCCAGGCCCACCTGCGTCAAGCGCGATTCGGGCATCAGTGAAGGCACGAGCTGGACGATGGCAAGGCTGATCGGCGCGAAACACAGCAGCATCTCCATGGGCCGCAGCGCCCGTGTCGCCGTGGCCTCCGGTTGCTGCGGCGCCGGGAACATCACCGTCGACACAAAGGCGCCGAACGCCAGCACGTAGATGGGCGCCGCCCACAGCGGCATCAGCAGCAACAGGCCGGTCGAGGCGGCGGCGAGCATCTTCTCGCGCAAGCCCGGCGTGGCCTTCTTCGCCTGGTTGAAGGCCGCCAGAATCAAGATCATCGCCAACGGCGGCACCACGCCCACCGTGACCGCGCGCAGCACGCGCGGATAGCCGGCGAGGAACGAGTAGCCGTACCACAGCGTCAGGATGATCAGGAAGCCCGGCAGCACGATGCCCATCAGTGCCGCCGCGAAGCCACCCCAGCCCGCAACGCGGTGGCCCATCGTCGCGATCGCGTTGACGGCCTGCGGCCCCGGCAGCATCGTGACCAGCGCAATGAGGTCGAGAAACTCTTTCTCCGCCACCCATTGCCGCTGTTTGACGAAGCGCTCCTGTGCCTGCGCCAGCAGCGCCATGAAGCCGCCCCAGGCGGTGAGGCCAAGCAGCGCGCAGTCGGTGAACAGAACCGTCTTGCTGACGGGCGAAGGCGTCGGCCCGGCGAGGGCGCCGGGCTCGACGGGGCTGATGACGTCGCTCATGGTCGGCCCGCGGTGCGGCTCAGATCGACACCAGGCGTGAGCGGATCATCGCGAGCAGGTCTTCCTGCGGCTTGCGGGCCGCCAGGTCCTCAGGGGGCAGCTCTTCCTTCACCGCGGACTTGCGGTGGCGGTTGTCCGCATCGAGCGAGGCCTTGGTGGCCGCGTCATAGCTGCGAGCCGACACTTGCCGGCCGACGAACTCGAGTTGGTAGCCCAGCTGCGTCAACGAGCGCCCGGCCACCGACTCGAAATCGATGATCTGGTCGCGCGTCATGCCGGTGAGCCACTTCTTCGTGTTGGCGGCCATCACGGGCTTCTTCACGTTTTCCCAGAGCTTGCCGGACGCAGCGGTCTTCGAAGCCTCTTCCGACGAGTGGAAATCCAGCATCGCGGCGCTGAACTCGATGCCCAGCCAACGGCACAGCAGACGCAGCGTCGATTCCGGGTTGCGGGTGAGCTCTTCGTACGACAGGGCCAGGAACTGTCCTGACGGTACGCGGCGGCCACATTCGAGGGCCAGTTGCTGCTCGATGTCCCACTGCTTTGCCACGTGGTAGGCCGTCTTCTCGCCGACCACCGCCTTCAGGAAGGACAGGCACACGTCGCGGCCATCGCGGTACAGGTACAGGTATCGGGCGTCGTCGCCAAAGTAGCGCTCAATCTCGGGCAGGAAATGCACATTGGCGAGCGACTTGCACATCCAGTCGGGCTTGCCGTAGCTCTCGGCCATGCGGTCCATCACCGAGCCGAACACGGCCACCAGACTGCGGTCGCGGCATCGCAGGAAGATGTCGCCACGGTTGAACTCGACGCCCCACGAGACGGGATTCACCTCGACCAGCCGCACCACATCGTCGACCAGGCGAGCGAAGTTGTCGTCGTGGTCGAGGTTGCCATAAGCCGGCAGCAGCGGCGTGAAGCGTTCCAGCATGTGGGGAGGGTGGGGCGCCGCAATCGTGGGAGCTTGGTTGACCATCAGGCGCAGCAGGTTGGAGCCAGAGCGCTGGGTGCCGATCATGAAGACTTTCATCGCGGGCCTCTCTGAATGTAGGTATCGCTGCAGCCCTCCGTCTGTGCGGGTGTCGGGCGTGCAGGTGGGGACGGTCGCGCCGCGGGTGGGGGGGAAGCTCGTGCCTCAGCACGATCCGCCCGTGGCGTTCCGGGGGGATCGGCCGGGCAGGGGTGCTGTTGATCGATCAGGTGTGCAAAACCGCACATGAGTGCGGGACATCACTTCTCACATTGAGTTGACGCCTGTAGCAGCGAACAGCCTCGCGAAAGAACCCCACTTCATGTGACACGGCACTCAAGCGACTTGAGCATCGGCCGATACCCCTGGCGGTGTCGGCGACAACGTATCGCCCAGGGCACCGGTGTTGAACCAACCAACTTTTCAGGGACCACAATGAACGACTTCTCGCGCTTGGCCGCGCTGATGGCCATTTCCGCATCGAGCTGGGCCTGCCTCGTGACCCCGGCCCTCGCCGGTGAACTGCCTGCCGATGTCGCGGCGAAGGTGGAGAAGGCCAAGAAGCGGCTGGTCGAGCTGGCGGCCGACCCGACCGTCCTGGCCGCGGTGCGCGATGCCAACAGCCACAGCGCGGCCGGCATGAACAACGGCAAGTGGATCGAGCTGGGTGACAACGACCCGGCCGTCAAGAACACCTTGTCCAGCAAGGTCAGCCTGCAGATCGCCAAGTGGGAGCAGTCCGACGACACGGTCAACAAGATCGTGTTGCGCGATCAAAAGGGCAACCTCGTCGGCGCGAGCACCCGCCCGCTGATCTTCAACAACGCGAATCGGCCGGTTTTCTCGCAAGCCATCAAGGGCCAACCCTGGGCAGCCAGCGAGATCAAGCCTGACACCTCGACCCAGGTCCCCAGCGTCCACGTGGCCGCGCCTGTGGTCGACGGTGGCAAGACGATCGGCGTGCTGCACGCCGGCGTGACCGCCAAGTGATCTGTTGAGACGCCAGCCCAGGTGCCGGGCTCGGCATGGGGGTGGCGTGGACCCGCTTCGTTGTCGCATGGGCCGCCGTTGACCGGGCGGCCGCTGGAGAACCCGATGTTGAAGAACCTGAAGGTGAGCGCTCGCATGGCGCTCGGCTTTGCTGCCGTGCTGGTGCTGATGTCGCTGATCAGCGCCATTTCGCTGAGCCAGCTGTCTGAGATCAAGCGAGATCTCGAGGCCGTCACGGGTGAGGCCCCGGAGCGCCTGGCCAACACCATGCGCGATCTGGTGCGCAACCAGGGCATGGCCCTGCGCGATGCGGTGATGCAGGACGACGTGGCCTTCAAGAAGAAGGAATTCGACCAGATGAAGAAGGCGCGGGCCGATTACGAGCGCACCGCCGCCCAACTGGCAGCGATGCCGATCGAGCCCGAGGTCCGGGCGGCACTCGACAAGGCCGGCGCGGCGCTGCTGGCCACGAAGGCGCCGATCGAGAAGGCGATCGACCTGTCGATGTCCGATGACATGGCGGGCGCCGCCCAGGCGATGCGCGAAGAGGTACGCCCGGCCCAGTTCGCGCAAATCAAGGCGCTGGACGACGTGATCGAGGCCATCAAGGCGGCCTCGAAGCAGCGCAATGACGTGGCCGACGTGGCCTACCGCCACGCGGTGGCGCTGATCATCGCCTTGTCGGTGACGGCGCTGGTGGCCGGCGGGCTCATCGCCTGGCGCATCCAGCTGAGCATCACCCGGCCCTTGAACCAGGCGGTGCAGGTGGCGCAGGCGGTGGCAGAGGGTGACCTCACCCGCGACATCACCGTCGCTTCGAACGACGAGGTCGGTCGCTTGCTGCAGGCCCTCAAGAAGGTCAATGAAGACCTGAGCCGCACGATGCACCAGGTGAGGCTTGCTGCCGAGACGATGCAGACGGCCACCATCGAGATCGCCGCCGGCAACAACGACCTGAGCCGCCGCACCGAGACCCAGGCTTCCAGCCTGCAGCAGACGGCGGCCTCGATGGAGCAGCTGAACTCGACGGTGAAGAACAACGCCGATACCGCCCGCAGCGCCTCGCAGATGGCCAGCTCGGCCAGTGCGGCGGCGGCCAAGGGTGGCGAGGTGGTGAATCAGGTGGTGGCGACGATGCAGGAGATCGCGACCAGCTCCAAGCGCATCGCCGACATCATCGGCACCATCGATGGCATCGCCTTCCAGACGAACATCCTGGCGCTGAATGCGGCGGTGGAAGCCGCCCGCGCCGGCGAACAAGGTCGCGGTTTTGCGGTGGTGGCCGGTGAGGTGCGGGCACTGGCCCAGCGGTCCGCCAACGCCGCCAAGGAAATCAAGACACTGATCGGCGCCAGCGTCGTGAGTGTCGAGACCGGTTCCCGCCTGGTGGGCGACGCCGGCATGACGATGAGCGACATCGTGAGCCAGGTGCAGCGCGTGACCGACCTGATCGGCGAGATCAGCAGCGCCACCCAGGAGCAGACCAGCGGCATCGGCCAGGTCAACCAGGCGGTGGTTCAGCTCGACGAGGTCACGCAGCAGAACTCGGCGCTGGTCGAACAGAGTGCGGCCGCGGCAGACAGCCTGAAGCAGCAGGCCGAAGGGCTGGTCAGCGCGGTCAACATCTTCCGCCTTCAGCCCGCGTGATGCGGCAGGCCGCGCCTTGCTGCGCGCCCTGCCAAACATCGGCGAGCATTGATTTCTCTTAGGGCGTGTTCACACTACGCATCGGGGCTCCGTAGTGTGAACACGCCCTATGACCCGCCCTGCACCTGCAGGGCGCGCCGCATTCGGCGCAACGCGGGGACGATGGCCTCTGCATCCACCGTGCCGTAGCCGAAGCTCAGCGCCCACGGCGGGCCGGAGGCCATCGAGTACTCGGCACTGGTCTGCGCGCCGGGCAGGCAGCGGCGCATGGCGTTGACGATCGCATCGGTATGCGCGGTATCGACGATGCGCGCGGCCATGTGCAAGCCGGCTTCAGACGGGATCGGCCGCAGCCAGGCCGCCAGTTCGCGTTGCAGCCCTTCCAGCAGCACCTGGCGCCGCGCGGCGTAGAGAGCGCGCATGCGCCGAACGTGCCGCGCGAGATGCCCCTCGTGGATGAAGGCGGCCAGTGCAGACTGGGTGATGGTGTCGCAATGCGAGTCTGCGCAGTGCTTGACCGCCAGCAGGGCATCGCGCGCCCAGGGCGGTGACACGACGAAGCCTTTGCGCAGTGACGGAAACATGCACTTCGAAAAGGTGCCGATGTAGAACACGATGCCGTCCCGATCGAGGGTCTGCAGTGCGTCGAGCGGCCGGGCGCCAAACCGGAATTCACCGTCGTAGTCGTCTTCCAGGATCACCGCGTGCCGAGCGCGAGCCCAATCCAGCAGGGCAGCGCGGCGGTGCAACGACAACGCGGCACCCGTCGGCGATTGGTGGGAGGGCGTCACGCTGACCACCCGAACCGTATCGGGCAGCTGATCCACGCGCAGCCCCTCGTCATCAACGGGCACCGGCACCAACACCGCGCCGGCCGCAGCGAAAGCGGCCCGCAGCGGCGGATACCCTGGCTCTTCGACCGCCACCTGGGTCCGCCCCGGCGTCACCAGCAGGCGGGCCAGCAGATCAAAGGCCTGTTGCGCGCCGGAGGTGACGACGACATCGCGAGCCTCGCAGGCCACCGCGCGCGAGAAGCCCAGGTGCTTGGCAATTGCCTCGCGCAAGGCGGGCAGCCCTTCGGTCGGTGGATAGCCGAACGGCGAGCGAGACCATTCGCGCAGCGAGCGTGCCGTCAAGCGACGCCACACAGCGTGCGGAAACGGCCGGTGGTCCGGCACGCCGAGCCGGAAGTTGCGTTCGGGCAAGGTGCGCGCTGCATCCGGGCCCATCTGGGGTGCGCGCCACAGGGGAACGATCCGTTCGGTCTGCCAGGCCTGGGTGAGCACGGAAGAGCCGCCGGCGGCCTTCGAGCCGGCCCGCCTGGTGGCGATGGGGGCCACCACCGAGCGCGCGCCCGATCGGGGCAGCACATAGCCCTCGGCCACCAGCAGGTCGTAGGCGGCCACGACCGTGTTGCGGCTCAGCCCCAGCGCCTGTGCCGCGGTGCGGGTGGACGGCAGGGGGCTGCCCGCCGGCAGGCGGCCGTCGAGCACCGCGTCGCGCAACACGCGGTGCAGGGCTTGCGCCAATCCACCCGTGTCCCGGGGCAGCGTGAAGTCGAAGGGGAAAACTGGCACCATGATCTTCAACGGAACTGGACCATTCTAGGAGCCAGTCGTTTCCTATGCTGGGTGTCATCTCGACGACTGGAACGACACCATGCCCTGCTACATCTGCGAAACCTGCGGCACCCAGCACAGCGACACCCCTGCGCCACCGTCGCGCTGCCTCATCTGCGAGGACGAGCGCCAGTACGTGGGCTGGCAGGGACAGCAGTGGACGACCCACGACGAGCTGCTGCGGCGTCACACGCTGCGCATAGGCCACGACGATGGACTCCTGGCGTTCGCGCTGGAGGGCCGGTTCGGCATCGGGCAGCGCGCGCTGCTGTTGCCCACCGACGCAGGCAACATCCTTTGGGAGTGTCTGAGCCTGGTGACGCCTGAAGCCATCGAGGCCGTGCGTGCCGAAGGGGGCGTCGATCGCATCGTCATCTCGCATCCGCACTTCTACAGCGCGATGGTCGAATGGAGCGAGGCACTCGGTGGTGTGCCCATCCTGCTCCACGAGGCCGACAGGCAATGGGTGATGCGCCCGGCCACGCAGGTCCAGTTCTGGTCGGGGGACGTGAAGGCGCTGTCGGCCTCCGTCAGCCTGATCCGCTGCGGTGGCCACTTCGAAGGCAGCACGGCATTGCACTGGCGCGCCGGCCCCCAGCCGGGCGGTGCGCTGTTCCCGGGCGATTCGCCCCAGGTGGCCAGCGACCGGCGCCACGCCGCCTTCATGTACAGCTATCCGAACTTCATTCCGATGCGACCAGCGGATGTGAGTGCCATGCGAGAACGGCTGCGGCCCTTCGAATTCGATCAGGCGTATGGCTACAACTGGGGCCGCAACATCACCCGGGGCGCCAAGGCGGCCGTCGACGCCTCGTTCGAGCGCTACTTCGGCGCGATCGGCGGCTGAGCTGCCGATGGCTGGACGAGCCTGTGCAGGGCCTCGGCCAGCTCTTCTGCACTGGCGGGCCGCACGAGGCGCTCTACCTCCTGGCCGTCGCGCAGCAAGATCAAGGTGGGCCACAGCTTGACGCGGAACGACCGGCCGAGCGGTCGCCCCGGCCCATCCTCGACCTTGACGTGGTGCAGATTCGGGTGGCGCTCGAACGCGCTGGCGATCAGGGGCTGCGCCCTCAGGCAGAAGCCGCACCAGGGGGTGCCAAACTCGATGACGGCGGTGCCCTGCCAGCCATCAACGTCGGCACGCGGGGGCTCCGGGTTCGTGAAATGGGTGGTGAATGCCATGCCGGCCACCCTATCGCAAATCCGCGTGTCATGCAGCCAGGGCCACATCCCCCCGCGGCAGCATCAGCTCGAAGCTGGTGCCGTCGCGTGCGCGTGTGCTGGCCACCAGCGATCCGCCATGGGCCCGCGCGATGCGCTCGGGCTCGCGCAGCCCGGCGCCCACGGGGGGCGGAAGCTCGCTCCATGGCAGCGAAGAGCCCAGCAGGTGGGCGGCCGCCGCCTCGTGCAGTGGCTGGTCGAAGCTCACTCGGAAGCCCACCGCGCCACGGGCCCGGCCGTCAACCATCATGTTCAATGGGGCACCGTGGGCGTGGGCTTCGGCCTGCAACAGCAACTGGTCGACGGCCGTGGCGAGCAGGTTGGCGTCCCAGTGCCCAAGGGTGTCGCCCTCGATCGTCAACTCGCCATGCGCCAAAGGGAGCGAGCCGCCCAAACCGTGCTGCCACCGTTCGCGCACCAACGCCGCCAGATCGGTCAGCGTGGCCTCAACCTTCAATCCGTCGCCGGGCGCCTTGGCCAGGCTGATCAGGTGTGCCACTTGCCGCCTCAGCAGTGCGGCCGCAGCCTTCTGGCGCTGGGCTGCCTGGCGGATGGCAGGCGCATCGCTGCGTTGAAGAACCAGCTCGGCATTGAGTGACAAGGCCGCCAGGGGCTCCTGAAGATCGTGTGACAGCGCGGACAGCATCAGTGCGTTCGCACGGGCCAGCCGCGCCAGTTGTGCCGCGTGGTCGGCGATGGTGCGGCGCTGGAGGTGCAGCTCGACGAACACCTGGATCTTGCTGCGCAATACCCGCTCGTCGAGCGGCTTGTGCAAGAAATCCACAGCGCCCGTCTCGTAGCCGCGAAAGGTGCCCCGTGCCTCTTGCGTGCCGGCCGTCAGGAAGATGATGGGCACGTGGCGGGTGCGCTCGCTGCCGCGCATCAGCTCGGCCAAGGCGTATCCGTCCATGGTGGGCATCTGCACGTCCAGCAACGCCAGCGCCACATCGTGCACCAGCAGCAGCTCGAGCGCTTCGGCGCCTGAACTGGCGAGCAGCACCTCCAGATCGTCGTCGGCCAGCAGGGCCTTCATGGCCACGAGATTGGCGTTCATGTCGTCGACCACCAGCACCTTGGCGGGGGCGGGCGTCGGCGCATCACGAGAGCCGGTGGGGGACAGTGGCGAAACGTTCATGGCAGTGCAGATACAACGGCCGCAAGAGGTCGCGGCGGACGGCCTGACGAGGGCAAACAGCGTGCCTGGCCCCGGTGTGGCGCGTGTGCCGACAGCCGCTTGAAAAGCGAGTCGGGAAGCTCGCGCGGTGCGGAACATTTGTGGGATGCTGCGGCTCCCTGATAGCCGCACGGATCCCACGATGCGTGTGGTCTCGACGGCCCCGCGGCTTGCTCGTGGTGCCCAGATCAGAACTGATCCAGCCTCTCACATTCATGCCTCAACGCCTCATCGCGCGCGCGGCCCGCGCCATGGCACTGCCCACCGGCTGGTCGGGATGGTTGCCGCCCCTCACCGTCATTGGGTTCGGTGTCGCCATCCTGGCCGTCGTGGTCATCGCCTTGTTTTCATACCAGGCGGACTTGAGCCGGTCGGCAGCGGCCCAGGCCCTGTCGTCCTCCAACGAGGCCATCCGGCAGGTCCAGGCGCTGGCCTCGACGGTCAAGGACGCGGAGACCGGGCAGCGCGGCTTCCTTCTCACCGGCGCCGAGCAATATCTGCAACCCTACGAGAACGCGAGGGCACAGGTCGGCAATCAGTTCCGCATGTTGCGCGACCTGTTGGGCGAGAGCGAGCGGCTGCCGATCGACGCGCTGGAGAAACTGGTCAACGAGAAGCTGGAAGAGCTTCGCCAGACGATTGCGCTCAAGCGTGAGGGCAAAGAGGCGTTGGCGATGGACGCAGTGCGGTCCGATCTCGGGCGCGAATTGATGGACCGCATCCGCGCTTCCATTGGCGCCATGGAGGCCGAGCAGCGCGAGCTGTTCCGCGTCCGTCGCGATGAATGGGTCGAGGCGGTGTGGATGCTTCGCATGGTCACCTGGGGCGGTGCGGGGACGCTGCTCGCGCTGATCCTGGTCGCCGCGTTGATGACTTCGCGCGACTACCGCGCCAGGGAAATCGAGTCGTGGCTCAAGGCCGGGCAGACGGGCGTTGGCCAGAGCCTGGAGGGTGACCTGCGGCTGGACCACATGGGCCAGAAGGTGCTGTCGTTTCTCGCAGACTTCCTCGGCGCGCAGGTCGGCGCCATCTACGTGGTCGAGCGCAGCGGACAGCTGCGTCGCATGGCCAGCCACGCGATCAGCTCGTTGATGGACCGTGAGGCGGTTGCGCCGGGCCAAGGGTTGCTCGGCCAAGCGGTCAAGGACCGGCGCGCGATGCACGTGACGGATGTGCCCGCGGGCTACCTGAACGTGAGCTCGAGCATCGGCAGTGCGTCGCCGTGCGAGCTGCTGCTGCAGCCGGCCTCGGTGGATGGGGTGGTGCACTGCGTGCTGGAGCTGGGCTTCTTTCGGCCGGTGCGTGCCGAGCACCGTGAGCTGCTCGCTCGCATTTCCGAAACGTTGGCCATGGCCACCCGGGCGTCCAAAGATCGCACCCGCATGGAAGAGCTGCTGGAGGAGACCCAGCGGCAGGCTGAAGAACTGCAGGCTCAACAGGAAGAGCTGCGCGTCAGCAATGAAGAGCTGGAAGAGCAGGGGCGCGCGTTGCGAGAATCGCAGGTGCGGTTGGAGAACCAGCAGGCCGAGTTGGAGCAGACCAACACCCAGCTCGAAGAGCAAGCCGAGCGACTGGCCGCGCAAAAGAACGAGCTGGCCCGCGCCCAGGGGGAGTTGCAGCAGCGTGCGGACGATTTGGAGCGCGCCAATCAGTACAAGAGCGAGTTCCTCGCCAACATGAGCCACGAGCTGCGCACGCCGCTGAACTCGACACTCATCCTGGCCAAGCTGCTGGCCGACAACAAAGCGGGCAACCTGAACGAAGAGCAGGTCAAGTTTGCGCAGACCATCGCCTCGGCGGGCAACGACCTGCTCACATTGATCAACGACATCCTCGATCTGTCGAAGATCGAGGCCGGCAAGGTCGAGGTGCAGCTGGAGACGGTGGCGGTGCAACGCCTGGTCCACAGCATGTCCGCCACCTTCGAGCCACAGGCGCGGCACCGGGGCCTGGCGTTCGAGGTGAGCGTGGATCCGCAGGTGCCAGCCTCGTTCGTCACCGACGACATGCGGTGCGGCCAAGTCTTGAAAAACTTGCTGTCCAACGCGCTGAAGTTCACCGAGAAGGGCGGCGTCTCGCTGCGGGTGTCCAGCGATGCATCGGCCGGGACCCTCTCCTTTGCCGTGCACGATTCGGGCATCGGCATCGCCGAGCATCAGCGAGAGATCATCTTCGAAGCCTTCCGCCAGGCCGATGGCAGCACGCACCGCAAGTATGGCGGCACCGGCCTGGGCCTCTCGATCGCGCGCGACCTGGCTCGCCTGTTGGGCGGCGACATCGAGGTGCAGAGCACACCCGGTCGCGGCAGCGTCTTCACACTCACCTTGCCGGTTCAGCCGCTGCCAGCCGGGCAGGGCGTGGCGGCCGCGCCAGCGCCGACGAGCGCGGCACCGGCAGCTCGGCCCATCGCCGCGCCCCGTCCGACGCCGGCTGCGTCACCCACGCCGGCGCACGAGCCTGCCCTCGATGACGACCGAGACCGGCTCGATGCTGAGACCAGGCGCATCCTCGTCATCGAAGACGATCTGCATTTCGCAGAGATCTTGCGTGACCTGATCCGTGAGCTGGGCTTCCAGTGCCTGCTCGCGCACACCGCCGGCGATGGGCTCGCCGCGGCCGTGCGATACCTGCCCAACGCGATCCTGCTGGACATCAACCTGCCCGACCACTCGGGCTTGGGCGTGCTCGACCAGCTCAAGCGCAACTCGGCGACGCGACACATTCCGGTGCATGTCACGTCGGTGGCCGACTACGCGCATGAGGCGTTGGAGATGGGGGCGGTGGGCTATGCGCTCAAGCCGGTCAAGCGCGAAGAGTTGATCGAGGCGCTCCGGCGCCTGGAGAAGCGATTCACGCAGGGGCTGCGCCGGGTGCTGGTGGTCGAAGACGATGCGCGACAGCGCGAGAGCGTGGCGCAGTTGCTGGCCAGCAGCGACGTGCAGATTCTGGGTGCAGACAGCGCGGCCGAGGCGCTGCGCCAGCTCGGCGAGACCACCTTCGACTGCATGGTGCTCGATCTGAATTTGCCGGACTTGAGCGGCTACGAATTGCTGGAGAAGATGGCCGAGCAGGACAGCGTGTCGTTTCCGCCGGTCATCGTCTACACCGGGCGTTCACTCACGACGGATCAAGAGCAGCAACTGCGCCGCTTCTCCAAGGCCATCATCGTCAAGGACGCCCGTTCGCCCGAGCGCCTGCTCGACGAAGTCACCCTGTTCCTGCATCAGGTCGAAGCGAATCTGCCGGCCGATCGGCAGCGCATGCTCAAGGCCGCCCGCAACCGCGAGACGGCGCTGGAAGGTC
The DNA here is from genome assembly GCF_038066555.1 of Ideonella lacteola. Taxonomy (NCBI): domain Bacteria; kingdom Pseudomonadati; phylum Pseudomonadota; class Betaproteobacteria; order Burkholderiales; family Sphaerotilaceae; genus Ideonella; species Ideonella lacteola. Next base: position 147,321 of record NZ_JBBUTG010000013.1, on the reverse strand, counting down.
GCCGCGTGCTGATCGTGGAAGATGATGTGCGCAACATCTTTGCGTTGTCTGCCGTGCTCGAGCCGAAGGGCATGAAGGTGGAGATTGCCCGCAACGGCCTCGAAGCGCTGGAGCGGCTGGCTGCGCCGGTGACACGCGCCGAGGCGATCCACCTCGTGCTGATGGACGTGATGATGCCGGAGATGGATGGCCTCACCGCCATGCGCGAAATCCGCAAGCGACCCGAGCTCGCCAAGTTGCCCATCATCGCGCTGACCGCCAAGGCCATGAAAGACGACCAGGAGAAGTGCCTGGCCGCGGGCGCGAACGACTACATTGCCAAACCTCTCGATGTGGAGAAGCTGCTGTCGCTGATCCGCGTGTGGATGCCCAAGTGAGTGCCGAGGAACACGAGCCGTCTGGCGACGAGGTGCCGGACAAGACCTTCGACATCGAGCTGCGGCTGTTCGTCGAGGCGGTCTACCTGCGCTATCACTATGATTTTCGAGCGTATGCGCCGTCGTCGCTGAAGCGCCGGTTGCGCGCGGCGTTGACGCAGTTCGGCTGCCGCACCTTGTCGCAACTGCAGGATCGCCTGCTGCACGACGAGACGGCCTTTGCCCCGTTGCTGGATTACCTCACCGTGCAGGTGAGCGACATGTTCCGCGACCCGCCGTACTTCAAGGCGCTGCGGGAGCAGGTGGTGCCGATGCTGCGCACCTACCCGTCGCTGAAGGTGTGGGTCGCCGGATGCAGCACTGGCGAAGAGGCCTGGTCGATGGCGATCCTGTTGCGCGAAGAGGGTCTGCTCGAACGCACCTTGATCTACGCGACCGACATCAACGCCCGCGCCTTGCAGGTGGCCGAAGCGGGCGTTTACGCCGCCGATCGGGTGGCCGGCTTCACCGACAACCACCGCTTGTCAGGAGCCCGGGCTTCATTGTCCGAACACTACACCGCGGCCTATGGCAACGCGGTGTTCGACAAGCGGCTGAAGAAGCACATCGTGTTCTCCGACCACAGCCTGGCCACCGACAGCGTGTTCGCCGAGATGCAGTTGGTGTCGTGCCGGAATGTGCTCATCTATTTCAATCGCGCTCTGCAGGATCGCGCGATCGGCCTGTTTCGCGAGGCGCTGTGCCACCAGGGCTTCCTGGGCATCGGGCTGAAAGAGTCGCTGCGGTTCTCTGCCCACGGCGAGGCCTTCGCCGAGGTGGCACCGACGCTGAGGCTCTTCCAGAAGCGGGGTGGGGCGTGAGCGCCGCCTTGGCCGGTGCGTCGGCATTGCCAGGGGCTGCGCCACGGCGCGAACCCTTCCGCGCGGTGGCGATCGGCACCTCGGCGGGGGGCATCGATGCGCTGGCGGCGCTGCTGCCCTGTCTGCCAACAGGGGCGACCTTGTCAGTCTTCATCGTGGTGCACCTGCCACCGTCGGTGCCCAGCCTGTTGTGCGACATCTTCCGCCCCAAGTGCGCGCTGCGGGTGATGGAGGCCGAAGACAAGTGCCCCGTTGAGCCAGGCACGTTGTACTTCGCGCCACCCAACTACCATCTGCTGATTGATCCGGGCCCGCAGCTGGCGTTGTCGATCGATCCGGCGGTTCACTTCTCTCGGCCCGCGATTGATGTGCTCTTCGAGTCGGCCGCCGACATCTACCGACAATACCTGCTCGGCATCGTTCTGACGGGCGCCAGCGAAGATGGTGCGCGGGGCCTGTTGGCGGTTCACCGGGCAGGCGGGGCGGTGGTGGTGCAAAGCCCCGATACCGCGATGGCGCCGGCCATGCCCCTGCATGCGATTCGGCGCTGCCCCGAAGCCGCCGTGCTGACCCTGAACGACATAGGCAAGTTGCTGCAAGAGGCAGCCCGAGGATCGGCCGGATGAAGACGCGTGTGAAGTGCCTGTTGGTCGACGACCTCGACGACAACCTGCTGACGATGTCAGCTCTGCTGCGTGCCGATGATGTGGAGGTTCTGACCGCGCGCTCGGGTCGCGAGGCGCTGGAGCTGTTGCTGGTGCATGACGTGGCGCTCGCGCTGCTGGACGTGCAGATGCCCGAGATGGACGGCTTCGAGCTGGCAGAGCTGATGCGCAGCAGCGAGCGCACGAACCAGGTGCCGCTGATCTTCGTCACCGCCGGGGCGCGCGAGATGCAACCCCTGTTCAAGGGCTATGACGCGGGGGCGGTCGACTTTCTTTTCAAGCCGATCGAGCCTTGGGTGTTGCGCAGCAAGGCGCAGGTCTTCTTCGACCTCTACCGGGCGAGGCAGCAGTTGAGCGACGAGCTGCGCGAGCGCACCGAAACGCTGCGGCTGAACGAGCTGTTCACCGCGGTGCTCGCGCACGACCTGCGTGATCCGCTGAACGCGATGATGACCGCGGCGATGCTGATCGAGCGTCAGGCCGAGCTCGAATCGGTGCAGCGGTCGGCGGCCCGCATCGTGTCGAGCGGGCGGTCGATGAGCCGCATGATCTCGGATGTGCTCGATCTGGCCCGGGCCCGCCTGGCCGGCGGCATCCCCGTGCACCGCGAGCCGGCCCAGCTGGGGCGAGTGGCCCAACGGGTGATCGACGAGCAGCGGCTCGCGCATCCGCAGCGCGCCGTGGAACTGCACAGCCAGGGTGACCTGCAGGGCATCTGGGATGAGGATCGATTGGCCCAGGCCGTGGGCAATCTCGTCGGCAATGCCTTGGTCCATGGCCGGCCTGACCTGCCGGTCGTTCTGCGGCTCGATGGCTCGGCGATCGACGACGTGCACCTGAGCGTCATCAGCGCGGGCACCATCTCGACGGAGTTGCTGCCCCACATCTTCGACCCCTTCCGCGGCAGCACGCGGCCACGCGCCAGCCGCGCCGGACTGGGTTTGGGCCTGTACATCGTGGACCAGATCGCGCGAGCGCACCGCGGCCGCGTGGCGGTCTGCTGTGAAGGTGGCCACACCACCTTCACGCTCAGCCTGCCGCGCCGCCTCGCCTGACCGGCCGCTCTCGGGGTTGACCCTGCCTCGCGGCGCTGGCTGCGGGGCGCGCGCGCGTCCACGCACGCAGGTGCTTTCTGGTTGTTACACCACATGCTTTCTGCGGCTTGTTGGGCCTCGCGGCAGCGTGCTAAAACCGCCGCCGCTTCGTCATTCATCGAGATTCGTATGACTTTTCCATTGAGGCATCAGGCCTGGATTCTGGTGTTGGCCACGTCGCTGGCGGCCATCAGCCAGGCGGCTGTCACACAGGCGGCCGGGGTATCAGCCGCTGAAGGCGCACCGGCACCGCTGGCCGCGACGTACTCATGGAAAAACGTGCCTATTCGGGGCGGCGGCTTCATCTCCGGCATCGTCTTCAGCCAGGCCCAGAAAGACCTGATCTACGCCCGCACCGACATCGGTGGCATGTACCGCTGGAGCGCCGCGACCAAGTCATGGAAGCCGCTGCTGGACTGGGTCGGCTGGAAGAACTGGGGCTACAACGGGGTGGTCAGCGTGGCCGCCGATCCGAGCGACGCCAACCGCGTCTATGCCGCCGTCGGCATGTACACCAACAGCTGGGATCCGAACAACGGCGCCATGCTGCGTTCGGACGACCAGGGCCGCACCTGGCAGACGACGCCACTGCCTTTCAAGCTTGGCGGCAACATGCCGGGCCGTGGCATGGGCGAGCGACTCGCCGTCGATCCGAACCAGGGCAAGGTGCTGTATTTCGGCGCCCCGAGCGGCAAGGGCCTGTGGAAGAGCGTGGACCGCGGCGCGACCTGGGCCCAGGTCGAATCCTTCCCCAATCCCGGCAACTATGTGGCCGATCCGAACGACACGTCGGGCTACCTCTCGGACAACCAGGGCGTGCTGTGGGTGGCCTTCGATCCGCGCAGCAGCCAAGCCGGCAAGGCGTCGCGCGTGATCTACGTGGGCGTGGCCGACAAGCAGAACATCATCTACCGCTCGAACGACGCGGGCGCCACGTGGGAGCGCGTGGCCAATCAGCCGGTGGGCTACCTGCCGCAAAAGGGCGTGCTCGATCCCGTCAACGGCTTCCTTTACATCGCCACCAGTGATACCGGCGGCCCGTATGACGGATCGAAGGGTGATGTGTGGAAGCTCAACACGGCCACCGGCGCGTGGACGCAGATCAGCCCGATCCCGTCGTCCAGCGCTGACGCCTACTTCGGCTACACCGGCATCACCGTCGATCGCCAGAACCCGAAGGTGCTGATGGTGGCCACCCAGATTTCTTGGTGGCCCGATGGGCAGTTCTTCCGCAGCACCGACGGCGGCGCCACCTGGACGCGCGCCTGGGAGTTCACGAGCTATCCGAGCCGCAGCTTCCGCTACACGATGGACGTGTCCGACGTGCCCTGGCTGACCTTCGGTGCCAGCCCGCAGCCGCCAGAGGTCACGCCCAAGCTGGGCTGGATGACGCAGGCCGTCGAGATCGATCCGTTCAACTCCAACCGCTTCATGTACGGCACCGGGGCCACGCTGTATGGCAGCGACAACCTGCTGAACTGGGACCAGGTCGGCGGCAGCATCACCATCAAGCCGATGGTCAAGGGCCTGGAGGAGACGGCGGTGCTCGATCTCGTCAGCCCGCCGTCGGGCCCGCCGCTGATCTCGGCATTGGGTGACATCGGAGGCTTTCGCCACGACGACCTGAAGAAGGTGCCCGCGCTGATGCATGTGACGCCGAACTTCACCAGCACCAACAGCATGGACTTCGCCGAGCTGAACCCGTCGGTGGTCGCGCGCGTCGGTCAGCTGGACAAGACGGCCTTCCCGTACATCAACCGCATCGGCGTTTCGAGCGACGGTGGCCACAGCTGGTATGGCGGGCAGGAGCCGGCCGGCGGCGGCGCCGGCGGCGTCATTGCCGTCGCGGCCGATGCCAGCACCTTCGTGTGGAGCCCGTCGGGTGGGGCCCCGGTGGTCTACTCGATCAGCCGTGGCAGCTCGTGGGCGGTGTCCTCGGGCGTGCCGGCCGGTGCGCAGGTGCGGTCCGACCGGGTGAACCCCAGCAAGTTCTACGCATTCGCCGCCGGCCGCTTCTACCGCAGCACCAATGGCGGCGCGTCGTTCGCCGAAACGACCGCGTCGAACCTGCCTGCGCTGGGCAATGTGAAGTTCAAGACGGTGCCGGGCCGGGAAGGCGACATCTGGCTGGCCGGTGGCAGCACGTCGGGCGCCTATGGCCTGTGGCACTCCACCGACGGCGGGGCGAGCTTCAGCAAGGTGAAGGGCGTGCAAGAGGCCGACAACATCGGCTTCGGCAAGGCTCCGGATGGCGCGAACTACCCCACGCTGTATGCGGTGGCCAAGGCGGGCGGCGCCCGCGGCTTGTTCCGATCGCTCGATGCCGGGGCCAGCTGGCAGCGCATCAACGACAACGACCACCAGTACGGCAACTTCGGCGAAGCCCTCACGGGTGACCCCCGGGTGTTCGGCCGCGTCTACGTCGGCACCAACGGGCGCGGCATCATCATCGGCGAGCCGAAGTGAAGCTCACGGCCTGCAGAGGGCGCAGAGGCCTGGCTTGGGCGTGATGCGGCCGTCCCCGATGTCGCAGCCGTCGAGGGCGCTGGTCGGGCAGCTGTCGGTGGTGTGTGGAGTCGCGTGTGGAGTCGCTTTTGGGGCTGTGCATGCGGCGGCCGGTGACCCGCCGGTCATCCTGAATGCGCCCGCCAGCGCCAAGCCGGGTGACATCGTGGGCCTGCAGGGCGAAGGCTTTGGCGCGGCCGCGGTAGTGTGGCTCGATCCCTCGCCCACCTCGCTGACATCGCTGCCGTCGCGCAACGGCATCGCTGCGCGTTCACTGCCAGTGCTCAACCGTGTCGGCACGGGCTGGGTCGCGGTGCAAATCCCACCCGACGCGACCGGCGCGCTCTGGCTGCGGGTGGCGCGAGGTGGCCTCAGCAGCGAGCCGGTCGCGGTGAATGCCGCCAAGCCGTTTCATCTGGAGGCGCTCGAGATCGTGCCTGGCACGGTGTTCCGGGTGTTCGGCCGCAGCCTGAAGCTGCCGGGCAGCACGCCACGCGTCACCGTCGACGGCCTGGCGGCCGAGGTCGACATGGCGCAGAGCCATGAGCAGATGCTGGTGGTGCGGGCGCCTGACGGGTTGCGCGCCACCGATTCGGCCAGGCTGCTGATCGACAACGGCAACGGCACGGGTGCCGCCCGGCTTGACCGGCCGGTGCGCGTGGTGCGCAGCGGCCACGGCGATCCCTTCGGCCTCGGCGTGGGTTGGGCCGCGGCCTTCTCGCACCTGACCCGCACGGTGGTCGATGCCGCCACCGACACACGCCTGCCGGTTCGTGTGGCCTGCGACGGCCAGGTGGACGACGCCGCGGCCATCCAGGCGGCGGTGGACTTGGCTGCCACGCTGGGCGGCGGCGTGGTGCAACTGCCGGCGGGCACCTGCCGCCTGGCAGGCGGCTTCGGCTTGCGCAGCCGGGTGGTGGTGCAGGGCCGCAGCATGGCGCAGACCGTGCTGCGGTATGAAAGCGACTATCCCTTCTGGGGTACCCAACTCGACCTGACCGGCGTTCGGCGCCTCACGCTGCGCCAGGCCGGCAGCGCGTCCCAGGCGGCGTCGCTCGTGCAGAGCTCGCGCGTGGTGGTGCAGCAGGTGCGTTTCGAGCTGACCCGCTCGCGCCAGCTGTTTTTCACCGACAACCGGCAGGCGGCGTTCGTCGGCAACCAGTTCATCCAGACGGGCAGCGTCGATGAGCAAGGGGCCTTCGTCATGAACGGCAGCAGCGGGCTGGCGTTTCTCGACAACACGGTGCAGTTCGTCAACGGTGCCAGCAGCTTTCGGCGCGTGCACGATGCGTGGCTGCAGGGCAACCATTTCACCCGCGATGCGCGCCAGCAGACCAGCCCCGGCATCGTGCATGCCATGGTGCTTGATTTCGCGCACCGGGTGGCAGTGGTGGGCAACACCTTCGACGTGGCCCATGGGCCGATCACCCAGCGCCAGCGCAACGACGGCGAAACCATCCTCACCGAGGGGGGTGGAGCAGGGCGCACCGAGAACCTCGGCCAGGTGGAGTCGGCCACGCGGCACACGCTGCGCGACCCGGCCAACGTGCTGAACGTGGATCCGTTCGGCGAAGGCGCCATCCCCGAGAACTACGGCGTGGCCATCGTCGCCGGTCGCGGAATGGGCCAGACGCGCCGGGTGACCGCCTATGCCGATGCCACGCTGACGGTGGATGCGCCCTGGTCGGTGGTGCCCGATGCGAGCTCGCGCTACGCGACCTTCGTCTGGGGGCTGGAGAAGTCGCTCATTCGTGGCAACACCCTGTCGCAGAACCCGCGCGGCATCTGGCTCTACCAGGCGGCGGTTCGCGAGGTGGATGTGGTGGGCAACCACATCAGCGAAGGCGGTGGCATCTACCTGCGCTCGTACCAGAACCTCGCCAACCAGGCCTTCGATCCGATCTACGACGTTCGCATCCAGGACAACCGCATTCGGAACACGACCGCGCAGTGGACCTCGGCGTTGAACACGATGTTCATCAATGCGGATGCCCGGGCCTTCGGCACGGGCCTGCTCGGCATCGAGGTGCGCGACAACCGGCTTCGGGCCAACCAGCCCAACCTGAGTCTGCCGACCGAGGAATACGCTGGCACCGAGGGCTTCACCAACATGATGCGTGTCGAGGACTACTCGCGCTTTGAGCCGATGGCGACGCCGCGGGTGCTGGGCACCGTCTACCAGCGCAATCAATGCAGCCATTGCGACGTGGCGGTTCGACTGGGTACCGGGGTGGGGGGCACGGTGATCGCCGACACCATCCTGCGCGACACCGGCACGCTGTGGACCAATTCGCTCATCACCGATCTGTCCGATGACGTTGCCACCGACACCCTCGTGCTGCGTTGAGGGCCCGGCCGTGGCCGCCTCAGGGGCTGAGAGTTTTTCGGCGGTGCCCGAAAGGGGCGCCCAGGCGACCCGGATCGAGGCGCAAAGCACAGCCATAGCTCGGGCTATGGCGAGCATTTGCAACGAAGAGCCGGGGCGTTGGGGGGGTCAAGACGGGCATCGGCGAAAAACTCTCAGCCTCTCAGGCCAGCAGCTTGTCCACCTCTCGCAGCGCCGCGTCGAAGTTGTAGGGCTTCGAGAGGTAGGCCTGCGCGCCTGCCTGCATGGCGCGGCCGACGCTGGCGTCCATCGCATCGGCCGAGACCACCACCACCGGCAGGTCGTGGTGCTGCGGGTCCTCTCGCAACGCCTGCAAAAGAACCAGGCCTTCGCCATCGGGCAGGTTCATGTCCAGCAGCACCAGATCGGGCGTGTGCAGGCCAATCTGCATGCTGGCGGATGCCAGGTCGGGCGCCACCTCCAGCGTGATCATCGGGCGGGCCTGCAGCAGCGCGCGCATCACCTCGACATTGACCGGGTCGTCTTCCACGTAGAGCACGGTGCGCCGCAGCCCGGCGGCCGGCCCGAGCTTGGCGGGGCGCGTGGCCAGCGGCTCGGCCGGCACGTCGCTGGCGGGCAGCCACACGGTGAAATGCGAGCCCACGCCGGCGGCGCTGTCGACCTGGATCTGTCCGTTCATCATCTCGACCAGGCGCTGGGTGATCACCAGGCCGATGCCGGTGCCCGAGGCGCCCGAGTCTTCACGCCCGAGTCGGTTGAAGGGCTGGAAGAGCATCGCCAGTTGCTCGGGGCTCATGCCCAGTCCGGTGTCGCTCACGCGGATCCACACCCGCCCGTCCCGGGCGCCCGCATCGAGCTGCAACTGCCCGCCCTCGCGGTTGTACTTGATGGCATTGCTGACCAGGTTGATCAGCACCTGCTGCAGCCGCAGTGGATCGGCCACCGCGGCCGGCAATCGGTGGTGGCCCACATGGCTGTCGACCACGACGCGCCGAGCCTCGGCCTCGGTGCGCAGCATGGCGACCGCGGCGTCCACGGTGCTGCCCACGTCGACCGGCCCCAAGGCGATCCGCGCGGTGCCGGACTCGATGCGCGACAGGTCGAGCACATCGTCGATCAGCGACTTCAGGTGCCAGCCCGAGCGCAGCATCAGACGGGCGTAGCGCAACAGCGTCTCATTGCCGGCCACGGCGGGGTGGCGTCTGAAGGCCTGCGCAAAGCCGAGGATGCCGTTCAGGGGCGTGCGCAGCTCATGGCTCATGCGCGAGAGGAAATCCGACTTCGCCTGGCTCGCCGCCTCGGCCGAGTCGCGCTCACGCGCCAGGCGCCGGACGGCCTCACGGTCGCGCAGGTGTTGGTCGAGCACCTCGGCCAGCAGCACCAACTCGTCCCGCCCGGTGATGCGGTTCATCGGAACGGTGATGGTGGCGGGGGTGCCGTCGGCCGGTGCGGCCTGCAGCTGTTGGGACAGGCGGGTCAGCCGCCGCGTCACCAGCATGTGCACCACCACCAGAACGACGGCCATCAACAGCAGCACCTTCACCAACTCGCCCGCAAACAGCCAGGCCGAGCGTCGGCTCACCTCGGCTTCGATGTCGCGCAGCGACTGGGTCACTTGCAACTCGCCGATCGGCGTCTTGCCGTCGGGCGAATGCAGGGCGACGCGGCGCTGCGTGGTGGGGCCGGGCGGCGTGCTGCCCGCTTCAGCGAGGGTGGTGCCATCCGGGGCCACCACGCGGGCGTGCACGATGGCCCGGTTCTCAAGCAGGCCGCGTGTGTGCGCAGCCAGCAGGCGCTGGTCGAGCAGCCACGCGGCCAGCGCGATCGGCTCGGCACTCGCCTCGATCGCCGACTGGGCCGATTCGGTGGCGGCCTGCAGCGAGCGCGAACGATCCACCTCGCTGGCAATGACACCCCAGACCAGCGAGACTGCCACACCCAGCCCGCCCACCAGGAGCAGGATCCGCTTGACCAGAGGGGAGGCAGGTGCGCCGGTCATGTCAGGGCGCGAGTCTCGCACGCACCTTCGCGGCGTTCCACCCCAAGAAGGCCTTCTGCCCACCGGTGCACCGTGCTGGAGCAGGGGGGCCTTAAGATCGTCGGCAGACCCGGCGCGACCGCCGGCTTGCACCCCGCCGGCCACCGGCCCTTGCAGCGAGCCCGTCATGACCCACAAAGCCTTTGCCTCGCAGGCCGACCTCGAAGAGAAGAAGGTCAGCTTCACCAAGCTCTCGGACAACGCCTATGCCTACACGGCCGAGGGCGACCCGAACACCGGGGTGATCGTGGGCGACGATGCGGTGATGGTGATCGACACCCAGGCCACGCCGGTCATGGCGCAAGACGTGATCCGCCGCATCCGCGAAGTGACCGACAAGCCGATCAAGTACGTGGTGCTCAGCCACTACCACGCGGTTCGGGTGCTGGGCGCTTCGGGTTACCAGCCCGAGCACATCATCGCCAGCCGCGACACCTACGACCTGATCGTCGAGCGGGGCGAGCAGGACAAGGCCAGCGAGATCGGTCGGTTTCCGCGCCTGTTCCGCAATGTCGAATCCGTGCCGGCCGGACTCACCTGGCCGACCATCACGTTCTCGGGCCGAATGAGCCTGTGGCTCGGCAGCCTGGAGGTGCAGCTCATCCAGCTGGGCCGGGGCCACACCAAGGGCGACACAGTGGCCTGGCTGCCCGAGCAGAAGATCCTCTTCTCGGGCGACCTGGTCGAGTTCGATGCGACGCCCTATGCAGGCGACGCGTACTTCCAGGATTGGCCCGCGACGCTGGACGCGATCGCGCGCCTGCAACCCCGCGCGCTGGTGCCGGGCCGCGGGGCGGCGTTGACCACGCCCGAGCAGGTGACCGCCGGGCTGGCAGGAACGCGCGCCTTCATCAGCGACATGTGGGCCCACGTGAAGGCCGGCGTGGAGGCGGGGCAGGATCTCAACGCGGTCTACAAGGCCACCTATGCCGCCTTGAAGCCGAAGTACGGGCACTGGGTGATCTTCGATCATTGCCTGCCCTTCGACGTGACGCGCTGCCACGACGAGGCCCGGGGCCTCACCGACCCACGCATCTGGACCGCCGAGCGCGACCGGGAGATGTGGGCCACGCTGGAAGGCTAGCCCCGCCACGGCAGGCCGGGCCGCTGCTGGCTCGGCCACTCGGGCCATGCGCCCAGGCGGTTCATCAGGCAGTCCATCAGGCCCCTCGCGCACGCGCACGGCTGTTCGTCTTCCCCGGATCCCGGAGCCACCGGCCGGCCCTGTTTGAAGGGGCCCGCAAGGGGCCGGCCGCTTACGGTGTTCCTCTCGGCCTCCGCCGCCTCATGACGAGGCGCTGCGGACGGCCTGCCCGCGACCCTGTCCGCCCCTCGGACGGGCATCGGCGCGCCCTGCGTCGATTTTTCTCACGACCTATTCCAACAACCAACCCCCGGAAAGGAAGACCCTCCATGAACGCGACCCTGTTGTCACGCAGCCTGGCCATTGCGCTGGCCTGCCTGTCTACCTCAGCCTTCGCCGCCAAGCCCATCGGCTACGGCGCCGGCACCACCGGCGGCGGCGACAAGACGCCCATCAAAGTCGCCACGCTGGCGGCCGCCCAGGCGGCGATCGACAGCTACAGCGGCAGCGGAGGCCTGGTGCTGCTCTACACCGGCGTGTTCGACTATGCGCAGATCACGGACGTCTGCGCCCAATGGAAGAAGCCCGCGCAGAAGCTGGTGATCAAGGACAAGAGCGACATCACGGTCAAGGGCGCCAACGGATCGTCGGCGAACTTCGGTGTGCACATCGTCAGTGACGCGAAGAACATCATCGTGCAGAACATGACGATCGGCCTGCTGCCGGGTGGCGAAGACTCCGACGCCATCGGTGTCGAAGGCGACAGCAGCGGCAAGCCGAACAAGATCTGGATCGACCACAACACCATCTTCAGCAGCCTGACGCACTGCCCGGGCGCGGGGGATGCGTCGTGGGATGGCGCTATCGACCACAAGCGGGGCGCCTATGACATCACCATCTCCTACAACTACATCCACGATCACCAGAAGGTCACGCTCAACGGGCACAGCGACGACGACGACACCAATGCCTCCATGCGGGCGACCTACCACCACAACCGCTACGAGAACGTCGAATCGAGATTGCCTCTGCAGCGCCTGGGCCGCACCCACCTCTACAACAACTACTACAACAACGTGATCACGTCCGGCATCAATGTGCGCATGGGCGGCCTGTCGCTGATCGAATCGAACTACTTCGAGAACGTCAAGAACCCGGTCACCTCGCGTGACAGCGACGCCATCGGCTACTGGGAGCTCCGCGACAACTTCGTGGGCAGCGGCATCACCTGGGACGACCCGGGCAGCTCGGGCGTGAACGCCACGGACTGGAAGACCACCAAGGCCTATGGCCCCACGGGCTACACCTACAAGCTGACGCCCGCGGCCAAGGTCAAGGCCAAGGTCATCGCCAACGCAGGTGCGGGCCAGAAGCGTCTGAACTGAGGACGGGAGAGTCTCAGGGCGCCGTTCACGCCCTTCTTGTCCTTCACGCCCTCGCGCCCCTCATGCCGCGCCTCAAGGCCGCGGCATGAGGGTGGCGCCTTCCGGGCGGGCCAGCAACCGACGCACGATGCGCCAGGCGCCCACGGCCAATGCGGCACCCGCCAAGGCGGCCAGCGCCTTCGCATCGGTATCGGCCGCCCGGCCCAGACCCGCGATGACGCTGCCCGACGGCGCCACCGCCCATCCGCCGAGCAGCCCACCCAGCAGGCCGACGACGAGGTCGCCTCGGGTGGGCAGCCATTGACGGTGCTCCAGGAAGAGCGTGGCTGTCCAGCCCACCAGGGCACCCAGGAGCAGGCTGATCAGGTGGTCCATGTCTCGATCCTCCCGTTGACATTCGCCGCCAGCGTGTCGATGGCCGGCCGCATCACGCAGTCATAGATGAGATGACCGCTGTGCAGATCGCGCACACCGGCCCGCACCCCCAACTCGCCATGCAGGGCGTGCACCAGATCGATCGCGTCGTCCAGCTCGTCCGGCCGTGCAGGAGAGCGGTCACTGAACGCGAACATCAGACCGGCTTCGTCCTCGTCGCTGATGCACACGCCGCGCCAGCCGGGTACCGGGGGGCGGGCATCGAACACTTCCACTTGAAACATCGCGGTGCTCCTCCTGATGAGTGGGCTCATGCGCAGGTGCTGCTCGACGCCGCCGGGGCGTTCAAGTACAGCATGGCTTGTTCGATCGCATAGCGGCAGGCGGCTTGCGCATCGCCGAACAAGGGGACAAAGCGCAGCACGTGATCGACCGACGATCGGCCTTGGCCGCCGCGGATGGACACGCAGGCGGCGTATTCGCCCTCGCTGGTGGGTTTGGCAAACGGGCAGACAGTGTGTTTGCCCACGGCAATCGGCGCGTCGAAGAATGCGGACATGACAGGTCTGAAGAAGGTGGTTGGGGTTGGAACTTCGGTGAGCGGCGGCGCTGCCGCTCGGTCCGTGCAGCATTGAATCGTCGAGCGGGGCCCACACCAAGCGGCCGGATGGCCATCTGCGTGTAGGACGCGGCCGACCCACGCCGGGCGGGCGGCGCCTGCCGAGGCGCGCGCCGCCCGGCGGTGCTGGCGAATGGTGAGATAGTCGGCGCTGTGCGGCCTGCCGGTGCCGGGCCGTGAGGCGATGTCAGTCATGTTGTCGACCTACCGCTACCCGACCTTTGCCTACCAACGGCCCCCTGAACTCGATGCGTCGTCGGTCGCGCGAAGGCCGGTGGTGGTGGTCGGCGCCGGGCCGGTCGGCCTCACCGCCGCGATCGACTTGGCGCAGCGTGGCGTGCCTGTGTTGCTGTTTGATGACGATGACACGGTGAGCATCGGCTCACGGGGCGTCTGCTACGCCAAGCGCACGCTGGAAGTGCTCGATCGCCTGGGCTGCGGCCAGGCCATGGTCGACAAGGGCGTCACCTGGAATGTGGGGCGCACGTTCTTCGACACCCAGGAGGTGTTCCACTTCAACCTGCTGCCCGAGGCCGGTCACGAACGGCCCGGGATGATCAACCTGCAGCAGTACTACCTGGAAGAGTTCCTGGTGCGCCGCGCCGAGCAGTTGCCCGGGCTGGAGCTGCGCTGGAAGCATCGTGTTTCGCAGGTCGAGCCCCAGCGCGATGGGGTGCGCCTTCAGGTGGAGACGGCCGATGGCGGTTTCACGATGGAAGCGGATTGGCTGGTGGTGGCGGATGGCGCCCGCAGCCCGATACGACGGCAGTTGGGGCTGGATATCGAGGGCCAGGTCTTCCACGACCGATTCCTGATTGCCGACGTGGTGATGCAGGCCGACTTTCCCGCCGAGCGCTGGTTCTGGTTCGACCCGCCGTTCCACCGAGGGCAAAGCGTGCTCCTGCACAAGCAGGCCGACCGGGTCTGGCGCATCGACTTCCAGCTGGGCTGGAACGCCGACCCGGAAGAGGAGAAGAAGCCCGAGCGGGTCATTCCCCGCATTCAGGCGATGCTGTCTCAGCACCGTGGCGCCGACGACCAGCCGGCCACGGCGTGCCCGGAATTCGAGCTGGAGTGGGTCAGCGTCTACACCTTCCAGTGCCGCCGGATGCCGCAGTTTCGGCATGGCCGGGTGCTTTTCGTCGGCGATGCGGCGCACCAGGTGTCGCCCTTTGGTGCCCGGGGCGCGAATTCGGGTATCCAGGACGCTGACAACCTGGGCTGGAAGCTGCACGCCGTCATCCAGGGCGCCGCCCCTGAAGCGCTGCTGGACAGCTATGCCCACGAGCGGGGCCGTGCCGCCGACGAAAACATCCTCAACTCCACCCGGTCGACCGACTTCATCACGCCCAAGAGCGCCACCTCCAAGCTGTTTCGCGATGCGGTGCTCGGGCTGGCACGCGACCACGCATTTGCCCGCGCGCTGGTGAACTCGGGACGCCTGTCGGTGCCTACGCTGGCACTGGACTCGCCCCTGAACACGCCCGACGACTCGGGCTTTGGCGGTGGCTTGCGCCCTGGCGCCCCGATGGACGATGCGCCAGTGCTGATCGAGGGCCGATCCGCGTGGCTGCTGCGCGAAGTGGCGAACCGATCCGACGGTTTCGTGCTGCTGCTGTTCGGTGACGAGCCTCCACCGGATTGGTCAGCGTGGCCCGAGTCGCCGGTGCCACTGCGGCTGGTGCAGGTATCGGCGCGGCCACGGCCCGGGGCGTTGGTCGATGCCGAGGGGCTCGCCGCCCGACGCTACGACGCCCAGCCCGGCACCTGCTACCTCATTCGACCCGACCAGCATGTGGCTGCCCGTTGGCGCCGCTTCGACAGCGCCGCGGTGGCCGCGGCACTGTCGCGCGCCCTGCAACGTGCGCCTGCGGTGGTCTGACCCGGCCAGTGAGACGATCCCCATGCCCACTTACCTCTGTACCGAGCCGAACTTCGGCATCCCCGGCGAACGGCCCGTGCGAGCCTATTCGCCCGGCGACGACTTCTACGAAGCCTTGATCGAGACCCATCGTGGCTTGAGTGACGAGCAGAGCCAGCTCGTCAACGCCCGGCTGGTCTTGCTGCTGGCCAACCACATCGGCGACTTGCGTGTGCTGCGCGAGGCCTTGACCGCAGCGCGGGCGGGCGTGGAACCCGGGGCGGCGGCATGAGCAGCTTGCGCGTGCTCTCGGTCGCGTCGGAGATGTTCCCGCTCATCAAGACGGGCGGCCTGGCCGACGTGACCGGCGCGCTGCCCGCCGCGCTTGAATCCCATGGGGTGCAGACCTGCACGCTGCTTCCCGGCTACCCGGCGGTGCTTCGTGCCTTGACGGACACGCAGCGGATGGCCGTCTGGCCTGACTTCTTCGGTGGCGGGGCGCGCCTGCTGCAAGCCAGGTTCGAAGGGCGCGACCTGCTGGTGCTCGATGCGCCGCACCTGTATGCGCGTGAAGGCAACCCTTACCTGGGCCCCGATGGCCACGACTGGCCCGACAACGCCGAACGCTTCGCCGCCCTGTCTTTCGCAGCGGCTCGTGTGGCCTGGGGCCAGGCGGGCGTCGAGCCGCCCCAGGTGATTCACGCGCATGACTGGCAAGCTGCACTCACCCCGGCCTATCTGCACTACCTGGGTGAGGGGCTGCCTCGGCCGCGCCAAGTGCTCACGGTGCACAACCTGGCGTTCCAGGGCCGGTTCGACCGCAAGGTGTTCGGCCGGCTGGGCCTGCCCATGGGGGCCTTCACCAGCGAAGGCCTGGAATACCACGGTGACGTGGGCTTCCTGAAGACCGGCTTGCTGCTGGCCGATGCGATCACTGCGGTGAGCCCGGGCTATGCCGACGAGGTCCGCACCAGCCAGGGTGGCATGGGCCTCGATGGCATTTTGCGCTGGCGTGCCGAGGCGGTGACCGGCATCGTCAACGGCATCGATACCGAGGTCTGGAACCCGCGCACGGATGCCCACCTGGCGGCGCGCTACGACGAAGACCACCTCGACGCACGTCGTCACAACCGCCGCGCGGTCGAGCAGCACTTTGGCCTGCTGCCTGAAGACGAGGGCCTTCTGCTGTGCATGATCAGCCGGATGGCCGACCAGAAGGGCACCGACCTCGTCCTTGACGCGCTGGATGCGCTGCTGAAGGGCGGCACGCGCCTGGTGGTGCTGGGCTCTGGCGATCGCGAACTTGAAGCCAGGTGGCGTTCCGCCGCCGACCACTATCGTGGCCGACTTGGCGTTCAGGTGGGCTACGACGAACGCGTGTCGCACCTGATGCAGGGCGGCTGCGATGCGATCGTCATTCCGTCCCGCTTCGAGCCTTGCGGCCTCACCCAGCTCTGCGGCTTGCGCTATGGCTGTGTGCCCATCGTCGCCCATGTGGGTGGGCTGGCCGACACCGTCATCGATGCGAACGATGCCGCGCTGCGTGCCGGCGTGGCCACCGGCCTGCACCTGCGGTCGGTCAACCACGAAGGCCTGGTGAATGGCGTGAACAAGGCGACGCAGCTGCACGCCGATCGCCCCACTTGGCAACGCCTGCAGCGCGCCGGCATGCTCAGCGATGTGGGTTGGGAGGCCTCTGCCGCCCGCTATGCGGCGCTGTACCGACGAGGGGTGGGGCAGTGAGGGTGGTCGTGACCGCGGCGAAGCGGCCGCCGCCGACTACGGCTTGGTGACCCCGGCGGCCGACGCGTCCGGCGCCGGCGAGGCGGGGATCAACATCACATCGGCTCTGCCGCCGACGCAGCCGGTGGTCTGCCCCTTTTCGCAAGGCTTGCCGTTGTCGGGGAACTTGCGCTGGTGCCAGCCGGGCCGAAGCAGCAGCAGCATCCACAGCGCCACGACGGTGGCCACGGTGACGGCGATGATGATCAGGCGCTGGCGGCGCGAGGTGGGACGGTAGCGGTCGCTCATGGCGCGATTGTCCCAGGCCCTCAATCGGCGATCGTGTCCACCACGACCGGGTCGGCCGGCTTGGCCGCGGTGCGCAGGTTGAGCCAGGCGCCGGCGGCGCCGCAGGCCGCGATGACGCCCATGCCGACGAAGGCCCAGCCGTCTGGCACCTGCCTGAAGATCAACCACCCCAGCCCGGTGGCCACTGCGATCTGAAGGTAGACAAAGGGCATCAGCGTCGCCGTGGGGGCCATGCCCAGCGCCAGGATCAGCAGCAGGTGGCCGACGGTGCCCAGCGCGCCGATCACCAGCATCAGGCCGATGTGCGACACCGGCGCGGCCTGCAGCGTGGCCCAGACCGGGATCGGGCTGGCCATCAGGATCGGGGTGAGGATGAGTGTGCCGGTGAGGCCGGTGTAGAAGTGCGTCGCATACGGGCTCTCGCTGGACGACAGGCGACGCGTGAGCACCTGGAAGCTGGCGTAGAACAGGGCGCCGGCGAGGGGAAAGAGCACGGCCCAGCCGAACACGCCGGAGCCGGGCCGAATCACGATGAGCGCCCCGACGAACCCACCCGCCACAAGGGCCCAGCGAATGCGGCTGACCTTCTCGTGCAGCCACCATCCGGCCAGCACGATCACGACCAGCGGCGTCAGCATGTTGATGGCGGTGAACTCCGGCACCGGCATCTGCTGCACGCCGTAGAAGCTCATCGCACTGGTGGCCGCGAGCAGCAGGCCGCGGATGATCTGAAACCGCGGCTGCGCGGTGGCAAAGGCGCGCCGCCCGCCTCGTGCGGACAGCCAGATCCCCATCACCGCGGCTTGAAAGCAGTAGCGGGCCCAGAAGAAGATCAGCACCGGCATCAAGCCCCCCAGGTAGCGCGAGGTGCTGTCCATCGTCGCGAAGCAGGTCGCGGCGGATGCGATCAACAGCACGCCCAGCAGGGGGCGCTGGCGCGGCAGACCGGCGGGTGCCGTCACAGGGCGATGGCGTCGGCCGGCAGGGCGCCCGGCTGCCCCGCGCGAGGCGACTGGCGGCCTGTCAAGGTCTCGGCCCACAACGACCACAGCGGCTCGACCTTGCCTGGCAGATCCGGCAGGCTGCCGAGCGGCGTACGGCTCTCGTCGGGGGCGTGGAAGTCACTGCCGCGCGAGGCCAGGAGGTCGAATTCCAGGGCCATGTCGGCGTACTTCGATACCTCATCCGGGAAGTGGCTGCCGCAGGTGACCTCGACACCGCGGCCGCCG
This sequence comes from Ideonella lacteola, assembly GCF_038066555.1. Taxonomy (NCBI): domain Bacteria; kingdom Pseudomonadati; phylum Pseudomonadota; class Betaproteobacteria; order Burkholderiales; family Sphaerotilaceae; genus Ideonella; species Ideonella lacteola. Next base: position 128,851 of record NZ_JBBUTG010000013.1, on the reverse strand, counting down.
TGAGCCTGGAACTCGCTGAACAGCGCGAACTCGACGGTGGGCGTGAACCGGTATCGGGCGGGGTGCGCGATGGCGGCAACGCCGCCCGCCGAATGGACCCAGCGCAACGCCTCACCCAGGCCCGCCCAGCGGTGCGGCACGAAGCCGGGTTTACCTTCCTTCAGGAAGCGGCTGAACACCTCGTGCACGCTGCTGCAGTGGCCTTGCTCGACCAGGAAGCGCGCAAAGTGGGTGCGCGAAACCAGCTCGGGGTTCGGGGCCAAGGCCAGCGCGCCCTCATAGGCGCCCTCGATGCCCGCTTTGGCCAGGCTTTCGCCCATCTCCTGGGCTCGGGTGATGCGGCCTGCGCGCAACTGGGCCAAGCCCTGCACCAGGCCCGGGTGATCGGGATCGAAACCGAATCCGAGAATGTGCACGGTTTCGCCAGCGAAGCTCACCGAGATCTCGACGCCGCTGACATAGGCCATGCCCAGCGCCTCGGCGGCAGAGCGGGCTTCCTGCTGGCCCGCGACTTCGTCGTGGTCGGTCAGGGACCAGAGGCGGACGCCGCCATCGAACGCCCGTTGGGCGAGCTCGGTGGGGCTGAGGCTGCCGTCCGACGAGGTCGAATGGGAATGAAGGTCGGCGTTCAGCAAGTGCACCCCGGGATTGTAAAAACTCGTTGCCTCTCGCGCTGGCGAAGGGGCTTCGCGCGTCGTGCGTTTCGGCCGATCCCGGCTGCAACTTTGCAGGGGCGTCGCCCCCAACCAAGGCCGACGTTGGGCCGGACCTTGGGGGAGGTCAGTTGCCTCGCGCCGCGTAGATGCGGCCGCCCGAGGTCTCCTGGATCTGTTGCACCAGGTCCATGCGGCGGGGGCCGATCCAGTCGGGGTGCGACAGATCGATCACGCGGCAGATCACGGGCGCGTCGAGCAGCGCCTGCAACTCCGCCCATTCGTGCCGAGGGCCAGGCTGCTCCAGCGAGGTCGAGCGCTCGATCACCAGCAGGTGCAACACCCAGCCTCGCGCGCGGGTGTCGGTCTTCGCCAGCAGCCAGGCTCGGCCCACGGCCGGCTCGCGCTTCAGGCGATCGAGCAGCGGGCGCAGCGATCGGCCGCCCATCTTCGCGGGCCCCAACAGCTGCAGGCCGGAGAAGTCGGTGAGCACGTCCATCGCCTTGGCCGCGTCGCGTTCGAGTTCGGCGATGCGCAGCCGCACGGCCCGCAGCGCCTCGATGCCCTCGCGTTGGATCAACGCGCGCTCCAGGCGGCGGGCCGCGGGCAGGGCCCAGGCCTGGTCGTGGCTGTCGCTGGCGCCACCGCGCGCGTCGTCGGCGTGTTCGTCTGAGAGCTCGCGCAGCAGCCCCAGCGCTTCGTTGGCGTCCGGCGGCAGATCGGGCAGCAGGTGCCGCGATGGCAGCAGCCCCCGCGCGTCCAGCAGCGTGCAGGCCAGCAGGAACCGCGCCCCGGGGCTCTTGGGGTATCGAGAGACGGCTTCGCGTGCGATGGGCACGGCGCTGGCCGGCCCCTTCACCAGGCTGGCGGTGCGGATCCACAGCAGGTGGTCGTCGAGGGCCAGCGGGCGCGAGGTATGGCTTTCGACCAGCTCGGTCAGCAGCTTCTCCCGCTCGCGGTGGGTGGCGTGCACTTCGGCCCACTGCGCGGCAGCTTCTCGTTGCCAGTAGGTGTCGAGCAGGTCGATCCAGCTGTCGAGTTGGCGCCCCAGCAGGGCGTCGGCGGCACTGCGGCCCTCGCTGGCCCGCTTGGACAGGCGCGCCGCATCGCCGGTGAGCGCCAGCCGATCGCGCAGCGAAGCCCGAAGGTCGCCCTTGGGGGGCAGGGCCTGCAGCGAATCATGCAACCAGCCGGTCGCCTGGGGGTGGCGCAGGCTGGCGCCGATCAAGGCGCGCAATTCGCGCAGCGGCAGCACATTGGGCAGATGGGATTCGCGGGCGCTGGCCCAACGCTGCGGCCAGAACACCTCGTCGAGAAAGCGCCGTTGAACCGCCGGGCCCATCAAGCCCGTGGCCAGCGCAGTGGCGCCGCATTGGCTGAGAACCAGCCGGTCGGCGATGGCCGCTTCCTCGCGGCCCAGCACCACCGCCCGGGCGTTGAAGCGCGGCAGGAACCGCTCCATGAACGGGGCCAGCAGCGCGTCTTGCCACCAGGGCAGCAAGCGCGACCGCGTCCAGCCGTCTTCCAGCACCTGCCAGGTGCGGCGTTGGCGTTCGACCCAGGCGGCCGGTTCGCGAAGCGCTTCTTTCAGCGCATCGCGCCAGTTGCCTTGCTTGCGCAGGGGCGCCAGGGCATGCGTGATCAGGGCGGCCAAGGGCTCGGTGCCCAGCGCCATCATCAGCGGCAGGCCGATGATCAGCACTCGCCGAGGCAGGCCGAGGATGCCCAGGCGCGGCTGCATCACGAGCTTCACGTCCAGCGAGACGTCGAAGCGGAGTTCATCCACGGGGGCGGCGTCCAGCCCGGCGCGCATTTTCTCGACCAGGGCATGGACTTCCTTGGCCTGGTGGGGATCGATCGCCACACCTTCCAGCGGCGGCGCCTGAAGCCTCAGGGCACGGACCACCGGCCAGCTGGCCGCCAGCAGCAGCAGCCCCGGAATCAGCCACAGTGCGCCCCAGGACCCATGCAGCCAGCCGATCAGGCAGACGAGCAGGCCCAGGCCCAGCAGCAGGGCCAGCCCCGCGATGGCGCCCAATGCCAAGGCAGCATCACGCCCGGTGCGGCGTGCAAATTCGCGCGGACGATCGCGCCAAGTGTTGGTATGCCGGCCGACTTGCCGGCGAAACCATGCGTCATCCATCATGCGTGGAAGCGTTTCTCTCAACTGCAGAATTCCCGAGCCTGGATTGTCCGCCCTGCGCGGAACGCACAGCGTGACGTCGTACGCGTTGTCAAGAAGCCCGATCGCGCAATGTGAAACGTGATGTGACGGTCGGACGTGAATTCCGCCCGCCCTGTGCGCGGTCTGGCACTCGGGTGGTCAGCGTTCGACCCGAAGCAGTTGGCCGCTGTCGGTCAGCAGATAGATCCACCCATCCGGCCCCTGACGCACACACCGCACGCGGGTGTGCAGCATGCCGGAAAGCGGCTGGTCGCGCGAGACCTCGCTGTTGCCATTGAGCACCACTCGCCACAAAGTCTGTCCCGCCAGCGCCCCGATGAAGACGTTGCCCTGCCACTCGGGGAAGCCGCTGCCGGTGTAGAACAGCAATGAACTCGGGGCGGTGGAGATGGGCACCCAGTAGGACACCGGCTCCACGTACTGCGGTGCATGGGTGCCACCACCGATGCGGCAGCCTTCTCCGACGGGCGAGCCATAAGGGCAGCCGTAGCTCACCAGCGGCCAGCCATGGTTGCCGCCGCGCTGCACGCGGTTGAGTTCGTCGCCGCCTTGCGGGCCGTGCTCGGTGTTCCACAAGTCACCCGTCGAGGGGCGTATGGCGATGCCCTGCGGGTTGCGGTGGCCGTAGCTCCACAGCTCGGGCCGCGCGCCGGTTCCGATCGTCGGGTTGTCAGGCGGTATCGAGCCATCCGGGCGAATGCGGACGATCTTGCCCAGCGAAGTGGCCAGATCCTGGGCGGGCGTGCCCTTCTGGCGCTCGCCCAGCGAGATGAACAAGCTGCCATCCGAGCCGAACACCATGCGCGAGCCGAAATGCCCGCTGCCGCTGGTCTTGGGCACCTGACGATAGATGACTTCGAGACCCTGCAGCGCATTGCCCACCAGGCGGCCCCGCGCCACGGCGGTGCCCGACAAGCCGGCCTCCGAGCCGGTGCCGCGCTCGGCGTAGCTGAGGTAGACCCACGGCGTCGTGGCGAACTGAGGGTCGATCACCACATCCAACAGACCGCCCTGGCCCTCGTCGACCACCGCCGGAACGCCGCTGATGTCGGCCTCGATGCTCTTGCCGTCGGCCGACAGGCGACGCAGGCGGCCGGCCTTCTCGGCCACCAGCATGCGCCCATCGGGCAGGAAGGCCAGGCTCCAGGGGTTGGCGAGCTGGGTGTTGAGGGTGGTCAGCTTCGTGCCGGAAGGAGGCGGAGGTGACGGCGGGTTGCCGGCCGCGCTGCCACCTCCACACCCCGCGAGCAACCCCGCCCACAAGGCGGTGAGGGCGCCAAGGCGCGCGGCGTGTTGCACCCAGGCGCGGGGCGAAGGGGCGGTGGGGGTGAAAGCGGTTCGAGACATGCGGTCGATGGTCGCATTCTGTGGTGTCGTTGCCAAGCGCGAACGCCGCGACGCCGGTGTCGGCCCGGGCGATCGCGTCGTCGTCCTACAGGGTGGGGGCGGGTGCTCCGATGTGGGCGGCAGCGGGCACGGGGCAGCATCGAGCTGACTTGCCACTGCTTCAGGAGGGCCCGATGAGCTTGACCCGATTGACCTCTCGCGCCGCAAGGGCGTCCACGCTGAAGGGCGCTTGCCTCGTGGCGTGCACGCTCGTCGCATTCGCGTCGGCCCCGGCCAATGCCGCCGGCACGTCGACAGCGACGGCACCCGCGGCAACCAGCCCCTCGGCCGCCCGCGCGCAGTACGCGCGGGACACGGCGCGATGCCGGACGCTGCCCTTGAAGTCCACCCAGCGCGCCAACTGCCTCAGCGAGGCGAGCACGGCCTTGGCCCAGGCTCAGCCCGACAAGCCGACCGAGGCCCCGGACGTACTCATCCGCAATGCCATGCGCCGTTGCGACCCCTTGCCCGAGCCAGACAAGCGCGATTGCCTGGCCCGCATGCAAGGCCAGGGCACCCTCAGCGGCAGTGTGGCCAGCGGCGGCATCCTGCGCGAGCTGGTGACGCGCGAGGTGGTGGATCCCTCCAAGTTGCCGCCCACGGCGGCCGGGGCGCCTGTGTCGGGCGCATCTGGCGCATCCGGGGCGTCCAGCGCGTCGGGCGTGACGCCCCCTGTGCCTGCGCCGGCCGCCGCACCCGCACCTGCGGTCCCCACGCCGCAGCCCTCATCGGCCGACCCGGCGAGGGCCCCCATGCCGCCCACGCCGCCCATGCCCCCGGCGCCACCCGTCGAGCAGGTGCCGCCCGCGGGGTACCCCCCGCTGCCGATGCGGCCCACCCCTTGAGGGGGCCGCTGCGGTAGCAGCAACGGCAGCAGCAGCCACGGGGCGGGCGCCGAGCCCGCCCCGACTCATCACTGTTTGAAGAAGGGCGTGATCGCGTCCATCCAGTCCCGCTTGGCGAGCCATTGGTTGCCGCGCTGGTACATCACGCCGTATTCGTTCGGATTGTTGGCGCCCCGGTATTCCCAGTAGGCGAAGCCGATGCGGTTGTCGACCAGGTGCGACAGCACCACCTTCACTGCCTTGACGTTCGGGTCTTCACCTGAGCGAACGCCCACCTGCTGCACGAACACCGGCACCTTGTGCTCAGTGCGCAGCGCCAGCAGCATCTTGGCCCGGCTGCGCAGCTCGTCGAGGCTCGCCTCATCGGCGCCGCGCCTGGCATGCAGAAACAGGTTGCCGGTGTACACGACATCCTTCCAACCCGGATCGTAAACCTGGGCGATGGCGGGTGCCTTGTAGGCGCGGCCACCAATCAGCGTCGGCACGCCGGGGGCCGCCTCCCGGATGACGCCCATCACTTCAGCGTAGAAGGCCTTGATCTGTTCGTCGGGCACCCCGGGCGGGTTGGGCTCGGGCAGCGGTTCGAACATCCCGATGTAGGGCGTGTCCTTGTAGCGGTTGGCGATGAAGCGCCAGACGGCGAGGAACTTCTGGCGCATGGCCTTGTCCGTCCAGAAGTTGTGGCCCTGCACGAATTCCCCTTTGGGATCGCAGTAGCGCTTCTCCTCAGCGTTCTGGGTGCCGTTCTGGCCGCAATCTGAATCGATGAACAGAACGATCCAGAGCTTGGCGCTGGAGGCCCACTGGACCATCTCGTCCAGGTGCTTGAGGTGCGCAGCGCTGATGCCGGCCGTGGAGGTGGCGTTGTCGTCGCGGCTGTCGATGCCGTGCCCCTCGTAGAAGCCCCACCACCGCAGCGGGATCCGCACCACGTTCGCACCCTGGGCCGCGTTGTCGCTCGCATCCGTGGGTTGGGCCTTGCCCCAGTGTCCCCAATTCCACCCGCGCAGCAAGATGGGCTGGCCGGATGGGTCGACGATTTCCTGGCCGCGCACCGCGAGGTGCGGGGTGGCGGCCGTGGCGCTGGTGTGGGCGGTCAGGGCCAGAGGCAGGCACCAGGCCGCGCAGAGGCGACGTGAAAACATGAGGGGTTCCTTGGGAATGCGTGGACAGGCGCAGCGGCAAACGGCTTGCCCGCCGCAGTCTGCATGCCGAATCACCTGACTTGGCCCCGGCGACAGGAAACCAGACGTCAGTGTTGGCTCAAGCCGCGTCGGATCACCGGGGCAATGCGGGCCACCAGCGCCGCGATTTGTGGGACCGGGCTTCCCGCATACGAGAGCACCAGCCCACGCCGCAGGGTGCCGACGCAGTACACCGACAGTGGGATGACCGTGGCACCGGCCGAGCGACATTGCAAGGCCAGGGCCTGATCGTCGACGGCGTCCGGCAGGCCGATCGTCAGGTGCACGCCGCGCGCGCCGCCCAACAGCCGCAGCCGGTCCGGGCTGTCCAGCCCATCGGGCAGGTGCTGCCACAGAGCCTGGACCAAGGCTTCACGTCGGGCGCCGAACTCTCGCCGCAGCGCGCGCACATGGGCCGCGTAGTGCCCCTCGGCCATGAAGCGCGCCAATGCGTGCTGCACGAGTTGGTCGCCATCGCGGTAGAAATCGGCCGAGGCGTCGCCGAACACGGTGGCCAGCGCCGCCGGCACCACCATGAAGCCCACGCGGATGCCGGGGTACATCGTCTTGCTGAAGCTGCCCAGGTAGAGCACCCGGCCACCCGCATCCACGTCGCTGTCCAGCCCTTGCAGCGAGGGGAAGGGCATGCCGGTGTAGCGGTACTCGCTGTCGTAGTCGTCTTCAATCAACAGCATGTCGTGCTGCCGAGCATGGGCCAACCAGTCGAGCCGGCGCGCCAGCGGCATGACGGCGCCGGTGGGGAACTGGTGCGACGGTGTCAGGTACGCCAGGCGAACCCGCGCTGCTTGCCGGCCCGCAGCGGGCGGCACGGGCACGCCATCGGCGTCGACATCGATGGGGTGCAATGCCAGCCCGAGGTCCGACAGCGTCTGGCTCGCGCCCCAGTAACAGGGGTTCTCGATCCACACCCGGTCGCCCGGATCGCACAACAGCCGCGCGATCAGGTCGAGCGACTGCGCGGTGCTGTCCGTGATGATGACCTGCTGCGCCTCGCAGCGCACGCCGCGCGTGGCACGCACATGCTGCGCAATCGCCTGCCGCAGGGCCGGGGCCCCACCAGGCTCACCGGCGCCCAGCAGTGCCGCATCGGCCTGCCGCAGCGGCTGGGCGAGCAGCCGATTCCACAGCCCGTGCGGGAACAGGTCGGCATCGAACAGGCCGGGGCAGAAGGGCTCCCGGCTCCAGAAACGGTGCAATGGGTGGGCCTGGTAGCGCAGGCCGCGTGCCGACAGGCTGGGCGCCGACAGGCCGGGCGCAAAGGGGCTGGATGACGACAAGCCGGTCGACTTGGCCGGTGCCCGGGCAGGCCGTGCGTTCGGCCGTGCGACCACCCGCTCGGGCATCACCTTGCAGGCATACGTGCCCGAGCCTTGTCCCGCCACCACGAAGCCCTCGGCCGCCAACTGGGCGTACACCGCCACCAACGTGTTGCGGGCCACGCCCAAACGCAGGGCCAGGGCGCGGGTCGCCGGCAGACGTTGGCCTGGAGCGATCACGCCCTGCAGCACGGCATCGCGCAGGGATTGCGCCAGGCGGGTGCCGAGAGCCAGCTCCGGCCGGGAAGACAGGCGGGCGGCGATCCAACCGGCCAGCGTGTCGTGCAATGCAAGCGTGGACGAAGCCTGTGCCATGGTTCACATCCGGCGAGGCGGGCAATCAAAGTGGACCAATGCATGCCGCCTCAATTGGCCCAGTTGATTGGGCCAATCTGATCCTATCATCCCGCCAGGATTGCTTTCCACAAAAACATGACGCCGATCACGCCCTTGCCGCCCATCGATCCCGCACAGGCTGCTGCCGCCCTGTCTCGCCTTGGTGTGAAGGCGGTGGAATGCGCGCTGGGTGATTTCACCTCGTTGGCCCGTGGCAAGCGGGTGAACTGCGACGACTTCCTCTCGTTGGGCGGCTGCAAGCTGCCCTCGGTCATTCTGGGACTGACGCTGACCGCCGGTGAGCCGGACGACGTTTTCGGCCCGATGCTGCCCACCAGCTACATCGACATGAACCTCGTGCCCGATCTGTCGACGCTGGCGCCTCGGCCCGGTCGTCCGGGCGAGGCCTCGGTGATCTGCGAGCCGACCGGGCGTTGGTGGTCGGCCCACCATGGCCGCGAGATCGATGCGAGCGAGTTGTCGCCCCGGGCTGCGTTGCGTCGGGTGATCGCCGGGTTCGAAGCGCAGGGACTTCAGGCGCTGGTGGCACCGGAGCTTGAGCTCTTCTTGCTGCACCGCGAAGAGGCCGAGGGCCAGGTGGCTCTCAGCAGTGCCCGCGCCAAGCCCGGTGCCTTGGCGCGTGAATCGGCGTGCGAAGCCTTTTCGCTGGAGCGCGCTGGCCACTTCGAAGCCTATTTCGACGAGCTTTACGCGGCGTGTGAAGCGCTGGGCATTCCGCTGTCGGGCCATGCGCATGAATCTGCGCTGTCGCAGTTTGAAGTGAATTTCCGCCCCGGCGATCCCCTGGCGCAGGCCGATGCGGTCTTCCGCTTCAAGCGGGTGGCGCGCGAAATCGCGGCCCGCCACGGCTTCCTGGCCAGCTTTGCAGCGAAGCCCTTCCTGGATCAGCCCGGCACCGGCATGCACTGGCACTTCAGCGTGCAGCGCCGCGGCGGTGAAGGTGAATGGCCGCATCTGTTTGCGCACGCGTCGGGCGACAGCAGCCCCCAGCTGGGCCACTTCATCGCGGGCCTGCAAACCCACACCCCCGCGGCGATGGCGTTCTTCGCGCCTTATGACATGGCCTATGACCGCATCGCGCTCAGCGATGCGTCACCCTCGCATTCGAGCTGGGGGCCTGAAGACCGCTCGTTCGCATTCCGCATTCCCAGCTCGGGCCCGCAGGCGCGGCGCGTTGAAAACCGGCTGCCCGGGGGCGATGCCAACCCGTATCTGACGGTGGCCGCCACCTTGGGCCTGGGCCTGGCCGGTTTGGCTGCGGGCCAGGCGCCGCACGCAGGGGTTGACGACGCCCACGCTCTGCCGCGCACCTTGCCGACCGCGCTCGATGCCCTGTCTGCCAGCACCACGTTGCGTGAGCTGTTCGGCGCGCCGCTCGTCGATGCGTATGTCGCGATCAAGCGCCACGAGCATGCCGAGCGATCGAAGTTCGCCGAACCCCGGCACCAGTGGGATCTGACCCATCTGGTCGAACTGGCCTGATCTCGCTCGACGCCACCGATTTCGTCTTCCACCCCTTCACTCACCGTTGTTCCACGCACCCCGACGGGTGCGCGCCGGGCCTGTCCCGGACGCAGCCGTCGCGGCGGTCAGCCCCCTTCCATGGGTTGATCGGCCCGGTGCAGAAAGGCCCATCCGATGTTCCGCAGCAGCTCTCAGCACACCGACACCTACTACGCCGCCACTTCGCGCGAGTGGCAAGTGCCCCGTGCCTCCCTCGATGAGCACCTGAGCGCGGACGTGTGCGTCGTCGGTGCCGGCTTTTTCGGCCTGTACTGCGCTCTCGAGCTGGCCCGCGCCGGCAAGAAGGTGGTGGTGCTCGACGCCAGCCGCGTGGGCTGGGGCGCCTCGGGCCGCAATGGCGGCCAGATGATCATCGGCTTTCCCTGCGGCATGCAGCGGCTGAAGAACGTCATGGGCTACGAGCGAGCCAAGGAGATGTTCGACGAATCGCGCCGCGCGGTGCGCCGCATCCGCACGCTGATGCGTGAAGAGCAGATCGATTGCGACCTCGTCGAGGGCCACCTCGAAGTGGCGGTGCTGCCCCGCCGTGTGGCCGACCTCACCGGCTGGATCGAGGAATGCCAGAAAGAATGGTTCTACGACAAGCTTCAGTTCGTCGACAAGACCGAATTGCCGAAGTACCTGAACTCGGCGCGCTACCAGGCCGGGATCATCGACCCGGAAGGGGCGCACATTCACCCGCTGAAGTATGTGCTGGGCCTGGCCCGGGCCGTCGAAGCCGCGGGCGTCCGCATCTTCGAGCAGACGAAGGTCGAGGGCTATGACGAGGGCCCCAACGGCATCACCGTGCGGGTGGCCGGGGGCCTGCGCGTCAAGTGCGATCAGATCGTGCTCGGTGCCAATGCCTACGTCGATCGCGTCGAGCCCAAGCTGGCCTCGCGCATGCTGCCGGTGGGCACCTTCATCGGTGTCACCGAGGTGCTCGGCGAATCCGTCTGCCGCAGCATGATCCCGAAGAACCACGCGGTCTACGACAACCAGTTCATCCTGGAGTACTTCCGCACCACGGCCGATCACCGCCTGCTCTTCGGTGGCAAGTGCACCTACCTGGGTGGCACACCGACCAATTTGCCGGAGGCGATGAAGACCAACATCACGCGAGCATTCCCGCAGTTGAAGGACGCCAAGATGGAGTACGCCTGGGGTGGCCACATCGACATCACCATGCGACGCATGCCCGACTGGGGCCGCCGCAACGATCGCGTCTTCTGGGCGCAGGGCTTCTGCGGCCACGGCGTGGTGCCCACCCGTGTGGCGGCGACCTTGGTCACCGAAGCGATGCTGGGCAACACGGAGCGGCTGGACTGGTTCTCCGGCATCGTCAACCCGCCGTTCCCCGGCGGCGAACGCCTGGGCGGCCTGATGCAGGCCGTGGGCATGAGCTACTACCGCGTCCGCGATTTCGTCTGAGACCACGCCCCACCCGCAGGCCGGGAGGCCCGCGGGTGGGGCGGCACCCTCCGGATCGCTACTTGTACAGCACCTGCAGTTTCAGGTTCTCATAGACGGCGTTGCCGAGCGTCCGGTATTCCTTCAGCAGGGCGGGGCTGCACACCGCCGTGGACGTCCTGTCTTCGAAGACACGACGCGCCTGCAGCACCTGGCCTTTGAGCTGGTAGCTCGCTTCGTACCGCTGCACTGAGTTGCTCAGCTTGGCCTTGTCCGGCAGCGACACCACCTTCATCCGGCGCGGCAGCTCGATCGTGTACTCCTCGATCACGCGACCGCTGGTACATGTGCCGGGGTGCTCGATGGGCTCGCCGGTGTCTGGCTCCGCTGTCGTGCTGACGACCTGGCCGCCCACCAGCGGCGTCAGGTAGAAGGCGCCGCTGCCGGGGAACCGCACGAACTTCTCGGCCTTGTCGATGACGAGCTTGAGCCGGAAACGGTCGGTGAGGTCGGTGGCGTCGTCCATTTCGACCCGGCCATTGCCGTTGATGCCCATCGAACGCAGCATCTCTTTCACCATGTCCTGCCGCGTCTCGGGCGTCAACTCGCGGGCCCACTGGCGCATGCGGATCGCGGTGTCGCCCAGGTAGTGGGCCTCGACCGTGCCAGAGAGCGAGCCGTCATCGCCCAACTTCAGCTTGCTGATGCTGCGCTGTTCGCTCGCCACGGAGGGCACGGGCAGCCGGGGCGGCTCACCCGCCTTGGCATCCACCAGCAGCACCGGCTTGCCGCGCAGGCTGGGCGGCAAATGTCCGAAGGGGGTGGTCTCGGAGGTGGAGTCGACGTACAGGTTCAGAGACGGGATGTAGTTGATCACGTGGTTGATCGCGCTCACCCGCGGGATGCGGGGCAGCGTGTACACCGAACCGGCGTTGACCAGCGCCTGCACGCTCGGGATGCCGCGCGCGGCCAACAGCGCCTGCAGCAAGGTGGCGTGGTCTTTGCAATCTCCCATGCGGTTGTCGACCACCACATCGAGATCGCGCGGAACCACCGTGCCCACGCCGACACAATTCCCGCCGTAGGTGATCTTGGTGGCGACCCACTCGTACAGGGCGCGTGCCTGATCGGCAGGCGCCTGCCGATCGCCGACGATCTCGGCGGCCAGCTGCTTCACCCTGTCGGTGACCGCCGCCTTGGGTGTGGCACGTTCGCCGTAGGCCCGAGCGATGGTGGCGTAATCCGGGAAGGTCGAGAAATCAAACCCGATCATCTGATCGGGGTCGATCACCGAGAAATCGGTGCGCAGGTTGCGGACGGGCTTCGGGTTCGACCAGGTCCACTGCACGGTGCGGCGAGCACCGCTCTCGCGCTCGGATTGCGGCATCTGCCGCCCCTCGAAGCGCACAGGAAGCGACGCTGGGTAGTCGACGGTGACCTTCACGTCGTCGTACGCCGTCTGGGTGGAAAAGGTCTGCCCCGCGTCGAAATGGCGCGGGAAGATCGCCTCGCTTTGGGTCAGCCGATAGGTGAACACGACGGTGTCACCGACCGCCACATCGGGAAAGACGACCGACATCGACGACCGGTCTGAGAACGCCGGCCCGCCGGATTCACGACCCTTGCTGATGTTGAGCTGGTAGTTGTCCTTGGGCACATCGATGCGGCGGCCGTCGGTTTTGCGGGTGTAGGCCTCGATGACTTCGGCCTTTTGCACGCTCGTGCTGTAGCTGACGCTGGCCTGCTTCATCCATTCGAGCGCCTGGGGCTTGAGCACGGTGGCCGACCACGAGCGGGTCTCGGTGGAGGTCACGTCGTCGTTGACGACATAGTCCACGTGGTAGTGGCCGAAACGCAATGGAATCTCTTGCAAAGGTTCCGGCGTTTCGGATTTCGCGAACGCGGGCGCCAGCATCCAGCTGCTGGCCAAAGGCAGCAGCAGCGCCCTCCAAGTCTTCTTCATCACAGATCTCCCTCGATATCCGGCCAGGCAGGTCGCCCGGCCCGGGCGGGCATCGTACCTGACGCGTTAGGGTGGCCTGCGTTACGGCGTTAGGGCGTTAGGGCGTTAGGGCGGCCTGCGAGGGCCTGGGTGTTGAATCGATCTCCGGCGCGGTGGGTGCTGTCGCCGGTGTCTTGCGCCGTTGGGCTGATTGACATCCTGGTAGCCGGGGCAGATCATCCGCACGCGCAGGTGCATGAAGTCCCTTGAGGTTGTTTCCGTTTTCGAGTGAAGCGGGAGGTCCGCATGCGGAAGTGTCTGGTGGCGGGGTGCCTGGTTGGCACGTGGTGCATGGCGTCCGGCTCAGGTTTGAGTTATCACCTGACCTCCTTGGAGCCATTGCCGGGGTTCAATGCCAGCTCGACCACCGGGATCAACGATCTCGGCGAGGTCGTGGGGGAATCCAGCATTCAGAACCAGTACCCCGATCGCCCGGTAGCGACAGTGTGGCGAGACGGGCGGCCGGCCGGCTTTGCCGCCGGGTTGAGCCCCAGCACGGCGGCGGCCATCAACCGGCACGGCCAGGTGGTGGGGACGCTGCTTTCGCCGCCTCGCAGCACCTCTCGCACCTTCAGGGTCTTGTCGCGCGGTCGTCCGCCTGCGCTGCTGCCTGGCAGGAACTCGTGGGGCACGGCCATCAACGACGTTGGCACGATCGTGGGCCATGTCAGGGACATGTTCCGCACGCGTGCCTATGTCCATCAAGACGGCCGGATGACACTGCTGGACGTGCCCGGCGACTACGTGGCGTCCAAGGGTCTCAACAATGCCGGCGTCGTCGTGGGTGTCTCTGTCTGGGACGGCGGACACAACGGCTGGATCTTTGACCACGATGTGTTGACTGAGCTGCCCATCTCCACCGATGCCGTGGCCATCAATTCAAGCGGCGTGGTGTTGGTGTCGCGTTGGGGCCGAGAGAACACGGATGCGAGTCTCTACATCAACGGACGACTGGAGACCTTGCCGAGCCCGGCGGGCGCTGACGAATGCCAGGCCATGGCGCTGAACGATCGGAATGTGGCCGTTGGCATCTGCCATCGGATGGACGGCTCGCCGGTGGTCGTCAGGTGGAGCGATGGCGACGTCGTTGATCTGTCGAATTTGATCTCCGACGGGTCGGGCGACGGATGGTTCCTGACCGCGGTGTCGGGTATCAACGGGGCGGGCCAGATCGCCGGTTGGGGCTGGATCACAGACCCACAGGGTGAATATGTCAGGCGTGCGTTCTTGCTGAGCCCTGTTCCGTAGTGCGCCTGGAGGTCGTTGCACCCCTTGCTCAGCTTGTGCGTGGCGTGCGGCGTTGGGACGGCGTGATCTTGGCGGGTGCTGCCGCTGGCCATTTCGCGAACCTTGATTCGGATGTGACGGCGTCAGCCGCCATCCGACCGGGCGAGGCCTAGGCCTGGATGTATGCCTCCAGCCCCGCCACCAGCGCGGCGAAAGACACGGCGCAGCGCGGGCTGTCTCGCAAGTCGGCGTGCATGGCCACCCAGGTGTCGAGCTGGAACGAGAACGGGTGGGGCAGCACCCGCACGAGGCCCGCACGGCGAGCCAGCGCGACCTGGCAGACGCCGAGACCGAAGCCGGCACGGATCATCGCGAGTTGCGCCAGATCGCTGTCGGCGCGCAGGGCAAAGCGTGTGCGGTCGAACGGGCCCAAGGCCGCCGACATCTTGCGCAGCCGCGCGGTTTCACGATCGAAGCCGATCAGGCTGTGGTGATCCAGGTCGACCATGGATTGCGGGGTGCCGCATCGCGCCAGGTAGCTCGCCTGTGCGTGCAAGCCCAGCTCGATCGCACCCACACGACGGGCCAGCAGCGCCCCCTGGGTGGGCTGCACCATGCGGACTGCGATATCGGCCTCGCGCCGCAGCAGGTCATCGACCTGGTTCGACAGCATCAACTCGATGACGAGCTCCGGGTGTTGTCGGCGCAGGTCGGTGAGGATCGGCGGCAGCACCTCCACGCCCACCACCTCGCTGGCGGTGATGCGAACGGTGCCGCGTACGCCTTCGCGCTGGCTGCTGGCGGCGCGCAGCAGCGCGGCCGCGGTGTCGGCGAGATGCGCGGCATACGGGCGCAGTGCTGTGGCGGTGTCGGTGGGCGCGTAGCCATCGAACGAGCGGGTGAACAGCGTGAGGTTCAGCGATGCTTCCAAGGCATCGATGTGCCGGCCGACGGTCGGTTGGGTCAGGCCCAGCGTGCGGGCGGCGGCCGAGAGCGAGCCCTCTTCCAGCACCGCCAGGAACGAGCGGTACCACTGCCAATCGGGCTCTGTCGTCGCAGTCATTCTGCTATTCAAACATGAATAGCGGTTCGCCTGAATTCAGCGATTTTCTTTTGGCGCCGCACCCGCCAGACTTCGTCCATCGCCAGTCACTGTCACCCTCCAAGGACACCCCACATGGACATTCAGCCTTCTCGAATCGCATTGTTCGGCGCCGCTGGCGTCATCGGCCAGAGCGTGGCCAGCGCCCTGAGTGCGCAGGGTCGTCACTACCGTGTGGTGGGCCGAAGTGAAAGCAGCATGCGGCGCCAGTTCGGCCACGATGCTCTGGCCGAGGTGAAGACCTGGGACCCCGATTCGCCGGCTTCGGTGCAGGCGGCCGCCGAGGGCATCGAGACGCTGGTCTACATGGTGGGCGTCGACTACTGGCGGTTCGAGCTGCACCCGGCGCTGATGCGCAAGACGATCGACGGCGCGATCGCCGCGGGCGTCAAGCGCATCCTGCTGATTGGCACGGTCTACCCGTACGGCCTGCCTCAGACGCCGACGATCCGCGAGGATCACCCGCGCGAGCCCCACACCTTCAAGGGCCGCATGCGCAAGGCCCAGGAAGATCTGCTGCTGGAGGCGGCCACCGAAGGAAAGATCGAGGCGGCCGTGCTGCGCCTGCCTGACTTCTACGGCCCCGGTGTGGAGGCGAGCTTTCTGCATGGCGCCGCGCAGGCCGCGATCAACGGTGGCACCGCCGACCTCATCGGCCCGATCGACACGCCCCACGAGTTCGTGTTCGTGCCGGACGTCGGCCCGGTCGTCGCCCGGCTGATCGACACGCCTGAGGCGTTCGGTGGCCGGCGCGTGTGGCATCTGGCGGGGGTGGGTGTCACCAGCCAGCAGGCATTGTTCGAGGAGATGCAGCGCCAGGTGGGCCACCCGATCAAGCTTCGGGTGGCTGGCAAGACGATGTTGCGGGTGCTGGGCCTGTTCAAGCCCATGTTGCGCGAGATGGTCGAGATGCACTACCTGCAGACACACCCGGTGCTCATGGACGATGGCGCGCTGCAGCGGCTGATCGGCCCGATCCGCAAGACGCCCTATGCCGAGGGCATTCGCCAGACGCTGCAAGCCGTGCGTGACGGCGTGGAGCCCACGCCGCCCGGCGGTGCCCGCCGCGCCAAGGCGGCAGGCATCGCCTGACGGTCAGAGAAAGCCCAGGCTGCGCTTGTTCCCGAAGTGCACCAGGTTCGGCAGGATCTTGTCGAGCTGACCCTCGCCGGCACCGAACCAACCCAGCAAGGTGCTGGCGAACTGGTCGACGCTGCTGGTGGGAATCCAGCGGCCCTGCAGCTCCCACGATTCCACGCCGACGTCGTCCGGACCGCCCAGCTCCAGCTTGGGGTAGGTGCCGTAAGTGGCACCGCCCTTGACCGAGCCGCCCAACACGATCTGGTGGTTGCCCCAGGCATGGTCGGTGCCCGCGGTGGAGTTGGGCGCGAAGGTGCGGCCGAAGTCGCTCTGGGTGAAGGTGGTCACCTTGGTGGCCAGGCCCAGGTTGATCAGGGCTTGCTGGAAAGCCGCCAGGGCGTCGCCCAGCTCCTTCAGCAATCCGGCATGCAGGCCGAGCAGCGAGTTGTCGCCAATCTGGCCGCTGTGGGTGTCATAGCCCCCTTGCTGGGCGAAGAAGATCTGCCGGTTGCCCTGGACCTGCGCGTTCGAGCGGATCAGCTTGGCCACCTGGTAGAGCTGCTGGCCCATCGAGGTGGTGATCTTGCCGTCGACGATCAGCGGGGCAAATGCCGAGTCGATCGCCGGCGTCGAGTCAGCGTCACCCGGCATCGACTTGACGATGGCCCCGAGCCGTTCGGACATGTCGAACGCGTTGGTCTGCTGGGCCGCATAGGCCTGCCCCAGCACCAGTGGCTGCGGCTCGGCGTACAGCGCGTCAATGGCCGCACGGCGCAATCGGTTCGGCTCCCAGTCGGTGTCATCCGGGCCGAGGCCGTAGGCGCCGAAGGTGGAACCAGGGCCTGGCAGCACCAGCGGCGAAGGGCGAACGTCTTCGACACCGAAGCGGCCGTTGCCACCCACCGAGATCACCGGGTTCACGGTGCCCAGCACCTTCGATGCGCGGCCGCCCCAGCCAGTGCGGGTCATCGCATCGGTGGTGCCTGTCTCCCACTCGATCTGCTGATCGGCGTGAGAGAAGAGGGCATCGGGAATCATCTCGCTGCCGTCAGGCGCGCCGAGGTACTGGTCTTTGCTGAGCGGCTTGTACAGCGGGCCGACATTGAAGATCGGCGCCAGCTGATGGTTGGCCCAGAACGGTTGCAGGGCCGACAACGAAGGGTGCAGCCCGAAGTTGGAGCCCGACAGCGACACCAGGCTCGATTGCGGCAAGGCCAGGCTGCCGCGCACCTTGGCGTACTCCTGGTAGTGGCTGGTGTCGGTGGGCACGATGGTGTTCATGCCATCGTTGCCGCCGTAAAGGAAGATGCAGACGAGGGCCTTGTAGTCGGCCGCATAGGCCGGTTGCGTGCCCAGGGCGAGATGGCCGAGGCTGGCGGCGCCCAGGGCGCCGGCCAGCGTGCCGCCGGCGCGCTGCAGCCATTGGCGGCGATTCAGGCGCAAGGGGTGGTGCGTGTGCGTCATGTGGGTCACTCCTCGTGCGCTCAACGTTGCACCTGGTAGTCGGGCGAACCGAGCACCAGGTAAGCCGCGGCCTTGACGCGTTGGGCCTGCCAGTTGTTGGGGTCGGTGGTGGGCGACCACCACTTCACGGCCTTGAGCACCTTGGCCCGCGGCGCCTCGGGCAGAAGGCGCCCCAGCGTCATCATCGACAGGCCATCGACCAGCTTCTCGGCGTTCTTCGCATCCGGCAGGAAGGCCGTCAGGTCGACCCGCGTGCCGACCGCATCCGGCACGTTGGGATCGGGCGCAGAGCCGTTCCAGTCGAGCAGATAGGTCAGGAAGTTCAAGCGCTCCAGCGCCGTGTTCGAGTTGTGGATGCCGAACTCCGGGCCCACCAGCGAGGTGCCCGCCACGGGGTAGTCGCTCGGGTAGAAGCTGAAGACAGAGGGCGGGCGGAACACCTGCTGACGAAGCAGCTCGGACCACCAGTAGTACAGCGCCGCGCCATCGGTGTGGCCGTTGAGGGCACGGATGGCGCCGGTGACGTGGAGGATCGGTTCACGCAGGTGGCCCGCCTTCTCCTGGTCCCAACGGTCGCCACGGGCCTCGCTGTCGAGCAGGACGGCGGCCACCGTCGCAGCCATGTCGCCGATCTTGCCTTGGCCAAAGGTGCGGCCGGCGGCCTGGTAGGTGCCCGTCTTGAATGCACTGGCGACGCGGCCGACGTACTTGTCCGAGGGGTTGCTCTTGACCAGGTGCTGGATCAGCTTCTTCGCCACGAAGGGTGGCGTGTTCGGGTGCTGCATCAGGCTGTCGAGCACCTTGCTGAGCGCCTGGGTCGAATTGCTGTTGGCCGGCACAAAGACATCGGACAGCAACCGTCGCTTGCCCGCGTCGCGGAAGGCGGTGGCGGGCACCATGTCGCCGCCGAAGTAGGCGCAGTTCGCGCCGCTGGGCCAGCAACCCCAGGCCGTCTGGCCCCCGGCGGGGTAGGTCCAGCCGGTGAGGGCATAGGCGTACTCGCGCACCGTCTCGTTGTTGTAGGTGGGCTTGCACTTGCCCGTGGCCAGCGTGCCATCCGCATTCAGCTTGCAGGTGCCGATAGAGAACAGCTGCAGCAGCTCGCGGGCGTAGTTTTCGTTGGGCAACGACTTGTCGTTGTTGACCATGTCGAGGAACTCGCCCATCAGCGGCGACAGGGTCACACGGCGCAGCAACTCCCGGTAGTTGCCGAACGCGTTCTCGAGAAGCATGTTCTCGTAGTTGCGCCAGCCGTAGGTGCCGTAGACCGTGTTGCTGCTGATCACGAAGATCTGCTGCAGCGCGTGCGCGACCCGTTGGCGGAGCTGGTCGGGCTGTTCGATCGCGTTGCGATAGAAGTCCCAGCTCACCGGCTCTGCCGAGTAGTAGTCGCGCCAGCAGTAGACGTTGTTGATCTGGTCGGGCCGGCTGCAGAAGAACTCCGGCCGGGTGTTCTTGTGGATCGCGTCGTCGGCGCCGTGCGTGTACACCGAGCCGGTCGTCGTCATCTGCTTGGAGATCCAGCCCGCCGCACCCATCGACTCGATCTCGGTGATCAGCGCGCTGGTCGGCCCGAAGGTGGCTTGCTGCGCCAGACGCACCGCATCCGATTGCTCGGCCGTGGGCACCAGCGACAAGCCGGCGAAGGGATCGGCCGTCTCGCGCCGGCCCGAGGCCGACTGAACGCTGGCTCGGTTGGAGGCGGAGTCGGAAGTGGCCGCGGCCGATGGTGGGCTGTTGGCCGATTCATCCGCGGTGTCTGAACCGCCGCAGGCTGCTAGCAGGGCCACTGTGGCGCCTGCCATCCCATTGCAGAGGCGGCTGCGAAGCCGGCCCGATCGTGCACTCATGCGATGCCCCTGTTGGCGGCAGCGCCGTGATGGGCTGCCGGACGGCGCACTGTGACGTGGCGCCGACGGGCCCTGTATCCAAACTTAACCCTCCCAGGTGTGAGGCTGTTCGCTTGGTAACGCACCTCACAACTCGAAATCGCGCCGGCCGGTCGCCGGCGCGAGTCACCCGGCCTCGACTACGAGGCCTCGTAGCGAAAACGGGTGGGGTGACTGGGTCAGCGCGTGGCGCGGGCGAACGCCAGCCAGTCGATGTTGGCGATGCCGCTGCCACCCTTGCCCACGAGAAACACGTCATGCACACCCGTGGTGGCCTGGATGGGGAACGTGAAGGCCTGGTAGGTCGTCCACCCGCCGGTGTTCGGCACGGTGACCGTGCCGACGACCGGGCCGCTGGTGCTGTCCAGCCGAACCTCGATCTTCTGGCCGGCGTAGGCCGGGTCCACCGCGAGCCGCATGCGCAGCCGATCCAGGCCCTTGCTGCCGAAGTCGAGCGAGGTGTAGCGGATCCAATCACCCCCATCGAAGAAGCCGATGCCGTTCGAGTCGTAGCTCACCCCTTGCTGGGTGTAGAAGTTCTGCGACTGCAGCTTCTTCTTCGCGGCCCAGGTGCCCTCGTAGGGCAGGTTGCGGATCAGGCTGTTGCTGCCGGTGAGGGCGTTCTTGAAGACGGTGTTCAACATGGTGTTCGGTGCCATGTTGAGCTCCACGTCCCAGTTGCGCCACTTGGACTCGATGGTGGCGTAGCTGTCGGTCGCTACGTTGGGCGTGTTTGCCGACGCGTTGGTGTGGTTGTAGAGCGCCCAGTTGCCGATGTTGGTGCCCTTGTACGTCCAGCTCGTCCAGTGCCAGCCGGCCTCGTTGTACCGCTTGAGGGCGTACTCCCAGCTCGATTGCAGCGAGAAGAGATTGAACTCGCCCACGTGGTGCGGCACGTTGTACCAGGCATGGTCCTGCTCGTCGGCGACCTTGCCATCGGTGAAGGCCTTCTGTGATTCGTAGTTCGAGTCGTTGCCCCAGTTGTAGTAATGGAAGGAGTAGCTCACGTTCTTCCACCCGAATTCACTCGGCGGCGTGATGGCGTTCCAGTCCCAGATGCCTTCCATGAAGATGATGTGGTTGGGGTCGACCGTGCGGATCTCGTCATAGATGCGGTCGTACATCTCCAGCACTTCGCGCGTCGCGGCGCCGGGGTAGTTCGTCGATGGCTCGTTGAGCAGGTCGTAGCCGGCGACCGTGGACTCGTCCTTGAAGCGCTGCGCCACCGTGCGCCAGAAATTCAAGGTCTGCGACTGGTAGGTGGCGTTGTTCCAGAGCTCGCCCGAGCCACCGATCTTGCCGCTGTGGTCGGCGCCGTTTTGCGAGCCGGGCGCGCCATGCAGATCGAGGATCACGTACAGCCTGTACTTCTTCGCCATCTTCACCACCCACTCGATGCGGCGCAGATCGGGCTTGCCCTTGTCGTCCAGCCTCCAGCTGCCGTCCTCGTTCATGTGGTTGAGGTAGTAGATCGGCAGCCGCACGGCGCTCATGCCCAGGTCTGACAGGCGGATGAAGTCCTTCTCCTGCAGGTAGGTGTCCTGGTAGGCGGCGATCAAGGCGTCGCGGCCGGAATCGCCAAAGCGCTGGCTGAGCGTCTTGCGCATGTTGTAGTCGTCGCTGACCCCTTCCAGCGGCGACATCCACTTCTCGTGCACCTGCCAGCCGCCCAGGTTCACACCGCGCAGGTAGACGGCATCGCCGGTTCCGTTCTGGTTGCGAATCAGGCGGCCATCCACCTTCAGGAAGTTGCTGTGGCCGGCAGCCCATGCCGGGGACACGGCGGCGGCCAGCAGGCCCAGCGTGAGGGCCATGGCGGGCTGCCGGAACCACGAGCGGGCCGGCGTGGGGGTGGTGTGGGGCGGGCGGGCAGTGTTCACGATCCTCTCCTCGATGTTCAGCGGCGTACCGTAATGGAAGGGCTGTGCGATCAGCATCCGGGTTGGTACCGGTTCCAATCGCGGGCTGGCAACAAGGCGTAACCCTGCAGGGCGCTCAGGCCTTGAAGGTGACCCAGGGGCGCATGCGCGCCACCGGCGCGATCAACCCGGCGTCACGTTGCGCGTCGATGACGGGGCCGATGGGCTTGTAGGCGTGCGGTGCCTCTTCGATCAGGCGCTCTTCGCGCAGGGTGACGCAGTGCCAGTCTCCGTTGGCGGGAGGTTGGGGCAGGGCTCGTGCCACTTGCCGCCGCATGCGGCGGCCCGCGCCATGACTGCAAGAGGACAACCATTGCGGGTGACCGAGGCCCAGAGCCACGTAGGAATGGTCGCCCATCGAACCAGGGATCAGCGCCAATTCGCCGGGGTGTGCCGGCGTGGCGCCCTTGCGGTGGATATTGCGACCGTGCTCCGTGAGGATCACGTTGTGGGGAACGTCCACGATCAGCCGCCATGCCGGCGTGCCGAACAGTCGCTGCATTTCCGCCTTGACCATTTCCCCCAGGACGACTCGGTTGGCCCAGGCATACCGCGCCGCAATGCCCATGGCCTCGAGGTACTCGCCCGCCAATGGACCGTCGAGCGCATAGAGCTGGCTCGATGGATGGCGGACGCCCGAGGGCCAGGCCTGTCGGGCACGGTCCATCCACTGCGCTCCGATGTGAAAGCCGAGGTCACGCGACCCGCTGTGGATCATCACCACCACGTCGTCTCGTGCCAAGCCGGCGGCATAGGCCGCGTGGCGGTCCAGCACGGTCTCAACCACTTGCAACTCGACAAAGTGGTTGCCCGACCCGGGTGTGCCCAGGCAGGGATCGCGGTACGTCTCGCGGGCCCCGACGAATGCCGCCGGGGCGTGGCGAGAGTGCCCAGACAGCCCACCGAGGCCGATGCATCGGGCGAGATCGGTGGCGAGCATGTCGCGGTCGACCGCTGCCCACAGGCCTTCCGGTTTCAAGGCGTCGATGAACGCCAGGGGACCATCGTCGAACAAGGCTTTGAAGGCACGGGTGGGCACCGGCACTTGGCGCTCGTTCTGAAGCAGCACCGCACGCAGGCGATCGATCAAGGCTTCTCGGCGAAGCGCCACCTGAGCCAGGTTCAACCCGGTTCGATAGAGCCGCATGCCGCAGTTGATGTCGGTGCCGATGGCCGAAGGGATCACCACATCCAGGTCGGTGGCGACCACCGAGCCGACCGGGGCGATGGTGCCGGGGTGGAAGTCTGGTGTTGCGCACGCCGAGCACACGGCCGCGCGGCCGGACGGCGTGCGGACCGATGCGAAGGCCAGCAACTGGCGGACGGCCATCTCCTCCAGCGGGAGGTCGGGCGGCAACAGGATGGTGGCCTGGGCGCGTTCGTCGCGAACGCGGTAGACGCCGCCTTCGTAGCGAAGGTCGATGTTCGCGCGGGCAAATGCGCGATAGAGGCGATTCAGATGGGACATGACGCTGTGCGGTGCCAGGCGGTGAGCCTGGGGCCCGAAAGTCTTCGGGCGGTCGAAGGTGGCTCCGTCGGTGGACGAGGAGCGCGGCCCTTTCGCTGCAGCAGCAGTCAGCTGGAGAGTGGGCGCGATTCTAACGTCGGCCGGTTTGAAGACGCTGCAGCAATCGCTGACGCCTGCGGCGGGTGGTAACGATTTGCCGTTCAACTGGCCGCGGCGCAGGGCGACACTGCGGGCATCTCGTGTTCAGAATCGACGACCATGAACCCAGTGATTCGCTCGGCGTGGGTGCTGGCCATTCAGGCGGCCCTGTTGGGGGCGGCCATGGCGCAGCAATGCCCGCCAGAGGTACCGGTGCAGGGCGCACCGCCACCTGGCCCGCTCCCGGTGTTTCCGGCCACCAACTGGTGGAACACGGACATCAGCGCGGCCCCCGTCGATCCCAAATCGGCCAGCTACATCGGCTTCATCAACAACGGGTCATCGCGCCAGTTGCATCCCGATTTCGGCGGTGAGGTCAAACCGGGCAGCCAGAGCGTGTATGGCTTTCCCTATGCGGTGGTCGATGGCACGCAGCCGAAGCAGAAGGTGAAGTTCAAGTACTGGGATGAAAGCGACGGCGTTGACCTGGATACAGGCAAGCCGATTCGCTTCTACCCGATCCCTGGCGAAGCCATCACCCAGCCGCACTGGGTGGAGGGCGGGGCGCCGGCGAACGTGGATCAGCGCAAGAAGAACGATCGCCACCTGCTGATCATCGACTGCACGAACAAGCACCTGTACGAGCTGTACAACGTCTACTACGACGCCACCCAGAAGAAGTGGCTGGGCGGATCAGGCGCCTTCTTCGACATGACGCGCAACGATCGCAGGCCCGAGGGCTGGACATCGGCCGATGCGGCGGGCTTGGCGATCTTCCCGGGCCTGGTGCGCTATGACGAGGCCTGGAACGATGCGGTGCCCGAGATCGAGCATGCGCTGCGGGTGACGGTGCGGGCCTCGAACGGCCATGTCTATCCGGCCTCTCACACCGCGGGCTCGACGGCCGGTGCATTGCCGATGGGCGCCCGCCTGCGGTTGAAGACCAACGTCAACGGTGTCGACCCCGCCACGCGCACCAAGGACCCGCATGCGCGCAAGATCTTCCGCGCGATGCAGCGCTATGGTCTGATCGTGGCCGACAACGGCTCGGACATGTACATCAGCGGCACCTTCGACACGCGCTGGAACAACGACATCCTCAACCCGGCGTTTGCCACGCTGAGCGCGAGCGATTTCGAAGTGATCAAGCTCGGCTGGAAGCCCTGACGCACCGCAGGCGCTGCCCCATCGACGTCGCACCCCACGTGCCGCGCCGCTCGGGTCTCCCGATGGGGCGCGGCATCCATTGGCGGTGCGCTGGATCAGGAGCCCGCCGAGGCCGCTCCGCACTTGCCGTTGAAGGCTTTGCCGCTGCGTGACGTGCAGGTCACACCCGCCGGAAGGGTGACCTCCATCGACGCCAACTGGCTTGAAGCCGAGGCGATCGCCGAGCGCGCATTCGGCCCGCAGTTCGATTGCAGCCCGTACCACATCGGCACCACGGCCTTGGGGCCCTTGATCTTCAGCGACACCGTGCTCTGGTGCTCGTAGCGATTGTTGCTGACGAGCGAGTCGACATGCCCACCTCCTGCCGCTTTCACCCGGCTCGGCGGTGAGAGCTTCATCTGCTCGGCCACCACGGGGTCGAGCGCGCTGGGGCAGCGGCCCGCCGCGGTGCTGCCGATGCAATAGTCGAATGCTGCGCTGGTGGTGGCCGATCCACTGCCCATGGCCGAAACCTTGATGCTCAAGGTGGTCACTTGGGTGGGCGATGCCCCCGCCACGCTGAAGACCACCACATCGCCACCGAAGAGCTTGGCCGTCACGTCCCAATCGACGCCGGATTCATTGCCCGCGGTGCAATAGGCCAGGCCCGTGTCTCGGTCGTTGAAGTTGGTTGACGCTTGCGCATCGCCCTCGGCCAGGTTCCAGGTCTTGGCATGCCCGGTCGTGTTCTCGTTCTGAACCACATCGCCGTTCGGGCCGTTGGCAATGGTGATCATGGACACGCCGTTGATCGATTGCGCAGCGACGGGGTGGGCGGCGGCGGCGCAGACGGCAGCCAGCAGGGCGAACCGGTGAATGGATCGCTGGTGCGACACGGGTTGGCGCATGGGTAGTTCCCCCGAAGAGAGCGAAGCCCGAATCCTAACGGCGAGGCCCGCACGATGCTACTGCGGGTATTGCGATGAATGGTTGAGTGGAGAGACCCGAACGACTGGCACTGGGGTGGGGCGCGGCGGCCCATGTCAGTGCGTGTCATCGGGCGGCGCAGCGACGGCGTTGAGTCAGGGTCTCAGGCGCATCGCACCCACCTCGCGGTACGACGCCGGAGATGTGAACAAAGGAAACAAGGCAGTTCCATGAACCGCAGAATCAAGACCGCGACCGCCGCTCTGGCCCTGCTGATCGCCGGTGCCGCGTCAGCCGACGTGACCTTCTACGAGCACGGCAACTTCGAGGGCCGGGCCTTCACCACGCCGCACAAGGTCGACGACTTCCGGCGCTTTGGTTTCAACGACCGCGTTTCCTCGCTGGTCATCACGGGCCGGCAATCTTGGGAGGTCTGCGAGCACGTCGAATTTGGCGGGCGCTGTGTCGTGCTGATGCCCGGCCAGTACCGCTCTCTCGGTGAAATGCAGATGAACGATCGCCTGTCATCGGCCCGGCCCGTTTGGCGCGATGGCCACGGCCACGACGATCACACGCCGCCTCCGCCGCCGCCTCTGCCGCCGGGCCATGCCACCGGCCAGATCGCCTTCTTCGAGCACGGCGGCTTTCAGGGGCGGGCCTTCCAGGTCAGCGGCGAGGTGGGCAACTTCCAGCAGTACGGATTCAACGATCGCGCGTCGTCGGTGATCGTTCTGGGTGAACGGTGGGAGGCCTGCGAGCACGCGGGCTTCCAGGGGCGATGTGTCATCCTGAGGCCGGGCCGCTATCCCAGCCTCGGCGCGATGGGACTGAACGACACGCTGTCGTCCGTGCGCCCGGTGCCGCCCACGGCACGCTACGAAGAGGTGCGCTATGCGCCGGTGCCTGAGCCCGTCTACGACTGGCGCCGTCGTCCGCAAGAGCGCTTCTACGAAGCGCAGGTGGTGGGCGCCCAGGCCGTGTTCACGGGCCCGCAGCAGCAGCGGTGCTGGATCGAGCGCGATCGCGTGGCGGTGGAGCGCCACAACGAGCCCAATGTGGGCGGCGCCGTGGTCGGCGGCATCCTCGGCGGCATCCTCGGCCACCAGATCGGCACGGGTTCAGCCCGCGACCTGGCCACGGCAGGCGGTGCCGTGATTGGTGCGGTGGTGGGCGCCAACGTGGGTCGCGAGACGGTGGTCAACCGGCCCACGCAACGCTGCGCAAGCGTGCCGCCGCAAGGCCGCCCCGACTACTGGGACGTGACCTACCAGTTCCGTGGCATGGAGCACCACGTGCAGACCACTTTCCCGCCCGGCCCGACGATCACGGTGAACGACGAAGGCGAACCGCGTCTGTGATGAGGGCCTGACGCGCCGACCGAGCGTGGCAAAGAGAAGCGGCCCGGGGCTCACACCCCGGGCCGCAGTTCTTTGGGGAACGCGGTTGATCAGGCGGTGGCCGGGCGCTGTGAAGCGATCCAGCCATCGATCTGACGTTCCAGCACCTGGAGCGGCAGGGTGCCTTGCGAGAGGACGCGGTCGTGGAAGGCCGAGAGGCTGAAGCGCTCGCCCAGTTGTTGCTTCGACCTCTGCCGCAGTTCCTGGATCTTCAGTGCGCCGATCTTGTAGGCCAGCGCCTGGCCGGGCGACGCCATGTACCGCTCGGTGGCCTGCTTGGCTTGCGCCGCGGTGATGCCTTCGTTGCGGACCATGTAGTCCATCGTGCGCTCGCGTGTCCAGCCCTTCGCATGCAGGCCGGTGTCGGTGACCAGGCGCACGGCCCGCAGCAACTCCATCTTCAGGTGCCCCAGATGCTGGTTGGGGTCGTCGTACAGCCCCATCTCGTGGCCCAGGGTCTCGGAATACAAGGCCCAGCCTTCACCGAAGGCGTCGTTCCAGCCGAAGCGGCGGAACGCGGGCAGCGGCAGGTCGAACTGCAAGCTGGTGTGGAAGTGATGGCCGGGTTGCCCTTCATGCAGCAGCAGCGAGGTCATCTCGGAGTTGTTGTACTTGTCGGGCGTGGTGGGTGCGCCGACAAAGAAGATGCCCGGACGCGACCCATCTTGTGATGGCGCGCTGTAGTAGGGGCTCGTCGTGGCGCGCTGAAGCTCGGGTATCGCGCGGATCTGCAGCGGTTGCTTCGGAAGTTTGCCG
Organism: Ideonella lacteola; assembly: GCF_038066555.1. Lineage (NCBI taxonomy): Bacteria > Pseudomonadati > Pseudomonadota > Betaproteobacteria > Burkholderiales > Sphaerotilaceae > Ideonella > Ideonella lacteola. The sequence goes on along the minus strand of NZ_JBBUTG010000013.1, from coordinate 101,476 downwards.
AAGAGGTGGGGCAGTTGCGGCGTGACCCGTTCGTTCAGCGCGTAGTAGGCGGTGAGGATGTCGTCCCAGCTGCGGAAGGGCCTGAAACGGGGTTGCGCCTCATGCCACTTCAGGAACTCGTTGATCGAGCCCTTGTGGCCGAAGCCGCGCTGCAGCTTGGCCATCTCGCCATGGATGCGTTCGACTTCCGTCAGGCCCAGCGCGTGGATGCGGTCCGGCGCCATGTCGGTGGTGGTCTGCAGCCGAACCAGGTAGGCGTAGTAGGCCTCTCCATTCGGAATGGCCGAGATGCCAGCGCTGGTGCGGCAGGCGCGCAGATAAGGGCCCTGCAGGAAGGCGAGCAGCCCCAGCATCGAAGGGCGGATGTCCTTCTCGTAGGCCTGCACGTATTCGCGCGTGATGCGAGTCCGGTCTGCCGGGTCGAAGCCCGCCGGCATCGCCCGCAGCGCCGCGCCGAAAGGCGATTGGTCGAGCTTCGGCGCGGTCAACGCCTTGAGCATCGGCAGTGCCGATTGCACCAGCGGCCGGGGCACGGTGTACCCGCGCGCCACGCCCTCGCGCATGTTGACGATGGCCTGCTGGTTGAACTCCGGGATGCGGCGCAGGCGCTTGAGGTAGTTGACGTAGTCGGTCGGCGTCTTCAGCGCCTGGAGCTGGTCTCCGCCGGCCCAGTTCGACAGCGCCACCGGCATGCCGCCGTATTGGTCGATCGGCATCAGATGGTCGGGGAAGGCGCTGCCTTCGATCGACAGCTGCACTTCGCGGCTCAGCAGCTCGTGGGTGAGGCGATCGTCCGCGGAGAGTGGCTCCAACGGTAGCGCGGCGAGCTCTCGCTTGACGCGCTCATCCAGGGCCAGGGTGGCGGCCTGATGCTCCGGCGAGATCGTGATCGCCATCCGTCCTTCGTACTTCGGGCCGCCCAGCGTGGCGGAGCCTTGCAACGGGTTGAGTTCCAGTTGATCCGCAAAGTAACGGGACGCAATGTCCGCCAGCACGGGCGAAGTGATGCCCGATGACAAGCTGGCATTCGGGGCGGGGGTGTCGGCGGCCCAGGCCTGTGGCCACGTGGCCGCGGAGGCCACGGCTGCAGCGCGCTTGGCCCAGTCACGTCGGTTCAGCATTCAAGTCTCCTCGTGGGTAGAGCCTGTCGATGTTGCCGGCTCGGCGGCGAACGATCAGCGGTGGTGCGACGGAACGCGCGATTCGCGGGGTGAATCGTGCAGGGCTGCGACGCAGTGAGCCGTGGGTCAGGTCGACGGTGCCGAGGGCGCGGGGCCTGCTGTGCGGTGGATTCGGATGGGCGCCGCTGAGGCCGCACGGGCACGCAACTGCCCGCAGCCGCCCTCCACATCCTGCCCTGCCGATTGGCGCAGCTTGGTCAACACGCCGCGCCGGTGCAGTGTCCGCGCGATCTCGGCGGCACGCTCCCAGCTCGGGCGGCGGTAGTCCAGCCCGTCGACCTGGTTGTAGGGGATCATATTGAGGATGGCGTACTTGCCCTGCAGCAGTTCGTGCACGGCATCGATCTCGTCGTCTCCGTCGTTGATGCCTTCGAGCAGCGTCCATTGGTACTGGATCGGGTACCCGGTCTGCCGGGCATAGCGTTCGCCCAGCTCCACCAGTTCGGTCGGTGTGATGCGCGGCGCGCGAGGCAGGAGCTGTTCGCGCAGCTCGGGTTTGGTGGTGTGCAGCGACAAGGCCAGGGCGGGTTTCACCCGCCCCTGTGGCAGCCGCTCGAAGACCCGGTGATCACCCACCGTGGAGAAGACCAGCTGCTTGTGCCCGATGCCGCCTGCGGTGCCCAGCAGCTCGATCGCATCCAGCACGTTGTCGAGGTTGTGTGCGGGCTCGCCCATGCCCATGAAGACCACCTTCTTGACCGGTCTGCGCTGACGAGCCAACGCGACCTGCGCCACCATCTCGGCGCTGCCCACTTGCCTCAGCAAGCCATCGCGCCCGGTCATGCAGAAGCGGCACCCCACCGCACACCCGACCTGGCTGGAAATGCAGACGCCGTCGCGCGGCAGCAGAACACTTTCCACCGTCTGTCCGTCCCCCAGCTCAACGAGCAACCGGGCCGAGCCATCTTCAGCCGGATGCTCCGACTGCACCCGACCGAGGGCCTGCAGCTCGGCCTCCAGGGCGGGCAGCGCGCGGCGCAGGCTTTGCGGCATGAAGTCTTCCAGACGGCGGCGGCCGCTGTCTTGAGGCATCGCGTTCGACCACAGCCGCAGCACACGCTCTTCATGGGCAGGCAGGGCGCCGAGGGCGCGAAGGCGCTCGCGCAACGCGGGCAGGTGGGCAAGGGGGGAAACGGTGAGAGGTACGGCCATGGCAGCAGCAAATCGAGACGTGGCACGACGGTTCGGCGATCTGCCGGCCACAGGGCGGATTGTCGCGTGTGGCGCGGTACGGGCCGGCGTGCCTTGCGCAGCAGATGCATGCAGATGCCGCATCGATAAGGTCCCGATGCGCGCACGCCCGGGGTGCGGTCGACCGTCGGCTGTGGCACAGTGCGGGGCCCTCAGCCTACCGGAGGACTGGCCCCTGTGAGCAGCCGAGCATCGTCCGCACCCACCATCATTGACGTCGCGCGTGAAGCCGGCGTGTCGATCAAGACCGTGTCACGCGTGCTCAACCGCGAGGCGGGTGTGCACGAGCAGACGCGCGAGCAAGTGCTCGCGGTCGTCGCGCAGCTGAAGTACCGCCCCAAGTTGTCAGCCCGCAGCCTGGCCGGGGCGCGCAGCTTCCTGATCGGCCTGCTGTACTACGACCCGAGTGCCGCGTTTGTCGGTGGGGTTCAGAAGGGCGCTGCGGTGCGTTGCCGCGAGGCGGGTTATCACCTCGTCGTCGAGTCGATCGAGAACGAGGCGCCGGACATCGAAACGCAAGTCGACCGCATGGTCGCGGCGCTGCGACCGGACGGGATGATCCTCACCCCGCCGCTATGCGACAACCCGCAGGTGCTGAAAGTGCTGTCCGACAGCGGCACACCCACCGTCTTGATTTCGCCCGGCGATCACGACCCTGCCTTGCTCACCGTGCGCATGGACGATGTCCACGCGGCCCAGGAGGTGACGCAATTGCTGATCGAGCTGGGCCACGAGCGCATCGGCTTCATCCGCGGTGCGCGAGATCAGGCCGCTTCCGAGCTGCGCTACCAGGGCTTCAAGCTCGCCATGGAGGCGGCGGGCCTGTCGGTCGACGAGGCGCTGGTCTACCAGGGCGACTTCACCTTTCCCAGCGGCGTTGCCGGTGCGCACCATTTGCTCGGGCAGAAGGGGCGGCCGACGGCTGTGTTTGCCAGCAACGACGACATGGCGCTCGGCGTTCTGTCGGCGGCGCAGCGGCTGGGCCTGCAGGTGCCGGGCGAGTTGTCGATCGCGGGCTTCGACGATTCACCGGCCGCTTCGCTCGTGTGGCCGCCGTTGACCACCGTTCGGCAGCCGATCGAAGAGATGGCCCGTGTGGCGGTGGACATGCTGGTGACACCAGCGGCCGGCGGCGACGAGGCGACGCCCGGTGGCCGCGTGCTGCCGCACCGCCTGGTGCCGCGTGATTCGACAGCCGCGCTGGCATCGCGCGCGCACCGACCGACGGCAGCCCGTCGTTGACTGCGCCGGGCCTGCGCGCACAGGCGTCCACGCGAATCCACCACCTCTGAGACGGGCCGCTCGGCCGTCGCGACACCTCGGCACAAACACTCGGGAAGACCCGGAGTTGCGTCGTCTTGACGGTCGATGACAGCGTTGTCAGAATTCGTTTCACCAGCTTAGACAACGTTGTCATTTTGCCGTGATGGACAAATGGCAACCGCGGTCCGCTGGCCGGCTGCGATGCCAGCCGGTAGCCACGACATGAAAGAAGGAGACACGGTGGTGATCAGCAGAAAGCATGTGGTGGCCGGCCTGGTGCCGGTTGCCGTTCTCTCCGGCGCCGGGGTGTTGGCGCAGGACAAGCCGGCAGGCGACACGGGATCGGTCGATCAGGTGACCGTCACAGCCACCAAGCGTCTGACGCTGGTGCAGGACACGCCGCTGGCGGTGACAGCCTTCTCGGGCAAGGACCTGGAAAAGGCGCAGGTCAAGGACCTGTCCACGATGCAGGCGCTGGTGCCTAACCTCAGCGTGGAGCAGCATGGCGACTCGGGTGGCGTGCACGTCTTCCTGCGCGGCGTCGGCTCCACCAACCACACCGAGCTGGGTGACCCGGCGGTGGCGTTCCATGTGGACGGTGTCTACTCGCCGCGTCCGCAGGGCGCCACGGTGCTGATGTATGACCTGGCCAGCGTTGAAGTGGCGCGTGGCCCGCAGGGCACACTGTTCGGCCGTAACGCGACAGCCGGTTCGGTGAACCTGGTGACGGCCAAGCCGAAGTTCGGCGATTCGAGCGCTTCGTTCGGTGCCGTTGTCGGCGACCGCAACCACATCGGCATCCAGGCCGCGATGAACGTGCCGCTGGCCGAGACGGCCGCGCTGCGCATCGCGGCGATCACCGATCGCCAAGATGGTTGGGTTGAATACCAAGAGCGTTCCTATGTGCAGCCCGGTGCCCGCAAGTACGGCGCCACCGACCAGCAAGGCATCCGCACGACGCTGGTCTGGGACATCACCGAGAACCTGCGCACCACGACCGCCCTCGAGTACTACCGCGACCAAGGCACCGGCAATGTCTCGCTGATGCAGACGCCGCGCTCGGGCGAGAAGTGGAACTCGGCCTTGATCGACACCCCGGGGGCCCTCGACCAGGACAACACCACCTTCCGCACCCGCATCGATTGGGCGATCACGCCGTCGATCGAGCTGAGCTACATCGGCAGCATCAGCAGCATGTCGCGCACCAATGCCAGCGACAACGATGCAGGCGTCACGCCGGGCTTCAAGCAAGAGCACCGCACCGAGTGGTCTCGCTTCGACAACAACACGCACGAACTGAACCTGAAGTCGACCGACGAAGGCCCGTTCCAGTGGATTGCGGGTCTGTTCTCGATCAACGAAGACAACAAGATCCGCTTCGACATCGACATCTCGCAAACGCCGGTTGTCGGCACCACCGGGCCGATCATCGTCGACCCGAAGGACCCGACCGACGTGGCCTGGGCGATGTCGTTCATCCAGCCCAAGCGCACGCTGTCGTCCAACGCCGTGTTCGGCCAGGGCACCTTCAAGTTCAACAAGGAATGGGCGGTCACCGCCGGTGCGCGCCACACGAAGGAGAAGAAGCAAGACGTAGGCGGCCGCAACTGGGTGTGCCCGAACTTCGGCTCCACCATCGCCACGGGCGGCCACCTGATCGGCCCCGGCGGCCCGGTCAACCGCGAAACCTGCAACAGCGACTACGACGACGCCTTGCCGGCACCCGACTACGGCACCTGGCCGGGCGGCGGCCACAACGATGGCAAGACCGAAGACACGGCCAGCACCTACCTGGGCCGCGTCGAATTCAAGCCCAGCAAGGATCTGCTGACCTACGCCACCATCTCGACCGGCTTCAAGTCCGGCGGCCTGTCCGATGGCGGCCGTCGTCACAAGCCCGAGTTCCTGACCAACTACGAAATCGGTGCGAAGACCGAGCTGTTCGATCGCACCTTGGCGATCAACGTCGCGGCCTTCATGATGAAGTACAAGGACATGCAGGTCAGCTCGATCGAGTACACGGGTGACGATGGCACCGGTGGACGCCAACAGCAGCTGGTGACCAGCAACGCTGCGAAGGCGACGATCAGCGGCGTCGAAGCCGAATGGAGCTGGCGCCTGACCAAGGCCGATCGGTTCAGCGGCAACGTCTCGTTCCTGGATGCCAAGTACGACGACTTCCTGACCTGCGATTCGGCGCTGCTCAACTGTGGCGACGAAGCGAACGCGCAGAACCTGAAGGGCGAGAAGCTGCCGCACGCGCCGACCTTCTCGACCACCTTCGCCTACGAGCACGACTTCACCATGCCCGGCGGTGGCTTGGTGGTGCCCCGTGCACAGGTGCACTACCAGACGCGGACCAAGCTGGGCCCGTTCGGCGACATCAGCCCGAACGCTTCGGCGGCCGCCCGCGCCACGCCGGATGCGCGTTACCAAGACGCCTACGCCACGGTGGACTTGAGCTTGCGCTACGAAGAGCCCAAGGGCCGCTGGTTCCTGGAAGGCTTCGTGGTCAACGCCTCTGACGAGCATGTGAAGACCGACGCTTCATGGGTCAACGGGACCGCCTGGACGTCGTTCTACAACCCGCCACGCACCTACGGCGCCAAGATGGGCTATCGCTTCTGATCGCCCGCGGGGCCGGCCTGATGCGGCCCCGACCTCCGAACGCCGAGCATTCACCCGGCGCCCGCCTCCTCTCAAAGTCGGCGCCGGGTCTTTTTTTGTCGGCTCCATATCGAATCACTTCGTCGAGTTCGAGGATGAACCGCTTGTTCGCGCACAGCGCGGTGAGTGCCGTGCTCGTGATGGCCGCTGGTGCCGCCATCGCGCAGAAGACGACACTGACCGTGGCCACCTTTCCGGATCTGGATCGTGCCTCGAAGGCCGCGGTCGAGAGCTTTCAGCAGCAGTACCCGAAGGTGGAGCTGAAGATCGTCTCACTGCAATACGGCGATCACCACACCGCGATGACCACCGCACTGGCCACCGGTTCGGGCCTGCCCGACGTGATGGCGGTGGATTTCCGGTTCATCGGCAAGTTCGCCGAGAGTGGCGGGTTGGAAGACCTCAACGCCGCTCCCTACAACGCGCAAACGCTGCGCGACAAGTTCGTCAAGTACACCTTTGCCCAAGCCACCGGCAGCAAGGGCAATCTGGCGGCGATGCCCGCCGACATCGGCCCCGGCACCTTGCTGTACCGAAAAGACCTGGCCGAGAAGGCCGGTGTCACCGAAGCCGATCTCACCAAGAGCTGGGAGAGCTTCATCGAAGCGGGCCGCAAGATCAAGGCGAAGACCGGCGCCTACTTGCTGGCCGATGCCGCCGACATCCGCGACATCGTGCTGAGAACCGGCCTGAAGGACGGCGAGGGCCTGTATTTCGATGCGCAGGGCAAGCCGCTGGTCGACGGCCCGCGCTTCGTGCGCGCCTTTGAACTGGGCCGCGCCGCGCGCCAGGCCGGGCTCGATGCGAAGGTGCAGCCGTGGACCAACGACTGGTCCGCCGGCTTCAAGCAAGGCCGCATCGCGAGCCAGATGATGGGTGCCTGGCTCACGGGCCACCTGAAGAACTGGCTCGCACCGGACACCAAGGGCTTGTGGCGCTCGGCGGTGCTGCCGGGGGGGCAGGCCGGCAGCTACGGCGGCTCGTTCTACTCGATCCCCAAGAAGGCGGTGCACAAGGCGGAAGCCTGGGACTTCATCCGTTTCATGACGACCAACAAGACGATCCAGCTCAACTCGCTGAAAGTGCTGGACACCTTTCCTGCCCTGATCGAAGCGCAGAACGACGCGGTGATGGACGAACCGATCGCGTTCCTGGGTGGCCAGCAGGCCCGCAAGCTGTGGCGCGAGATCGCGGCGCAGGTGCCCGCCACGCCGGTGACGAAGTACGACGCGATGGCCACCGACGTGATCCGCGACGAGTTCGAGAAGGTGGTCGCCGAGGGCAAGGCCATTCCCGCGGCGCTGGCCGATGCCAAGGCCTTGATCGAGCGGCGCGCCCGCCGCTGACCGAGGAGGCCGCTGTGGAACGCGCGTTGTCTACCGCCCATCCCGTTCAACCGGCGTTGCCGGCGCGCCGAGCCGGCGCGGCCTGGCGTGCGCGTCGCTGGGCGCCGTACCTGTTCATCGCGCCGTTCTTCGTGCTGTTTGCTGTGTTCGGCGTGTTCCCGCTGCTGTTCTCGATCTGGCTCTCGCTGCACCAGTGGGACCCGGCGGCGGGGCTGGAGTCGATGCGTTGGGTCGGCTTCGAGAACTACGTCTTCGCGGCGACCGACCCGTGGTTCCACCGTTCGCTCTACAACACCTTCTGGTTCGCACTCGCCACCGGCGTGCCCCAGCACCTGGTGGCGCTGCCGCTGGCCTACTTCATCCATCGGCGCCTCAAGCGCAGCCGAAACGCGGTGGTGGCCGCGTACTTCGTGCCCTACATCACCTCCAGCGTCGCGATCGCGCTGATCTTCAGCACGCTGTTCTCGAAGGACTACGGCGTCATCAACGCGCTGCTGGGCACGCAGATCGACTGGCTGGGGGACGCCACCTGGACGAAACCCTCGGTGGCGTTCGTGATCTTCTGGCGCTTCCTGGGCTGGAACGTGGTGCTGTATCTGTCGGCGCTGCAGGTGATCGACAACGAGCTGTATGAAGCCGCCACGCTCGACGGCGCGGGAAGCTGGCAGCAGTTCCGCTTCATCACCTTGCCGCTGCTCAAGCCGATGATCTTCTTTGCCGTGACGCTGACGATCATCGGCAACCTGCAGCTGTTCGAAGAGCCGTTCATCCTGGTCGACCCCGAGAAGGGCGTCAGCCAATCGGTGATGACCAGTGCCATCTTCATGTACCGGCTCGCCTTCAGCGACGGCGACTTCGGCACCGCCTCCGCCGTCTCGTGGATGCTGTTCCTGATCATTGCGGCGCTCACCTGGGGCAACAGCCGGCTGTTCGGCCGCACCGGAGGGCAGCATGAGGCGTAGCACCTCGAATGTCTCGATGGCTGCCTGGGCCATGGTGGGCACCGGCGCGGTGCTCTTGATGGCCCCGTTCTGGTTCACCTTCGTGTTCGCCACCCATGGGCGCACGGAGATCTTCAACTCGCCCCCGCCGGTCTGGTTCGGCTCGGCGCTGTTCAACAACATCGACCTGCTGCAGGAGCGGTTGCCCTTTTGGCGCAACCTGGGCATGAGCCTGTATGTGGCGGGGATGACGACGGCGCTCAACCTGATGCTCTGCGCGCTGGCCGGCTATGGCTTCGCCGCCTACGACTTCCGCTTCAAGAAGCCGCTGTTTGCCGTCGTCGTGGGCTCGATGATGCTGCCCAGCTTCCTCAACATGATCCCGAGCTTCATGGTGATGGATGCGATCGGCTGGATCGATCAGCCCCGTGCGCTGATCGTGCCGGCGGCCGCGGGTGCGCTGGGCATCTTCATGATGCGCCAGTACATCGGATCGGCGATTCCGAAAGACCTGCTCGATGCCGCCCGCATGGACGGCTGCGGCGAGTTCCGCATCTTCTGGAGCGTGGTGCTGCCGCTGCTGAAGCCGGCACTGGGCACGCTGGGCCTGATCACCTTCATCGCGTCGTGGAACAACTTCATGGCGCCGCTGGTGGTGATGCGCTCGGCCGAGAACTACACCTTGCCCTTGGCGCTGCGCTCGATGCAAAGCCCCAACAACACCGAATGGGGCGCACTGATGGCCGGCAGCGCCATCGCGATGCTGCCCCTGCTGATCGCCTTTTTCTTCAGCGCGCGGCGGCTCGTCGCGGGCTTGACCTCCGGTGCCGTGCGCGGTTGACGCACACGGCCATCTCTGTCCTTCGTTGCCAAACAGACGAATGAACTCGAACGACACGCAATTCGCCGCCGCGGCCAGCCGCGCGGCCTTCGGCCCTGATTTCGTCTGGGGCTCGGCCACCAGCGCTGCGCAGATTGAAGGCGCCGGCGCGCTCGACGGCAAGGGTCCGTCGATCTGGGACGCGTTCTGCCGCGAACCCGGCCGCATCAACGATGCCTCGAACATCGACGTGGCCTGTGACCACTACCACCGCTACCGCGACGACGTGGCGCTGATGAAGTGGCTGGGCCTGAAGGCGTACCGGTTCTCGTTCGCCTGGCCGCGCGTTCAACCGCTGGGCCGCGGCGCATGGAACGAAGCGGGCTTTGCCTTCTACGACCGCCTCATCGACAGCCTGCTGGAAGCCGGCATCGCGCCGCATGCCACCCTCTACCACTGGGACCTGCCGCTCGCGCTGCACACCCAATTGGGTGGATGGCCCTCTCGCGAAATCGTCCCCCACTTCGTGGATTACGCGGCCGAGATCGCGCGCCGATTCGGCGATCGACTCGAGACCATCGCCACCCTCAACGAACCCTGGTGCGTGGCCACCCTGGGCTACGAAACGGCGCAGTTCGCACCCGGGCAGACGAACCGTGCGGCAGCGATGCAGACCTCGCACCACCTGCTGCTCTCGCACGGCAGAGCCATCAAGGCGATGCGGGCCGAAACGCGCACGAAGCTGGGCATCGTGCTCAACCACACGCCGGCGTTCCCGGCGACCGAGCTGGAGGCCGACCGTCGTGCCGCCCGGCTGGACGACGGCCTCAACGTGCGTTGGTACATGGACCCGGTCTTCCGCGCCCAGTACCCGGCCGATGTCATCGAGCACCTGGGTGCCGATGCGCCCCGCATCGAGCCGGGTGACATGGCCGACATCGCCCAGCCGCTGGATTTCCTGGGGGTCAACTTCTACACCCGCAGCTACATCAGCACGCAAGAGCCCAAGGTGCCCGCACCGGGCCAGCAGGGCTTCACCGACATGGGCTGGGAGATCTATCCGAAGGCGCTGACGCAGCATTTGGTGCGCATCACCCGCGAGTATTCACCGCCCCCGATCTACATCACCGAGAACGGCATGGCCAACGCCGATCGCATCGATGCAGACGGCCGGATTCCTGATGCAGAGCGGATTGCCTATCTGCGCGAGCACCTGGCCGCGCTCGCCAAGGCGGTCGAACTGGGCGTCGACGTGCGGGGCTACTTTTACTGGAGCCTGCTGGACAACTTCGAGTGGAACTCGGGCTATGTGAAGCGGTTCGGCCTGTTCCATGTCGACTACGCCACCCAGACGCGTACCGCCAAGGACAGCGCCCACTGGTACCGGGCCTTCATCGAGGCCCAGCGCGTCGGCCACGAATCGCCCAAGGCTTGAGCGATGGCGGCCGTTCGCTTCGAGGGCGTCGCGAAGACCTACCCCGGCGCTGCTGCGCCGGTGGTGCAGGGCCTGGATCTGCAGATCGCCGATGGTGAGTTCATGGTGCTCGTGGGCCCGTCGGGCTGCGGCAAGAGCACCACGCTGCGCATGCTGGCCGGGCTGGAAGAGCCGACCGGCGGGCGCATCTGGATCGGCGACACCGATGTGACCGATCTGCCGCCGGCCGATCGAGGTGTGGCGATGGTGTTCCAGAGCTACGCGCTGTACCCGCACATGACGGTGGCTCAGAACCTGGGTTTCGGTCTGCGCATGTCGGGCCACTCGCGCCAGCAGATCGATGCGGCGGTGCAGCGCGCGGCCGAGCGTCTGCAGCTTTCTGCCCTGCTGGGCCGCCTGCCGCGTGAACTGTCGGGCGGCCAGCGCCAGCGGGTGGCGATCGGCCGCGCGATCGTGCGCGAACCGAAGGTGTTCCTCTTCGATGAGCCGTTGTCGAACCTCGACGCGGCGTTGCGCACCCAGATGCGCATCGAGCTGGCCCACCTGCACCGCAGCCTTGGCACCACCATCGTCTACGTGACCCACGATCAGGTCGAGGCGATGACGCTCGGCGACCGCATTGCTGTCTTCAACCAGGGGCGCATTGAGCAGATCGGTGAGCCGATGCAGGTGTATCGGCAACCGACGAATCGGTTCGTCGCGGGCTTCCTCGGCTCGCCGCGGATGAACTTCCTCCCGGTCCAAGGCGCTGCCGAGTCGGCGCTCGAAGTGCCGGGGGGCTCGCTGCGGTGGCCGGCGTCACAAGGCGTGGCCACCAGCCGAGTGGCCACCGTGGGGGTGCGGCCCGAGCATCTTCAACTGGTCGACGATCAAACCATCTTCTCGCTGCAAGGCGAGGTGGACACCGTCGAGCAGTTGGGTGACACGAGCGTGGCCTATGTGAGCCTGCAGGGTCTGCCGGAACCGCTGTCGCTCAAGCTCGGCGGCACGGTGGTGGCGCCGGCGCGGGGCACCCAGGTGCGGCTCGCGGCCGAGCCTGAGCATCTGTTGGCGTTCGATGCGGAAGGTCGGCGGGTGGACGTGGGCGTGTTGGCCTGAACCGGCGCGGCTCTCTGCCGCGCTGTCAACACTGCAGCAGCAGCTTGGCGCGTTGCGGCGAACAGCCGCAGCGGAACACGTAAGCCCAGCCGCCGCCGAAGTTCATTTCGGTCTTTCGGTCGGGGCCCTGTTCGAGCAGTGCGAGGAACGGCATCTTGTGGCCGCAGCCGCCGCAGATCGGTGTCTCGTCCAGCTCTTCCCAGTGAGCGGTGCCGCCCCATTGCCCCAGCACCTGCCGCACATCGCGACCGGTGGCTTCGGCCCAGCCCATCGCGGCACTGGGGTAGTCCGGGGCTTCCTCCGCGGCGAGCAAGGTGGCGCCATAGCGCGTGGCACGCAAGGTCTTGCTGCCCGGGGGCGGGTCCACCAGCGCCAGATCGCGTGCGGGCACGACGATGGCGGCATTGCCGCCGCCCTCGGCTTCGGCCTGGTGGCACATGCCCGGTCGTTGTCGGCACATGAAGAGCAGCACCAGGGCGGCGTCTTGGCCGTCGGCATCGTCCACGCGCAGTTGGCCGAGGAATTGCATCGCGCCGCCGCAGTGGCGGCAGTGCGGCCACGCCAGTTGACCGGCCGGTGCCGAGGGGCGCCCGCCGAATGCGGTCTGGTCGGTCGGTTGCTCGAGGTCGAGGGCGTGGTGAATCAGGATCTCGGTCATCGGGCCCAGGGCGGCGGCATCTCGGGGGCCCGAATTCTGGCGCGCCCCGCATCAGGGCCGCATAAGCGTCGAGGTTGGGCTACCAGGCCAGCTTCAGCGCGCGGCCTGGGCCTGACGTCAAACCGCGGCTTCCACCACCATCTGCAGCCGCTGCTGACCCTGGAATTCGTCCAGGCTGAGCCGGTAAGCCAGTCGAACCTTGACCGGCAAGGGGTCGGCGTGGCCGAACCAGATGGCGTCGCGCAGCTGTCCCTGGTGCTTCAGCCGCAGCTTCAGGTGCTTCTCTCCGACCAGGCGTTGTTGGATCACCTCCACCTCGTCGCAAAACACCGGGGCTTCGAACCCTTGGCCCCACACCTGGGCGTCGAGCTTGGCGACGGTGTCGGCGTTGAAGTATTCGAGCGCCAGCGGTCCGTCGGTGGCCAGCGTGCGCGCCAGGGCCTCGGGCTGCAGCCATTCCTGCGCCACGAGCTGAAGCGCTTCATCGAAGGTGTCGAAATCCGCTTCGGTCAGCGTGCAGCCGGCGGCCATTGCGTGGCCGCCGAACTTCTTCAGCACGCCGGGATGCCGCTTGCTGACCAGATCGAGCGCGTCGCGCAGATGAAAGCCAGGGATCGAGCGGCCCGAGCCCTTCAGCAGCCCATCGTGGCCGAGCGCGAAGACGAAGGTGGGGCGGTGCAACCGGTCTTTCATGCGTCCGGCCACGATGCCGACCACGCCTTCGTGGAAATCCGGGTCGAACAGCACCACGGCGGGTGGCGGCGTGCCTTCGGGCATCAGGTTGTCCAGCAAGGCCTCGGCTTGCTCGCGCATGCCGGCCTCGACATCACGCCGTTCGCGGTTGATGGCGTCGAGTTGGCGCGCCAGCTCGGTGGCGCGCTCGGCGTCGTCGGTGGTCAGGCACTCGATCCCCAGCGTCATGTCCGACAGCCGGCCCGTCGCGTTGATGCGCGGGCCGAGAGCAAAGCCGAAATCGAAGGCAGAGGCGGTCTCGGTGCGGCGCGAGGCCGCGGCGAAGAGGGCCGCCACGCCAGGCTGCATGCGGCCCGCGCGGATGCGCTTGAGGCCCTGCGCGACGAGCCGCCGGTTGTTGGGATCGAGCTTGACGACATCGGCCACCGTGCCCAGCGCCACCAGATCGAGCAGCGCGTCCAGCCGCGGCTGGCTGGCGGCGTCGAAGCGGCCACGCTGGCGCAATTCGGCGCGCAGCGCGAGCAGCGTGTAGAACATCACCCCGACACCCGCCAGCGACTTGCTGCCGAACGCGCACTCTGGCTGATTCGGGTTGACGATCACGTCGGCCTCCGGCAACTGCACGGCGCCATCGACCAGTGCAGGCAGGTGATGGTCGGTGACGACCACCCGCATGCCGACGGAGCGCGCATGGGCCACCCCCGCGTGGCTGGCAATGCCGTTGTCGACCGTGATCAGCACGTCCGGCTGTTGTGCCCGGGCGAGGTCGACGATGGTGGGCGTGAGGCCATAGCCATGCACCTGGCGGTCCGGCACGATGTAGCTGAGCGTGCCGGGGGCCGCGCCCAGCATCGCCAGGCCGCGCAGCGCCACGGCGCAGGCGGTGGCGCCGTCGCAGTCGTAGTCCGCCACCACGCACATGCGCTGGCCTTGCTCGATGGCGTCGGCCAGCAGTTGCGCGGCCTCGCTGCTGCCGCGAAGCTGGGTCGGCGGCAGCAGCTGGGCCAGGCCGTCCTCCAGCTCGGTGGCACTCTTGACGCCGCGCGCTGCAAACAGGCGAGCGAGCAAGGGGTGCACGCCGCTTTGCTCCAGTGCGAAGACCGTGCGCGGCGGCGCATCACGCAGCGTGAGTCGGGGTGTGACCATGGTGTGAAGAGCGGGGGTCAGAGATGGGCGAGCCAGGGCGCGACATCTTCGCGCCGGGGGGCCAGCAGGCCGCGGCGCCACCAGGGGCGCTCGGCCGGCGAGAAGGTCTGTGCGTGGCGCTCGCCGCACAGGGTGATCTGCACGGGCTGGCCTGCTTCGGCCTGCCGCAGCGCTTCGGCAACCGGGCCGGCGTCGAGTGCCGCCCAGGCCTCGGCCCAACTCGTCCAGTCTTCGGCCAGCGCGGGGCCGCGCAGGCGGTCGTCCATCCGAACGGCCGCGTCCGTCGCGGTGCCCGGCTCGGCGGGCGTCGCCCCGGTGCCGCTCAACCAGAACGAATTGACAGGCAGCAGGCCTTCGGCCTCGCGCGCTTCGTTCAGGGGGTGCTGATGCAGCAGCATCTGCGCTTCGGCCTGCAGGCGGCGCACCAGGCGAGCGCCGGCGTGGCTGCCGAGCCAGAGATCGACATTGCGGCCGATCACCCGGTCGAGCGATGCGCTGGGCAGGGTGGCCAGGCTGGGGTGGCGCGCGTACCAGCGCGAGGGCGCGCCCCACAGCAACTGCCAGCCGTCGTCGGCAAACAGCGGGCTCAACTGGTCGAACAGAAGGCGTGACAGCGCGTTGTCCAGCCCCAGTGCGGCAGGATCGGCGAGCGATATCTGCTCGGTGCCCACATGCCAGTGGGCGGGGCTCAACAACGCCCAACCCTGGTCGTCCGCCTGCACGGTCAGGCCGTCACGCCGCGCTGACCGGGCCGCGAACGGCAACAGGCCGTCTTCGCCCACGGGCCAGCCCCAGGCACGCGCCAGCACGCGTTCGTGCGGCGGATTCAGGCTGAGCTCATCGCCCTCGTCGCGATGCGAGGGCGTCAGCCGCGCCAGCAGGCGTTCCAGGTGGGGCCATTGAAGGGTGGAGAGGGCCTGGCCCGCGGCGGGCGACAGGGCGGCGGCAAAGGGAAGCACCAAGTGCATCCGTGAATTATCGGTGTCTGCTGTGTCGAGGCGGCGCCATCACCCGTGAAGGGGGGATGCGCATCCATTTGCATTCCGATACATTTGTCCGCAGATCAGCCATGACCAGGGCACACCCGCGCGAAAGCCGGGGTCGCAAAGCCACCGATCCACACGGCTCGCCACCCGGCGGGCCGCGGACAGCGGGGTTGCCATGCGCCAGAGGCGTGGACCGGTAACGGTGCCACGTTCTTGACCGCCTTCTCGCGGTTCGTACGGCCCCCTTTCGGCAGCACAGACCCCGCGGCGCGCAGGTCAGCCCTGCCACGACGACAGGGAGTTGCGGATGCGTCTCGAGCAGGCGGAGGCTTCGGGCATCGGGCGCCGACCGAGTGTTTCGCTCGGAACGGCCAGCGCGGTGCCGTCGGCCGCGCGCTGTCCGATCGCCGCCGGGGTGCTGGTGCCTTTTGTCGTGGTCATGGTCGTGCTGCTCGGCCTGTGCATGGGCGGCTATCAGATGCTGTCGGCGGTGCGCGCCTTCGTCGGCGGTGAAAGCCACTGGTCCAAGGGCCGAGGCGCGGCGATGGCGCAGTTGCGGCTGTATGCCGCGACCGGCTCACCGGCGGCCTACCGGGGCTTCGAGCAGGCCCTCGATGCCCCTTTGGGCGACCGCGAGGCGCGATGGGCCATGGAGGCCGACGAGCCAGACCTTGAACGGGCCCGGGCAGGCCTGCTGCGCGGTGGCAACCACGCCGACGATGTCGACAGCCTGATCTGGCTCTACCGTGCCTTTGGCGACACCTTTTTGCTGCGCGATGCGGTGCGGGCTTGGCGCGAAGGCGACGCGCTCATCGACGAGTTGCAAGCGGTGGGTGAGGACGTGCGTTCGCGACTGGATCGCGGCGGGCGATTCGGCGATGCCGAGCTGGCTCGCCTGGACGTGGTGCTCGACCAGTTGGAGGGCCGCCTGCTGCAACAGGAGACGCGCTTTTCCGAAGCGCTCGGAGTCGCCTCTCGGGGCACGCAGCGGGGCTTTCAACTGACGCTGGTCGCCCTCACGCTGGCGCTGGGCATGGCCGTCGTCTTGCCGGCTCGGCGCACCCTGCAGCGCAACGAGCGGCAAAGGCGCCAATGGTTAGAGGCGCACCAGCGCTGGTCGATGGCGGCCGAAGTGGCCGGCATCGGCCTGTTCGAATGGCGAGCTGCCGACGATCTGTACCGATTGGACGCGCGATGCTGTGCGCTGTTCGGCCTGGACGCGGGTGATGGGGGCCGCTCGCTCGAACGGCACCAACTGAGAAGAACGCTGCTGGACGAGGACATTCCAGCGATGCGGCTGGCACTGGATCGCGCGCGTCTCGACGCGCTGCCGTTTCGCTTTCGATGCCGGGTGAAGCATCCGGACGGTGACATTCGCCACCTGGAGACGGTGGGCTACGAGCAGCGCAATGACGCGGGGCGGGTGCAGCGTGTGGTGGGGGTGGTGCACGATGTCAGCGAAGACGAAGAGCGCACGCAGCGAAGCATCGAGGTGGCCGCGGCCGAGCGAGCGGCCCGGGCGCGCATGGCGTTCCTCTCCCGTCTCAGCCACGAATTGCGGACACCGCTGAACGCTGTGCTGGGGTTCTCGCAGTTGATGCTCACCGAAGAGCGCGAGCCCTTGAGCGCCAGCGCTGCCGAGCGCATGCAGCACATCGTTTCAGCGGGGCAGCATTTGCTTCGGCTGGTTGACGATGTGCTCGACGTGACCCGCATCGACAGCGGCCAGTTCAGTGTGCAGAGCGAGCCGGTGGGCCTCGCGGCGCTGTGGGAGTCGGCGGTGAAACAAGTCGAGCCCTGGCGGGAGGCCATGGGGGTCACCATCGAAACGGCTTGGCCGGATGACGCGCTGTGGGTTCGCGCTGACGCCAAGCGGCTGGAACAAGTGCTGGTGAACCTGCTGCGCAATGGATGCCAATACAACCGCGCGGGTGGCAGGCTGGTGGTGGCAGCCCGGGCCGTGGGCGATCAGCTCTGGATCGACTTCAGCGATGAAGGCGAAGGTCTGTCCGCCAGCGAGATCCAGCAGCTGTTCCAGCCGTTTCAACGTCTGCCGCGCCACTCGCGGGTGCCAGGCACCGGGCTGGGCCTGGTGATCGTCAAGCTGTTGATGGCGCAGATGGGCGGGCAGATCGTTGTTCGGAGCCAGCCTGGCCAGGGCAGCACCTTCAGCATCGGCCTGGCGCGGTGTGACGAACTGGGCCTGTGGTGAAGCTTCACGACTGAGGCGTGTTCCGCATCGGCCTCGGGTGGCCCAGCGTCTCTTTGAACGCGGCGCCTTCCTGGGCGACGTCCAGTTGCACGCGCAGCGAATACATCCGTGCTTCCACCTCTGATTTCTGCACGCGGTCGCGGATGCGCAGATGCTCGCGCAACGAGGCCACGGCGGCGTGCCAATGCAGGCGCGCCTCGTGCAGTGCAGCGGCTTCCAGGTGCGCTGCGGCCAGCTCTCGCAGTTGTTGGCTCTGCTCCAACAGCTCGATGGACAGCGCCAGCGCAGTCGACGCACTGCGGTGGTTGTTTTGCAGGCGATCGAGGCGCGCCAGGCGCCACAGAAGCATGCCCCGGTCCGGCCCGGATTTGGCCGCCTCGGCCGCCTGGATACCGCCCAGCAGCGCGACCCGCGCATCCTCCAACTGCCCCAACTGCCAATACGCATCGCCGATGAACTGGGCATTCCGGGCCAGTGACACGAGATGACCCGCAGCGCGGTCACGCTCCGCGTATTCGCGGTAGGTCACCAGCATCTCATGGACCTGGGCATGATCGAACCCGTCGGGCTGCTCGAATGCCAGTTGGAGCCGCGTCGACAGCAGGTTCTGCATCACGATCCGGTGGCGGGTGGGCTCCTTGGCGGAATCCAGGTGCTGCAGCGATTGCTCGAAAGCTGCGGCAGCCTCTGGCAACTGGCCGCAGGCCCAGAGCGTCGACCCGGAATAGGAGAAAAACAGCGCGGTGTAGAGGCTGCCGGCTTCCATGGCCGGCAACAGCCGCTTGCCGACATTCAAGATCTCGAACGCCTTGGGCGCATCGCCGACACACGCGAGCGCCAGCGCAAGCAGGCCGCAGGTGTACAGGCGGGTGGGAGGCTGGTCGAAGAACTCGAACCAGTTCAGCGCGCGGAACCCGGCCTCCACCGCGTCTCGGGCTCGCCCTGAGCTCTGGTGGCCCCGCAGGATGAGGAAGTCGCACTGCCCCAGCCGTTCGACGTTGGCGGTGGCCAACCAATGGGGCCGGTGGCGCGCGCACAGTGCCATGGATTCACTGAAACGGCCCTCGTTGGCCAGGCTCATGGCCTGCGCGATCGGGTCTTCGTCGCCGTCGGCCTCTTCTCCGGGCGGCCGGGCCGCGGCGCGCCGCTGTGGCCTGGCCCCTTCGGCTCGGCTGAGCACGTCGACCAGGTAGCTGAAGCCCGCCAGTGACGTGTTGGAGGGCGCCGTGGGCGACGGTTCGTCGTCTGATTCGATCGCGTGGGTGATTTCTTGTGGGATCTGTTGCACCACCGATGCCGCCTCCGCAAATGCCGGCAGCATCAAGACGACACGATGCTGTCGGAATGGACCACGGAGAGCACGTCTCTCCAGGGGGTTCAAGCTACCCCAGTCTGATGCGGCCAAATATGGCAATAGGTAAGCGCCGTGATGGCCTGTTGCGCCAGCGTGGTTTTGGGGCGGGTCGCTTGCCACAAATTTCTGGCCTTGTCACTTCACCACAACCAGGCCCCTAGTTTGTGGGGGCTGATGGGCGGACGGCCCCAATGAAATACTGACTTCGCCCGATTCAGCGGCATATCAAAAACTTCCCTGTTGGAGCTCTCCATGAATCTGTCTCAATTGACCGTCGGTGTTGTTCTGTGCGCCAGCCTTGTCCCCGCCTTCGCAGCTTCGGATAATTTCAACCGGACCGATCTGGGCACCAAATGGGTTTCCCTGATCGGTGACCGCGCCCGAATCTCGAATCACAAGTTCGTGGCCGGCTTGGCGTATATGAAATACACGCCCGCAGCGGCCGACACCCGAGCGGTGGCCACCATCGCCGCCACCGGCAAGGACGTGGGGCACTATGCCGGCTTGTTCGTGGGCAAGGCATCGGTCAAGTTCCGCACCAATGCCAGCGACATGATCGAGGTGGTCTGCTTCGAGCCGACAATCATGAGCGATATCGACGTTCCCGGAACCTGCTTCACCGCCATGGCGGGGGATTTCACCGCTTTCAAGAAGGCCCGGGTGACGATGCAGACGACGGGTACGATGGCGTCGATCGACATCGATACCAACAAGGACGGCAGCCCCGAATACTCGTTCAAGTACGATTTTGGCGCGGCGGTGGGGGGCGGTGTGGGCCTGATGGGAAACAACGAGATCTTCACGATCGATAATCTCTCGACAGGCCAGGCAGACTGACTTCCAAGTCTGCTTCCCGCCGGAATATGGTGGTTTTGATACTCCGGCGGGGTAGATATATTTTCTTTTCGCCCGGCACGATGGATCAATCATGCTCTGGGGCGGTCTCTTCGGCCGGCAGAGGCGGTGGTGCGCCCTGACGGCCTGTCGGCAGGTTGAACGCTGAGTTGTCTGATGGGTGGAGCTGTTTCCTGACGTCGGCCAACCCAACCACGCCGGTCGCCGTTCGGCTCCGGGGCCGAGGCCAAGGTGACATGCGATGCGGGCTCGGCCAGGGCCCCTGGGCGTGCGATGTCGCGGCTGCCCGCCCGCGCCGCCCGCGCGGCGCGAGCCCCGCGGCGCCGCCGTTCAAGCTGGAGCAGTTCGCTCCGGGTAGCATGCCGGCACCATGAGTCTTCTTTCTGCGCTGCCGTACGAATGGCAGATCGGCTGGCGCTACACGCGCGCCGGTCGTGCCGGCCGTCGCAACGGTTTCATCTCCTTCATTTCTTTTGTCTCCGTGATCGGCATTGCGTTGGGCGTGATGGCCCTGATCGTGGTGCTGAGTGTGATGAACGGCTTCCAGAAGGAGGTGCGCGACCGCATGCTCTCGGCGGTGGCCCATGTGGAAATCCTGCAGCCGCAGGGTGAGGCGCTGCCGGACTGGTCGGCCGTGGCCAAACGGGCCAAGGAAGACCCGGCTGTTCGGGCCGCCGCGCCGTTCATTGCCGTGCAGTCGCTGCTGGCCCGCGGTGAGGACATGCGGGGTGCGGTGGTGCGAGGGGTGCTGCCGGCTGCGGAGAGCGAGATCACCGATCTCGCCGCCAAGCTTCAAGCCGACGGCACCTTCGCCCAGCTTGTTCCCGGGCAGTGGCGCATCGTCTTGGGCACCGAGCTCGCGCGATCGTTGGGGGTGAGGGTGGGCGACCCGGTCACCTTGATCACCCCGGGCGGGCAGGTGACGCCCGCCGGCGTGCAGCCCCGTCTCAAGCAGTTCACCGTGGCCGGGGTCTTCAGCGTCGGTCATTACGAGTACGACAGCGGGCTCGCGCTGATCCACATCGACGACGCCGCCAAGCTGTTTCGCACCGAGGGGCCGACCGGGGTGCAACTGAAGCTCGCCAACGTCCAAGAGGCGCGTGAGGTCGGCTGGCGGTTGGCCGAGGCGCTCGGGCCGCAGGTGCGTGTGCGCGACTGGACGCGCACCAACGCCGCCTGGTACGACGCGGTCCAGATCGAAAAGCGCATGATGTTCATCATCCTCACGCTGATCGTCGCGGTGGCGGCCTTCAACCTGGTGTCCACGCTGGTGATGACGGTGACCGACAAGCGTGCGGACATCGCGATTCTTCGCACCATCGGCGCCAGCCCCCGCTCGGTGATGGGCATCTTCGTCGTTCAAGGCGCCACCTCGGGCATCATCGGCACCTTGGCCGGTACCGGCCTGGGGCTGCTGATTGCCTTCAACATCGGCACCATCGTGCCCGCCATCGAGCGGGCGCTGGGCGTGGCGTTCCTGCCCAGCAGCATCTACCTGATCAACCGCATGCCAAGCGACCCGCAGATGGCCGACATCCTCCCCATCGCGCTGATTTCGCTGGTGCTGGCGTTCCTGGCGACGCTGTACCCCAGCTGGCGCGCCAGCCGCGTCAACCCGGCGGAGGCGTTGCGCTATGAGTGACGTGGCATCGTCGGCTGTGCTGATGGCGCAGGGCCTGACCAAGCGCTTCACCGAAGGCCCGCTCGATGTACGGGTGCTGCACGGTGTCGACCTGGTGGTGAATCGTGGCGAAACGCTGGCCATCGTCGGCGCATCGGGTTCGGGCAAAAGCACTTTGCTGCACCTGCTGGGCGCTCTTGACGCGCCCAGCAGCGGCAGCGTCACGCTGATGGGCCGGCGGCTCGACGCGATGGATGCCGCGGAGCAGGGCCGTTGGCGCAACCAGCATTTGGGCTTCGTCTACCAGTTCCACCACCTGCTGCCTGAGTTCAGCGCGCTGGACAACGTGGCGATGCCCTTGCGCATCCGCCGCTTGTCCGTGCCTCAGGCACACGAGCGGGCCCGCGCGGCCCTGGCCGAGGTGGGCCTCGCTGAGCGGGTGCTGCATCGGCCAGGTGAGTTGTCTGGCGGCGAGCGGCAGCGCGTGGCACTGGCGCGGGCGCTGGTGGCGGACCCGGCGTGTGTGCTGGCCGACGAGCCCACGGGCAACCTGGATCGAGATACCGCCGATCGGGTCTTCGCCATGATGCTGGGCCGGGCGCGTGAACGGGGGCTGGCCTTTGTGCTGGTGACCCACGACCCGTCGCTGGCCGCGCGCTGCGATCGACAAGTGCGCCTGGATGCCGGACGCCTGACGGTCGCCTGAGATGGTGCGGTTCTCGGAGATGAACCCCCTGGCGATCGTCGTGCCGGTCATCGTGGCGGTGGTGCTGCTGGCCATCCGCATGTACGTGCTGATGCGCGTGCGACACAAGCGCCAGCGAGAGAACCGCCAGGAGGCGGAGCGGCTGAAGTACATGGTGGTGGCGTATCGCTCGCTGGCGGGCTCGTTCACGCCGGCCACAGGCGAACACCGGGCTCAGCTGGAAGAGGCGTTGGCCGATGTGGTGCTGTTCGGCACGATCAAGCAGGTCGAAATGGCGGCGCCATGCGTGCAGGCGTTGATCCGCGGCGAGACCGTCGAGTACCAGCCCTTGATCGAGGAGCTCCGCGCCGATTTGCGCAACCAGCTGGGCTTGGATCCGATTCCCGAGACGCTGTCGCTGCCGCATGCGGGGCCAGGCCGTTCCCCACGGCCGTGGCGCGGTGAAGGGGCCGGCGAAGGCGGCCGTGGCGGTGGCGGTGGTGGGGCGCGACAACGCCAAGGTGGTGGGCCCGCCTGAGCCTGTGCATGATGTGGATCGATACGCACTGCCATCTCGACGCCGCCGAGTTCGACGCTGATCGTGATGCGGTGGTGCAGCGTGCGCAGCGGGCCGGCGTGACGATGCAGGTGTTGCCGGCGGTCGAGGCCAGGCACTTCGAGGCGGTGCGCGCTCTGGCCCACCGCCACGGCTTGAGCTATGCGCTGGGCATCCATCCGCTGTACGTCGACCGGGCAGCCGACCACGACCTGGACCAGCTGCACCAAGCGCTCCAACGCTGGCGTGATGATCCGCGCCTGGTGGCGGTTGGCGAGATCGGGCTGGACTTTTTCGTCACCGGTCTGGACCGGGATCGAATGCAGCGCTTCTACGCCGCCCAGCTTCGCCTAGCTCGAGAGGCCGGATTGCCCGTGCTGCTGCATGTGCGGCGCTCGGCTGACATGCTGCTCAAGCACCTGCGATTGATCGAGGTGCCCGGTGGCATCGCCCACGCCTTCAACGGCAGCGCGCAGCAGGCCGAAGCGTTCGTCGAACGCGGCTTCTGCTTGGGCTTTGGCGGCGCGATGACCTTCGATCGCGCACTGAACATTCGCGAGCTGGCACGTACCGTCGCCGAGCACGCGCCGGTGCTCGAGACCGACGCACCCGACATCCCACCGCATTGGATGTACCGCACGGCCGAGCAACGCGCGCAGGGGCAGACCAGCCGGAACGAACCCGCCGAGCTGCCCCGCATCGCCGAGACGCTCTCGCAACTGCGTGGCTGGTCGCTGGCGCGCACTGCCGAGATCACCACCCGCAACGCGGGCGGGGCCCTGCCCCGGTTGGCGGCCCTGCTGTCAGAAGCGTCGGCATGAATGCGACGGATCGGCCACGGCTTGTCGGCCTGCCGCCGGTGGTCGGGCCCGCCACGCGCTTGATCGTGCTGGGCAGCTTCCCCGGGGCGGCCTCGTTGAAGGCCCAGCAGTACTACGCCCACCCGCGCAACCAGTTCTGGCCCATCGTCGGGCGCCTCCTGGGGGTGGATCTGCCGTCGATGCCGTACGCCGATCGGCTGGACACCGTGCGTGAGCGCGGCCTGGGGCTGTGGGATGTCTACGCCGCGTGCCTGCGTGAAGGCAGCCTGGACAGCGCCATCGAGGCGCCAGAGCACAACGACCTCGCCGGTCTGCTGCAACAGGCCCCGGGCTTGCGACTGATTGCGCACAACGGGGGCGAATCGGCTCGCAGCATGCGCATCACCCAATCACTGGGCGTGCCGGTGCAGCGCCTGCCGTCGACCAGCCCGGCGAATGCCAGTTGGAGCTTCGAGCGAAAACTCGCGGCCTGGCGCGAGGTGTTCGAGGCGGCAGGGATTTAGCAGCCCATCGGCGGCCGACAGCCCATCAGACGATGCGCAGCGGGATCGTCACCGGCCCGTCATTGATCAGGTGCACCTGCATGTCGGCGCCAAATTCGCCGCACGCCACCTGCGGGTGTTGCGCCCGGGCGCGGGTCAGCAGCAACTCGTACAACGCGCGGCCTTGATCGGCCGGCGCTGCGCCGGTGAAGCTGGGGCGGCTGCCGCCTGAGGTGTCAGCCGCCAGGGTGAACTGCGAGACGATCAGCAGCCCGCCGGGTGTGCCGGCACCGTCGAGATCCTGCACGCTGCGGTTCATCTTGCCCGCCTCGTCACTGAAGATGCGCAGCTTCAGCAGCTTGGACAGGAACTTCTCGACCTGCGCCTCTGTGTCTGCAGGCTCAGCGCACGCCAGCACCAACAGGCCCTGGTGGATGGCGCCCACGGTGCGCCCGGCGATGTCGACTCGTGCCTCTCGCACGCGTTGGACCAGGCCGATCACCCGGGCATCTCCGAATGCAGGCGCAGGCTCATATCAGGTCCTTCTCGTCGTTGAAGTGCGCTTCCACGTCCATCGGCAGCAGTTGGATGCTGGCTCGCAGACCCGGCACCGCGCTCATCAGCGCCTGTTCCAGGTCGGTGCGCACCGCGGCTGCGCGTTGCAGCGTCCAGTTCGACGGCATGTGCATGTGCAGGTCCACATAGCGCCGCGCGCCTGCGCGCCGGCTCGCCATGTGATCGAAGCGGATCGTGTGGTGAGCGAATTCGTTGAGCACCCGCTCGATGGCCTGCTGGTGCTCGGGTTCCAGCGCGTGATCCATCAGACCATCGGCCGACCGGCGCAAGAGCGACACGCCTTCCCGCAGGATGTTCATGGCCACCAGCACGGCGGCCAGCGGGTCGAGCCACGTCCACCCGGTCAGGCTGACGCCGATCAGCCCGAGCACGACGCCGGCGCTGGTCCACACATCGGTGATGAGGTGCCGCGCATCGGCTTCGAGGGCGATGGAATGGTGCTGGCGCGCGGTGCGCAGCATGGCCCAGGCGAGGCCACCGTTCATCGCCGAACTGACGACCGACAGCACGACGCCCAGGCCCAGCGATTCGAGCGGTTGGGGCTGCAGCCAGCGCTGCACTGCCGCCACCGTGATGCCGAGCGCGGCCGTGATGATCAGCACGCCCTCGAAACCGCTGGAAAAGTACTCTGCCTTGTGGTGGCCGTAGGGGTGCTCTTCGTCCGGCGGCTGGGCCGCCAGCGTCACCATCGCGAGCGCAAACGTGGCACCGGCCAGGTTGACCAGCGATTCCAGCGCGTCGGCCAACAGGCTCACCGAGTCGGTCAGCCACCAGGCACCGGTCTTGAGCACGATGGTCGCCACCGCAATGGCGACCGAAAGCTTCAGATACGACGCAACCTGCATAACACCTTGCCGGACTGGGCGCTTGCCGCGCCGCCCACGATCAAGTGGCGTGCGCGGATCCGGCTTCGCCGGTCCGCTGCGCGAGCCCCCTTGGGGGGGGCAGCCCGCCGGAGCGGGCGTGGGGGCTTATTTCCCCGCGATGCCGATCAGCTCGACATCGAAGTGCAGCGTGGCGTTCGGGGGGATGACGCCGCCGGCGCCCTTGGCCCCATACGCGATGCCCGGCGGGCAGATCAGCTTCGCCTTGCCGCCGACCTTGAGCTTCTGCACGCCTTCCGTCCAGCAGGGGATCACGCGGTTGAGCGGGAATTCAGCGGGTTGGCCGCGGCTGTAGGAGCTGTCGAATTCCTTGCCATCGGGGAAGGTGCCGCGGTAGTGGACCTTCACGGTATCGGTCGGGCTGGGGCTGGCGCCGGTGCCGTCCTTGATCGAACGGAAGATCAGGCCGCTTGGGAATGTTTCGCTGCCATCGGCAGCCTTCGTCGAGCCCGCGGTGGCAGAGGCCGACCCGCTGGCGGGTTGCGTCTGCGCATGGACGGCGAGGCCGGCGAATGCCAGCACGGATACAACGACAGCGATAGTTCTGGAACGGTTCATCGGGATCTCCGTGACCTTTGGGAAAAGCTCAAGACAAGGTGACGCGCGCGAATTTGCGCTTACCGACCTGAGCAACGAATGTACCGGCTTGAAGTTTCAGGCCTCTGTCCGAGATCACACTCCCATCGATGCGAACGCCGCCTTGATCGATCAGGCGGTTGGCTTCGGCCGTGCTGGGAGCGAGTCGCGCGGCCTTCAACAGGGCCCCAATGCCCATGGGCGCGCCGGTGAGCGACACCTCTTCGACGTCGTCCGGGATGCCTCTGCGGGCACGGTTCTCAAAATCGGCTTCAGCGGCATCCGCTGCCGCCGCGCTGTGAAACCGCGTGGTGATCTCCTTCGCGAGCATCACCTTCGCGTCCTTCGGATTGCGGCCACCCTCGATCTCGGCCTTCAGCTTCGCGATATCGGCTTCACTGCGGAAGGACAGCAAGGTGAAGTAGTCCCACATCAACGTGTCGCTGATCGACAGCAGCTTGGCGAACATCGTGTTCGCGTCTTCGGTGATGCCGATGTAGTTGTTCTTGGACTTCGACATCTTCTCGACGCCGTCCAGCCCCACCAGCAGCGGCATCGTCAGGATGCACTGCGGCTCCTGGCCGTATTCACTTTGCAGCGCACGGCCGACGAGCAGGTTGAACTTCTGGTCGGTGCCGCCGAGTTCGAGGTCGCTCTTCAGCGCCACCGAGTCGTAGCCCTGCATCAGGGGGTAGAGCAACTCGTGCACCGAGATCGGCGTGTTGGACTGGAAGCGCTTGGTGAAGTCATCGCGTTCCAGCATGCGCGCCACGGTGTACTTGGCGGCCAGTTGGATCATGCCGCGCGCGCCCAGCGGGTCGCTCCACTCGCTGTTGTAGCGGATCTCGGTCTTCTCGGGGTCGAGCACCAAGCTGGCCTGGGCGTAGTAGGTCTTCGCGTTGGCCTCGATCTGCTCGCGCGTCAGCGGCGGGCGCGTCGCGTTGCGGCCCGAAGGGTCGCCGATCATCGAGGTGAAGTCGCCGATCAGGAAGATGACGGTGTGCCCCAGGTTCTGGAGCTGCCGCATCTTGTTGAGCACCACCGTGTGGCCCAGGTGAATGTCCGGGGCGGTGGGGTCGAGGCCCAACTTGATGCGCAGCGGCTGGCCGGTGGCCTCGGAGCGCTGCAGTTTCTTGACCCAGTCGGCCTGGGGCAGCAATTCGCTGCAGCCGCGCAGACTGATGGCCAGCGCTTCCTGCACAGAATGGCTGAGCGGCGTGCCGCCGTTCACGGGTTCTGTCATACAAAAGTCACAGATTGCAAACTGGGGATAGCGCAGGGATGCGCGTGGCTATACTCGCGCGCAACGCCTGTTCCGGGCTCCGATTCCGCCGTGAATCGCCCCGAACCGGTCGCCCAGGGCCATCGCGACGGTGGCTTGAAGCGGCGGATTCTACGGGCCAGCCCCCGCCCAGGGCTGGATCCCGAACCATTCGTGCCTGGAGCGCCAGCCTGCTGGCCGGCGCCGGGTTCGGCTTGTCGGCCCAAGGAGGCTTTGCCACCGTGGGCGCGGGTCGTCTAGCAGATTGAACTGAATGTCATTGGATCCACGCTCATCGGCGGCTGAATCGAACCCGCCGTCAGCGCTGCGGGCTGCAGCGGCTGCCATCCGCGACACCTTGGCCGAACACCGGCGGGGCCTGTCGATCTCGCTGGCCGTGCTGCTCACCGGCTTCGGTGTCACGGCCTTCGGTATCGCGCCGTTGGTGCCCGATGCGGCCGAACTGCCGCGCCGCACCATCACGGAAAGCGTCGAACCTCAGGGCCTCGCCAGCCAATTGGAAGCGTTGGCTGATGCCGAGTTGGCGCTGCGCCGCAGCGAGACGACCCGCGCCAGCGACACCGCAGACAGCCTGCTTCGCCGCCTGGGCGTGATCGACGCCGAGGCCGCGCAATTCCTGCGCACCGATCGCATGGGGCAGCGCGTGCTCAACGGCCGCCCGGGCAAGATGGTCTCGGCCGAGCTGGATGATGAAGGTCGCCTGCAGACGCTGGTGGCCCGTTTCGCCACCGATGACGATGGCGCCACCACGGCGCCGTTTCGCTTTCAACGGTTGACGATCGAGCGGGGCGCGAATGGCCGCCTCGAAGCCAAGCTGGAGACAGCCGCGCTGGGCTCCAGCACGCGTCTGGCGGGGGGCACGATCCGCAGCTCGCTGTTCGCGGCGACCGATGAAGCCGGCATCCCCGATGCGGTGGCTGTGCAGATGGCCGAGATGTTCTCGGCGGACATCGATTTCCATCGCGAGCTGCGCAAGGGCGACGCTTTCAGCGTGGTCTACGAGGCCCTGACCGCCGATGGCGAGCCCATCACCTGGAACCAGGGCAGCGGCCGGGTGCTGGCCGCCGAGTTCGTCAACAACGGCAAGACCTACCAGGCGGTGTGGTTCGGCCAGACCGACGGCAAGGGCGCCTATTACGACTTCAAGGGTGAGAGCAAGCGCCGGGCCTTTCTCGCGAGCCCGATGGAGTTCTCGCGGGTGACGTCAGGCTTCTCGATGCGGATGCATCCCATCCTGCAAACCTGGCGGGCTCATCTGGGCACCGACTACGGGGCGCCGACCGGCACGCCCGTGCGCTCGGTGGGCGACGGCATCGTCGAATTCGCCGGCTGGCAGAACGGCTATGGCAATGTCGTTCAGCTGAGCCACGCGGGGGGGCGCAGCACCCTGTATGCGCATTTGTCGCGCGTCAATGTGCGCAAGGGCCAGCGTGTGGACCAAGGCCAGAACATCGGTCTGGTGGGCTCGACCGGCTGGGCGACCGGGCCGCACCTGCACTTCGAGTTCCGCGTCAATGGCGTCCACCAGGATCCACTCAAGATTGCCAAGGCCGCTGAAACCGTGGCGCTGGATGCCTCGCAGCGGCCTCGCTTTGCCCAGTGGGCCGTGGCCATGAAGACCCAGCTCGACGCTGCCGACGAACTCCAGGGTGTGGCCGGGCGCGGCGAGTAAACCGCTCGCCGGCCGGCGCATCAACCCCTGCCGGCCGTGCGGCCACAATCGACCGCATGGCGATCTTCATTGGATTGATGTCCGGCACCTCGCTGGACGGCGTCGACGGCGTGGTGGCCCGCTTTCCGGACGACCCCACGCTGCACGCGATCGACGTGCTGGCGCATGCCCACCGTGCTTTCGCCGATGCGCTTCGGCAGGAATTGCTGGCGCTCAACACGTCCGGGCCCGATGAGCTGCACCGCGCCGCCCTGGCGGCCAACGCCCTGACGCGTGTCCAGGTCGAGGTCGTGCAGGCCTTGCTGGAAGCCTCGGGCGTGACGGCCCACGAGGTCGTGGCGGTCGGATCGCATGGACAAACCTTGAGGCACCGACCAGGCGAGTTCGACGGCACGGGCTATACCCTTCAGATCAACCAGCCGGCGCTGCTGGCCGAGGGCTGCGGCATCCGCGTGGTGGCCGATTTCCGCTCGCGCGATGTCGCTGCGGGCGGGCAGGGGGCGCCGTTGGTGCCGGCCTTCCACGCCCAGGCGTTCGGCTGGCCACACGCACCTCGCGCCGTGCTGAACTGGGGCGGCATCGGCAACCTCACCTTGCTGCCGGCGTCCACCGAGGCGGGTGGCCTGGTGCGTGGCTTCGATTGCGGGCCCGGCAATGCCTTGCTCGACCACTGGGCCCAACGCCACCTGGGCCGACCCTATGACGACGAGGGCGGCTGGGCCGCCACCGGCACGGTGCAGAAGGCCCTGCTCGACAGCCTGTTGGCCGAGCCCTATCTGCATCGTCCGCCGCCCAAGAGCACGGGCCGCGATCTGTTCAACCCTGCCTGGCTAGACGCCCGCCTGGAGGCCCACATGACCGCTCACGCCGTGGGCGTGGCGCCCGTCGATGTGCAGGCGACCTTGGCCGAGTTCACTGCCCGAGCCGCGGCTGATGCCCTGCGGACGTACGCCCCCGCCACGGCAGATCTGCGCGTGTGCGGCGGTGGTGCATTGAACCGGCACCTGATGGTGCGCCTGGCCGCCTTGTTGCCCGGAGTGCGCGTCGGCTCCACGGCAGACGCCGGCCTGCCGCCACTGCAGGTCGAAGCGGCGGCCTTCGCTTGGCTGGCGCGGGCCTGTGTCCTGGGCCAGCCCGGCAATCGCGCCGAAGCCACCGGTGCGCGGGGGCCCCGCGTGCTGGGGGCGATCTACCCCGCCTGAGCTCGGCGGCGAGGCGCAGCGGTGCCCCAAGCGGGGGCGGCACGGTGTATGCGTGCGAAGGGGTGAGCACCTCGGATGCATCACCTGCTTGGGGCGGACACGTCCCTTGGCCATGGCTCAGCCGTCCCCCGGCCGCGGTACAGGCGATGCATTCGGATACTTGTGTTCCCTCCATGGCGCGCAGCATTCAGTCTGTGCAGATCGGGGGAACCGCGCGGTGCGGACCACCCCGCTGACCAGACCAGTTTGGAGGGTTCCCATGCATCCATCCACCGCAGCCATCCGGCCCCGGCCGCCACAAGCCACCTTCTCCCGTACCGCCTGGGTCGTCATCGGCCTGTTGGGCACCACCGTGGCCGCCCTGGGGTCGGCGCTGGTGATGCGCTCACCTGCCCCTGCGCCTGCCGACTTGGCCCCGCAGGTCAGCTATGCCAACGATCTGGCGCCCACCGCCGCGGGCAACAAGCCGCTGCCGGTGGCCAGTGACGGCAACGCGGCGCCCGGCGAGGCGCCAACCGCCTCCCCCGTGCCTGCCCCCGCTCACGCCACGGCGAAGGCGCCTTCTCGCCACGCCGCCCCGGCCACGGTGCAGCCCCATGCCGATTCGGATGTGGCGCCCGCGCCGGGCACCCGTGGCGAAATTCACGGCACCCAGCCGGCGGTGGTGTCGGTTTGCAACAGCTGCGGCGTCGTCGAAGCCGTCGAGCCCGTGCAGCGCGAAGGCAAGGCCAGCGGTGTCGGGGCGGTGGCGGGTGGCGTCGTTGGCGGCGCCTTGGGCAACCGCATGGGTGCGGGCAGCGGCAAGACCGCCATGACCGTGCTGGGCGTCGTCGGTGGCGGCTTGGCGGGCCATGCGATCGAGAAGAAGGTCAAGACCGAGACGGTCTACCGCGTCAAGGTGCGGATGGAAGACGGTTCGGTGCGCAGCTTCACGCAAGCCAAGACCATGGCGGTCGGCACCCAAGTGACGGTCCAAGGCGAGACGCTCAAGGTCGCTCCGGCGTCGACGCAGACCGCGCAGGTTGCCCGTAACAGCGCCTGATCCTGCGCCCCACCCATGAAAAACGCCGCCTCGAAGGGCGGCGTTTTGCTTCTGGGGCGGGTTCGGTCAGCTCTTGCGCACCCGCAGCAACTCGTCGAGCACCAGGCAGATGGCCCCCAGCGTGATGGCGCTGTCGGCCAGGTTGAACGACGGGAACGCGCGGCCCGCGTAGTGCACCTGGATGAAATCGACCACGTAGCCGTGCAGCAGGCGGTCGATCACATTGCCCAGCGCCCCGCCCAGGATCATCGCGATCGAGAAGCAGAACAGGCGCTGCGCGGGGTGCTTCTTCAGCATCCACACGATGACACCCGATGCGCCGAGCCCGAGCGCAACGAAGAACCAGCGCTGCCAGCCCGACGCGCCCGCCAGAAAGCTGAAAGCCGCGCCGGTGTTGTGCACCCGGACCACGTTGAAGAACGAGGTCACGACGCGGCTCTCGCCATAGCGGAAGTCGCCCAGGATCAGCGTCTTGGTGAACTGGTCGAGCAGGATCACCACGAGCGCCAGGCCCAGCCACACCCACAGGCTGCTGCCCGCGGACGACGAAGCACCAGACCGCCGCGCCATCAGGCCACCACCCGTTTTTCGCCGGCACCGTGCAGGTTGCTGACGCAGCGGCCACAGATGGTCGGATGCGCCGCATCGGCCCCGACATCGTCGCGGTAGTGCCAGCAGCGTTCGCATTTCGGCGACGTACTGGGCGTGACGGCCACTGACAGCGCCTCACCATCCATCACGGCAACCGCCGAGGTGATGGTCACGAAGCGAAGATCGTCGCCCAGCGAACGCAGCAGCGCGGCGTCTTCCGACGGCGCGGTGATCACCAGGTTGGCCTGCAGCGATGCGCCGACGGCACCGGTCGTGCGCACGGCCTCGATCTCCTTGTTCGCCAGGTCGCGGATCTCGTGCAGGCGGTTCCATTTCGCCAGCAGCGCCGCATCCGGCGTCGGCAGCGGCCAGTAGGTCTCGGTGAAGATCGTCTGCTTCGACGCCGTGCCGTGGGCGAACACCTGCCACGCCTCTTCGGCGGTGAAGCTGAGGAACGGGGCCATCCACCGCAGCATCGCCTGGGTGATGTGCCACAGCGCGGTTTGCGCGCTGCGGCGGGCCAGGCTCTTGGGTGCCGTGGTGTAGAGGCGGTCCTTCAGCACATCGAGGTAGAACGCACCCAGGTCTTCCGAGCAGTACACCTGCAGCTTGGCCACCACCGGGTGGAACTCGTAGGCGGTGAAGTGCTTGAGGATCTCGGCCTGCAACTCGCTGGCCCGGGCCAGCGCGTAGTGGTCGATCTCCAGCATCTCATCGGCCGGCACGGCGTCGGTCGCCGCATCGAAGTCGCTGATGTTGGCGAGCAGGAAGCGCAGCGTGTTGCGGATGCGGCGGTAGCCGTCGACGACGCGGGCCAAGATCTTGTCGTCGCCTGAGATGTCCCCAGAGTAGTCGCTGGCTGCGACCCACAGGCGGATGACTTCGGCGCCCAGCGTCGAGCTCACCTTCTGGGGCTCGATGCCGTTGCCGAGCGACTTGCTCATCTTGCGCCCTTGGCTGTCGACGGTGAAGCCATGGGTCAACAGGCCACGGTAGGGGGCCCGGCCGTGCAGCGCCGCCGCGATCAGCAGCGACGAGTGGAACCAGCCGCGATGCTGGTCATGGCCTTCGAGGTACAGGTCGGCCTCGGGGCCCTGATCATGGTGGCCCACCGTGCCGGCAGCGTCCTTCGCGTGGGTGCCGCGCAGCACATGCTGGAAGGTCGAGCCGGAGTCGAACCACACCTCCAGGATGTCGGCGCTCTTGGTGTAGTGCGGTGCGTCGGCAGCGCCCAGGATCTCCTCGGTCGTCACCCGGCTCCACGCTTCGATGCCGCCCTGTTCGACGATGTCAGCCGCCTGGTCGAGGATCTCCATCGTGCGCGGGTGCAGCTCGCCCGAATCCTTGTGCAGGAAGAAGGGCAGGGGCACACCCCATGAGCGCTGGCGAGAGATGCACCAGTCGGGCCGGTTCGCGATCATGTCGCGCAGGCGGGCGCGGCCGTTCTCGGGGAAGAAGCCCGTCTGGTCGATGGCATCCAGCGCCATCTGGCGAAGCGTCTTCGGTGCCTTGTCTTTGGTGAAGACGCCCACGCCCTCGTCCATGCGGACGAACCACTGCGCCGCCGCGCGGTAGATCACCGGCGTCTTGTGGCGCCAGCAGTGCGGGTAGCTGTGGGTGATGGTCTCGCTGGCCATCAGGCGGCCATGGGCCTTGAGCGTGTCGATGATGACCGGCGCGGCCTTCCAGATGTTCTGGCCGCCGAACAGCGGCAGGGTCGGCGCATAGCTGCCGTTGCCCTGCACCGGGTTCAGGATGTCGTCGTACTTCATCCCGTGCGAGACACAGGAGTTGAAGTCGTCCACACCGTAGGCGGGCGACGAATGCACGATACCCGTGCCGTCGTCGGCGGTGGCGTAGTCGGCCAGGTAGATCGGGCTCAGGCGGTCGTAGCCCGCGTCGACATGCGCCAGTGGGTGCTTGAAGTGGATGCCGCCGAGGTTTTCGCCCAGCGTGGTCGCGACCACCTTGCCTTCGAGGCCGAAGCGGGCGAGGCACTTCTCGACCAGCACCGCGGCCAGCACCAGGAAGCCCTTGCCGGTCTCGACCAGCGCGTACTCGATCTTCGGGTTGAGGTTGAGTGCCTGGTTGGCGGGGATCGTCCAGGCGGTGGTTGTCCAGATGACTGCGAAGGCGTCGCCCGCGAGCGACGGCAGGCCGAAGGCGGCCGCCAGGCGGTCGTTCTCGGCGCACAGGAAGGCGACATCGAGCGTCTGGCTCTTCTTGTCGGCGTACTCGATCTCGAACTCGGCCAGCGACGAGCCGCAGTCAAAGCACCAGTACACCGGCTTCAGGCCCCGGTAGACGAAGCCGCGCTCCATCACCCGCTTGAACGCGCGGATCTCACCGGCCTCGTTGGCGAAATCCATCGTGCGGTAGGGCCGGTCCCAATCGGCCAGCACGCCCAGGCGCTTGAAATCGCCCATCTGCAGGGCGATCTGCTCGGTGGCGTAGGCCCGGCTCTTGGCCTGCATGTCGTCGCGGCTGAGGTTGCGGCCGTGCTTTTTCTCGATCGCATTTTCGATCGGCAGGCCGTGGCAATCCCAGCCGGGCACGTACTGGGCGTCGAAACCCGCCAACTGGCGAGCCTTGACGATCATGTCCTTGAGCACCTTGTTGACGGCGTGGCCCATGTGGATCTGGCCGTTCGCATACGGCGGACCGTCGTGCAGGATGAACTTGGGCGCGCCGCAGCGGGCTTCGCGCAGGCGCTTGTAGGTGCCTTGCTCTTCCCACTGCTTGACCCAGCCCGGCTCCCGCTTGGCAAGGTCGCCTCGCATCGGGAACGGGGTGTCGGGCAGGTTCAGGGTGCTGCGGTAGTCAGGGGTGGCGTCGGTCATGGCGGATCGCGCTCGCTTTTTAGGCGGTCGGCGCGCTTGGCAGATCGGGGCGAAGGCAGGGCGCCGGTCACGGCAGGCACCCTCGGAGGGCAGGAAGCGCGCAAGGGCGCGCCTCAGAAGCTGACGCGGCGAAGCGCGTCAGGCCCGGATAATTCGATCGCGCGTGGTTTGGCGCCGCGTGGCGGTGTGCCAGCGGGGCGTGGCGGGGCGAACGGTGCTCAGGGGCATGGGCCGATTCTAGCGGCGGGGCACACGGCCGCGTTTCATGCCTGCTGGGGATGGTTTTCGGCCCGGGTGGCCTCAGCCGTGGGCTTGCAGCCAGGCGCGGGCGTCGGCTTCGTCCTGGGCGATGGCGGCGCGCAGGGCGTCCAGCGACTCGTAGCGGCGCTCGTCGTGCAGCTTGTGCAGCAGCTCGACCGACACCACCTCGCCGTAGCCGGCATCGGGCCCGAGGGTTGCGGGCCAGTCGAGGCAGTGCGTTTCCAGCAGCACGCGGCCGGCATCTTCCACCGTCGGCCGCACACCCAGGCTGGCCACGCCGGGCAAGGGCTCGGGCGTCAGCCCGTGCACCTTGACCACGAAGATGCCCTGCGCGGCCGGCTTCTGGAAAGGGAATCGCACGTTCAGCGTGCGGAAGCCCAACTCGCGCCCCAGCTTGCGACCATGAACCACATGGCCGCTGATCGCGTAGGGGCGCCCCAGCAACGTGGCCGCACGCTCCATGTCGCCGGCGGCCAGGGCCTCGCGCACGGCCGAGCTGGACACGCGGATGCCATGCACCTCGTAGCTCATCATCCGCGCGACGTCGAAGCCGCGCCGGGCGCCGGTGGCGTCCAGCAGGGCATAGTCGCCCGCCCGTCTGGCGCCGAAACGGAAGTCGTCGCCCACCAGCACGTAGCGCGCCCCCAGGCGCTCGATCAGCATCTTCTCGATGAAATCCTCTGCCGACAGGCCGGCCAAGGCTTGGTCGAATCGCAGGATCACCACATCGTCCACCCCGCAGCGAGCCAGCTCTCCCAGCTTGTCGCGCAGCGTCGCGATGCGGGTGGGCGCTTTCTCTGGCGCACCGGCGCGCACCGCGAAGTAGTCGCGCGGGTGGGGCTCGAAGGTCATCACGCAGCTGCGCAGGCCGCGGTGGCGGGCCTCGTTGTTCAGCAGGGCCAGCATCGCCTGGTGCCCACGGTGGACACCGTCGAAGTTGCCGATGGTCAGCGCGCAACCCGGGCCGGGCTGGGCGCGCGGGTGGTGCAGGCCACGAAGAATGCGCATGGCGCGATGTTATGCCGTGGCTCGCAGGTGGCGCGCCAGCTCTTGCGCCAAAGCGTGCAGGGTGAAGGGCTTCGCCAGGTATCCATCCATGCCCGCGGCGCGGCAGCGGTCTGCATCACCGTCCACCGCGAAGGCGGTCAGGGCGACGATGGGCAGGCGATGGCCATCGGGGTGTTGCGATTCGATGACGCGCCAGCGGCGCGTGGCTTCGAATCCGTCCAGGATCGGCATTTGGCAATCCATCAGCACCAGATCCACAGGGCCGGCCTGCAGCTCGGTGAGGGCCTGCGCGCCGTCTTGCACCATGCGCCAGCGCAGCCCCAGCTTTTCGAGCATGCCGGTAGCCACCAGCGCATTCACCGGGTTGTCTTCGACCACCAGCACCAGCGCCGGTGGCAGCGCGGGCAGGGCGTCGGCCGGTGTCGAAGGCAGGGGCGACGACGCGTCGGCCCCGGCCTGCGGCTCGGCGGGGTGGTAGCGGAGCGTGAACTCGAACACCGCGCCGGGGCCCGCATGGGGCTGACACACGACATCGCCGCCCATGGCGCGGGCAAGGTGGCGCGAAATCGTGAGTCCGAGGCCTGTGCCGCTGCGGCGGGCCTCGGTGCTGGCTTGTTCGAATGCCCAGAAGATGCGGTCGGCGTGTTCCGGCGCTATGCCTTCGCCGGTGTCGCTGACGGTGAAGCTGATCACCGTGTCCCTTCGCTCGATCGACAGCCTCACATCGCCGCGGGCCGTGAACTTGATGGCATTGCCGATCAGGTTGTGCAGCACCTGTTGCACCCGGACCGGATCGCACAGCAGGTGGCTCGGCAGGTTCGGCGTGGGCTGATAGAGCAGTGCCAGCCCCTTGGCCTGCGCCACCGGCCGCAGCAAGGCCAGCACTTCATCCACCAGGGCCGCCAGCTCGACGGGCCTTCGCTGCAGCTCGATGCGTCCGAATTCGATGCGCGAGACATCGAGCAGGTCGCCGATGAGGTGCAGCAGGTGTTCGGCCGACTGCTGCACCACATGATTGCGGCTGGCCTGATCGGGCGACAGGCCCTCCAGGGCCATCAGCTGCGACATGCCGAGGATGCCGTTCAGCGGGGTGCGCAACTCATGGCTCACCGTCGCCAGGAAGCGGCTTTTGGCTGCACTGGACTGCTCGGCCAATTGCAGGGCCTGGCGGCGCTGTTCGGCGATGGCGGCATTCTCGAACCGCAGGTAGAGCAGCTCTTGCATCCGGCGGTTGCTGCTCAGCCCTTCGACCAGGATCACCCCGAAATACAGGGCCTGGCCGCTGGCCACCAGCCAGCCATACACCCCGCCCTGAATCAGGTGCAGCAGAAAGCTCGGCAGCAGCGTGGCGCCCATGAAATGCATGGCGTGCCGCAGGTGGCTGCTCAGGGTGAACACCCCCACCGAAGCGACGCCGATCAGCGAGGCCAGCACCACGCCGTCCACCATCGTCGGGTGCGCGGCCTGCCCCACGAGGCCGACCACGCCCCAGCTGATGCCGTCCAGCGTGGCCAGCAGGTCATGTTGCCGGCGCCAAGCGTTGGCGCGCAGAGCCCAGTGCGGGTCGCGCACGAAACGCCGCCAGTGCGTGTACCGCACCGCCCACAACAGTGCCTTGGCGGCATACCAGCCCCAGGCGAGCGTGGCGCCGATGAGTGGCGCAAACCCCCAGGCCAGCAGCCCCGAGAACGCGATGCCACCCCACAGGGCCTGAGGCGTGCGCTCATAGAGGATGCGCACACGCTCGACGGTGACCTGCGCGGCCACCGACGTGGGGGCTTCGTTGCCTGGAGAGTCCGGCGCCGGGCCGGCCGACCGGCGAGCCGGCGTCAGGGTGTCCATGGTGCTGGCCCATGATAGGAAGCCAGACGCCGCGGCGGGATGCTCGTCAACCCGGCCAGCCGGGCAAAAAATCAGGGCAGAACCAGCTCCACCCGGCGGTTGAGGGCGCGCCCGCTTTCAGCCTCGTTGCTGGCCACGGGCGCCAGGTGGCCGACGCCGCGCGCGATCAGGCGGGCGGCGTCGATCTTGTAGCCCTTGGTCAAAGCCTCGGCGACGGCCTGCGCACGCTGCTGCGAGAGCGAGACATTGGCTTCTGGCACGCCCTGGTTGTCGGTGTGGCCGACGAGGTAGACCTTCAGCTTGGGTTGGGCGTTCAGCATCCGCGCGATCTCGTCGAGCTGGGCATTCGACTCGGGCTTGACCACGGCTTTGCCCGTATCAAAGTAGATGCCGTAGAGCGCAATCTTCCCGTCGGCCTTGAGGCCCTTCTGCAGCCCGTCGGCGTTGACCGTCACCTGGCCGCCCTTCATCGCCTGCGGCTCGGCGATCTCCAGGTAGGTCGCGACAAAGTCGCTGCGGTAGATCTGCCCGGTGCTGACGATGACGTGCACCTTGGTGCCGTTGCGCTCCAGCGTGCCGTAGGTGAAGTGCATGTTCTGTGCACCCAGGTTGCTGGCGCCGCCCACGCTGCGCATCTGCTCGTAGAGCTTGGAGCCTTCCTTGTTTCGATCCCGCTCCACCTGGAAGTCAACTTCCGTCATTCCGTTGTACCGGTCTCCCAGCGGAAAACGCATGTGCTCGCATGTGGGTTGAGCGGGTGTGCAGGCGACCACGGCCTTCATGCCGGCAGCGTTCAGCGCCTGCTCGTAGTTGCGGTGCACCTCCAACGCGGTCTTGCCCAGGGGCGCGAAGTAGACAAGGCGCGTGATGCGCCCTTCGACATTGATGGGCGAGAGGTAGTCGTTCTGTTTGTCCAGGCCCAGTTTGCTGGGGAATACCGAGCCGGCAAAGCCGAGTTGCTGGTAAGCGACGAGCCAGGAGTCGTTGTAGCGCCGGATCAGCGGGTGGTCTTCTGCGCCGGCCACGTCACGGGCCCAACTCGGGCTCGCCGCCTGGGCGGCGATGGCGGTGGCAGCGGCGCACAGGCCAACGGCCACGCGCATGAATGTTCGGAACATGAATGGATCCTCCTGAGGTGTTGTCCGGGCCCATAGGGGGCTGGGGCCGCAGCCCGTTCAACGCCGGCGCTCAGGGGCCGGCCGACCTGGGCACGGTTGGGGCGGGTAAGAGTTTGTCAGCCTGCAGGCTCGTTCCAGCCCGGGACCCATATCCATTGCCCAGGCTTCAAGTCGGCCGGAATCTCCAGGTGGCCGAAGCGGCTGCGGTGCAGGGTCTCCACCCGGTTGCTCACGGCGGCCACCATCCGCTTGACCTGGTGGTATTTGCCCTCGGTGAGCGTCAGGCGCAGGCCTGTTTCGCCGACGGCTTCGCAGGCGGCCGCGCGAACCGGCGCCGGGTCGTCGTCCAGCACCACGCCATCGAGCAGGCGCTGCACCTGTGTCGCGTCGACGGGGTGCTTGCAGCCCACCTCGTAGACCTTGGGAACGTGGTGCTTGGGCGAGGTCAGGCGGTGGATCAGCGTGCCATCGTCGGTCAGCAGCAGCAGGCCGGTGGTGTCTTCGTCGAGGCGGCCGATGGGCTGCACGCCGCGTTCGCGCAAGGGTGGGGGCAGCAGCGTCATCACGCTCGGGTGGTGCTTCGGTTTTTGCGAGCATTCGTAGCCCGCTGGCTTGTGCAGCAGCACCAGCGCCTTGGCGTGATAGGGCCAGGCCCGGCCTTCGACATGCAGCACCAGGCCGTCGGTGGCGAAGTCTTCGTCGGGGTCGTCGAGTTCTCGGCCCTGGTGAGACACGAGGCCAGCGTAGACCATACCGGCGCAGACACGCCGCGTGCCGAAGCCCTGGCTGAAAAGGATTTGCGAAAGTTTCATGGGTGAAGTGTCAAGTCGCGCACCGCCGGCAGGCCCGGCAGGC
Source organism: Ideonella lacteola (assembly GCF_038066555.1). Taxonomy (NCBI): domain Bacteria; kingdom Pseudomonadati; phylum Pseudomonadota; class Betaproteobacteria; order Burkholderiales; family Sphaerotilaceae; genus Ideonella; species Ideonella lacteola. The sequence continues at coordinate 61,716 of NZ_JBBUTG010000013.1, read as the reverse complement.
CGTGGGCCGCGCGCACGCCCCGCAGCACCGCCTGGCTCACGGCTTCGGCCGCGAATGTGCCCAGCACACTGAGTTGGTGAGGTTCGACGTGGCCCGGGATGCCGCCCGTGGCGAGGGCGAACAGCAGGTCGCCGTCGTGCTGGGTGTGAACGGGGTGGATGCATCGCGCCAGGCCGGCCTGGGCCATGGCCGCCAGCCGGTGGGCCTGTGCCTTGTCCAACTGCGCGTTGGTGGCGACGATGCCGATCGTGGTGTTCAAGCCCGACAGGCCGCTGGCCGGGCCCTCGCCACGGGCCAAGGCGGCGATGCTGTCACGCAGCCCTCGGCCGTCGGCGGTGCGTGCGCCCGCCACGATGGCGCCAGAGGCGGGGTCTCGCACGTCGCCCAACGCATTGACGGCGACGATGGCCGCGATCGCCACTTCGCCGACCCTCAGCACCGCACAGCCCAGGCCGCCCTTCATGGCGTGGGTGATGCCAAACAGCTTGCCCACCGTGGCACCGGCGCCGGCACCGACGTTGCCTTCGTCGGCCGTGTCGGGCCGAGCGGCCTCGCAGGCTGCATAGCCCGCCGCCGCATCCGGGCGGATGCCGGGTTCGCCGACCCACAGGTCGAACAACACCGCGGCAGGCACGATCGGCACCCGGGCCGGCCCTACCGGGATCCCGTGACCGCGCTCTTCCAGCCAGCGCATCACACCGCCGGCCGCGTCCAAGCCGAAGGCGCTGCCGCCGGTCAGCAGCACCGCATGGACACGGTCGACGAGCGCACCGGGCGCCAACAAGGCTGTTTCACGCGTGCCGGTGGCTCCGCCGCGGATGTCCACGCCCGCCACAGCGCCCGATTCGCACAGCAGCACGGTGCAGCCGGTCGGGCGGCGCGGGTCGGTGTGGTGGCCGAGCTTCAGGCCAGTGATGTCGCTGAATGCGGCGGGGGCGGTGGACATCCGGCGATGGTATCCACCTGTCATCGGCGGGCCGCCCCGATCGCCGGGGCGCTGTCGGCGGGGGCTACCATCGCCGCTTTGCCTGGGGAGGATCGGCATGTGGCGCTTCGCGATGGCTTTGGTCGCCGGGATCGGCTGTTCGCTGCTGGCGCACGGTGCCACCGCGCGCGAAGCCGCCCCCTCCCGGGCCTTGCACCAATTCTTCGCTGAGGAATGGGAGCGCACGCTTCGCGACAGCCCGGAAACCGCCAGCTACAACGGGGACACCCGTTATGACGATCGCTGGAGCGACCTCAGCCTCGCGGCCATCGCCCGGCAAGAGGCCGCCGATCGGGCCGCCCTCGCCAAGCTGCGGCGTTTCGACCGGCGTCGCCTGTCGGCAGCCGATCAACTGAGCTACGACACCTTCGAGTGGCAACTGCTGCACGCGATCGAGCGCCAGCGCTTCCGCGAGTATCTTGAGCCGATCAACCAGCGCAGCGGCGTGCAATTGGCGGCCGGTATCGCCGAGATCATGCCCTTCGATACGGTGGCGGACTACCGACGCTACCTCGCGCGCATGACCGCGCTGCCCGTGCAGATCGACCAGGTGATCGCGCTGATGCAAGAGGGTGTGCGCACCGGCCATGTGCCGCCCCGGGTGCTGATGGATCGGGTGCCCGCGCAGATCCAGGCGCAGATCGTCGACGATGCCGCCACCAGCCCCTTCTTGCGGCCCTTTCAGCGCTTTCCCGCCGCGGTGAGCGAGGCGGATCGCCAGGCCCTCATGACCGAGGGCACGCGCCTGGTGCGCGAGCGCATCGTGCCGGCCTATCGCCAGCTGCTGGACTACGTGAACCGCGAGTACCTGCCCAAAGCCCGAAGCACCGTCGCGGCGACCGATGGCCCGGATGGGGCGGCGTACTACGCCTTCCGGGCCCGTTACTACACCACCACCACGCTCAGCGTCGACGAGATCCACGAGATCGGCTTGAAAGAGGTGGCCCGGCTGCGCGCGGCGATGGACAAGCTGCAGGCCGAGATCGGGTTCGCCGGCACGCGCGAGGCCTTCTTTCAGCACCTGCGCAGCGACCCGAAGTTCTTCTGCCCGACGCCCGAAGCGCTGTTGGAGGCCTACCGTGCCGTGGCCAAGCGCATCGACCCCGAGCTGGTGCGCGTCTTCCGCACGGTGCCGCGCATGCCTTACGGCGTCCGCCCGGTCCCCGCCGAAGCCGCCCCAGATGCCACCGCGGGCTACTACCAGGGGGGTGCGGCCGATGGCAGCCGGCCAGCCTACTTCTACGCCAATCTCTACCGGCCGGAGTCGCGGCCGCGCTGGGAGATGCTGCCGCTGGCGCTGCACGAGGCTGTGCCCGGCCACCACTTCCAGTTTGCCCGCGCCCTGGAACTGCCCGAGCTGCCGATGTTCCGCAAGACGGCGTACTTCGTGGCCTACAGCGAGGGTTGGGCGCTGTACGCCGAGCAACTCGGCTACGACATGGGCTTGTACGGTGATCCGTATGAGCGCTACGGCCAGTTGACCTACGAAATGTGGCGGGCGGTGCGTCTGGTGGTCGACACCGGCTTGCATGCCAAAGGCTGGAGCCGTGAGCAAGCGATCGCCTACTTCAAGGACAACGCGCCCAAGACCGAGCTCGACATCGTCAACGAAGTCGACCGCTACATCGGTGATCCGGGCCAGGCGCTGGCCTACAAGATCGGTCAGCTGAAGATTTCCGAACTGCGCCAACGGGCCCAAAGGGCCCTGGGTGGCGCCTTCGACCTGCGCGACTTCAATGACACGGTGCTGGAGGCCGGCTCGGTTCCGCTGACGGCCCTCGAAGCGCGCATCGATCGCTGGATCGCCGCGCAGGCGGCCCGCCGCCCCAGCCGGCCCTGATCTTGCGTACGGGCTTGCCCCGGCGTTCAATCGGCATTTCGCCACATTGCGCTCGGTGGTCCGTCGTAGAGAATCCGTTGCTGCGGGTCAGTCGCCTGCTGATGCCCTTGTCGTCGTCGTGCCCGCTGTCTACTGCCTCCCCCTGTACCGCCTGCTGCGTGTCTTGGCACGCGGCGGCTGGGTGGCGTGGTGGGCGGTGGCCCTGGCGGGCGGGGCGTCGGCCTACGCGGCTGAGGCGTCGAAAGCGGCCGTGGGTGCCGAGGGGCGCCGCTGGTCACATCTGACCGAGGTCGCCTTCCAGCACCTCACCCAAGACCAGGGCCTGCCCAACGAAATCGCCACGGCCATCGCGGAAGACGGCGACGGCTTCCTCTGGGTCGGCACGCTCGGCGGTCTGGCCCGGTGGGATGGTTACCGGGCCCGCGTGTTCAAGGCCGACCCGCGTGTGCCGGGCACCCTGCCCGACAACGTGGTGCAGACCTTGCACGGAGATGCCGCGGGCACGCTCTGGATCGGCACCAGCTCCGCCGGCATCGCCCGCTATGACCCGGCCACCGAGAAATTCGTGTCCTACCCGGTCGGTGAACAAGGGCTCAGCCATGTGAGCGTGCGCTCCATCATCGACGACGGATCCGGGGGGCTGTGGGTGGCCACCGATGGGGGGCTGGACCATCTGGACCCCGCCAGCGGGCGCATCCTCCACGCGAACGCCGATGGCGCCGGCGGCGCGGGCCTCACGGGTGAGCGCGTCCATGTGGTGCTGCGCGATGCGCTGGGGGCACTGTGGGTGGGCAGTTCGGAGGGGCTGTTCCGGCGCGAAGCCGGGGGCGATCGTTTCACCCCCGTTCGGCTGCTGGCTGGCCCGGGCCCGCAGCCCGAGCCCCAGACACTCGCGGAAGACAGCGCCGGCCGACTCTGGGTGGGAACCCTGCAGCACGGTGCTTTTGTGCTCGAGGACCACGGCCGGGCGGCCGCGCGCGTGGTGCACGAGGGCCGCTCGCACGATGGCGTGGACATCCTGCGCAATCGCCAGATCGTCACGATGGCCGAGGTGCAGCCGGGCGAGATGTGGCTCGGCATGGGCGGCCAGGGCATCGTCTCGATCGATATCGCCAAGGGAGAGTCGCGCCGCATCCGCAACATTCCCACCTGGCCGATGAGCCTGCCGGACAACGCATTGCGCGATCTGCACCGCGATCGCTCGGGCCTGGTCTGGGTGGCCACCAACAGCGGGGTGAGTCGGCATGACCCGCGCCAGTCGGCCATCCTGACCCGTTTTGGCGTGGCGCCCACCGACACGCCGCTGGCCAATCGCTCCAGCACCGAGGTCAGCTGGATCCTGCCCATGCCGCAGGGCAGGCTCTGGCTGGGCACGCACAAGAGTGGCATCGAGATCCTGGACGGCACGGGCGCGCGGGTTGGGGCACTGCGCCCCGACGCGAGCCGGCCTGGAACGGCCTTGCCGCAGGACATCGTGCTGGGCATGGACCGCGCGCCGGACGGCGGCGTCTTCATCGGCACCAAGCGAGGTCTCTATCTCGCCTCACCCGATGGCCAGCGGGTGACCCGGGTGACCTTGCCCGGCCGGGACCCCGCGGCCTCCACCTGGGCGGTGCTGGCCGATGGCGACGTGCTGTGGGTGGGCGGACAGACCGATGGCCTGTGGCGCTTCGACTTGCGCACCCGGCAGGCCACGCCGATGCTGCGCGGGGGCGCCGCGATGCTGAGCGACCAGCGCATCATCGTGCTGGCCAAGGGCGCCGAGGGGACGTTGTGGGTCGGCACCCGCAACGGCCTGAACCATCTCGATCCGGCCACCGGCCGGGTGCGCAGCTACCCGGCCGACCCGGATTCCCCGCAAGGCCTGTCGGCGGGCTTCGTCACGGCCATCTACTGCGACCGGCTCGACCGCCTGTGGGTCGGCACCTACGGCGGTGGCATCGACATCCTGCCGCTGAAAGACCCGGCGGGCCAGATGATCCGGCTGGGCACGGCGCAGGGCCTGCCGGATGGCAATGTGAACGCTCTGCTTGAAGACCCTCAGGGCCAGGTCTGGGCCAGCACCGACAACGGCCTGGCCCGCATCAGCCCGCAGACGCTGGCGGTGCGTTCGCTGAGGCGGGCAGAAGGCGTGGTGTTCCCCACCTACTGGACAGGGTCGGCCGCGAGCACGCCCGAGGGTGAGCTGCTGTTCGGCGGCGCTGGTGGGATGACCATCGTCCGGCCCGAACGGCTGTATGCGTGGACGTATTCGCCCGCGATCGTGGTCACCGACCTGAAGATTGGCGGCCGCAGCCTGCCCGCCGGACGCTTCGCCACGCTCGATGCCGGTGCCTCGGCGCCGGCCGCCGGTCCGCTGGTTGTCCCCCCCGAGGGCAACAGCATCGCGGTCGAGTTCTCCGCCGTCGACTTCTCGGCGCCCGAGCGCAACCGCTATGCCTACAAGCTGGAAGGGTTCGATGCCGATTGGCTCGAAACCGATCACTCGCGGCGCCTGGCGGCCTACACCAATCTGCCGCCTGGCAACTACCGTCTGCTGTTGCGGGGCTCCAACCGCGAAGGGGTCTGGAGCGAGCGCGTGGTGGGCCTGCCGATCCGCGTGCGGCCTGATTGGCACCAGACCGTCTGGTTCCGCCTGTGCATCGCGCTCGCGCTGTTCATGCTCGTGGTGCTCGTCGTGCACCTGCGCACCCGGCTGCTTCGTGCCCGCCACATCGAGCTGGAGCGCAAGGTGCGTGAACGCACCGCGGAGCTCGAGGCACTGCACAAGGCCTTGAAAGACAAATCTCTGGTGCTCGAACGCACCAGCATCACCGATCCGCTCACCGGCCTGCACAACCGGCGCTTCCTGGTCGAACACATCGATCACGACATCGCGGCCAGCTTGCGCCGCCTGCAAGAGGCCAAGGCCGCCGGCGGCGCACCCATCGATACCGACAGCGTGTTCTTCCTGCTGGACGTCGACCATTTCAAGCGTGTGAACGACGTGCATGGGCACGCCGTGGGCGATGCGGTGCTGGTACAGGTGAGCCGCCGCCTGCGCTCGGTGATGCGAGAGTCGGATTACCTGGTGCGCTGGGGCGGCGAGGAGTTCCTGGCGGTGGCCCGCGACACCGATCGAGGCCGGGCCGAAGAGTTGGCTGAGCGGATGCGCGCGGTGGTGGCAGACAGCCCCTTCATCGTCGAGGGCGGGCGGGCGCTGCCGGTCACGTGTTCGATCGGCTTCGCGTGTCTGCCCTATTTGCCCTGGCGCCCGCACGCGCTGGGTTGGCAGGACGTGGTGCGCCTGGCGGATGTCGCGCTCTACACCGCCAAGCGCGCTGGCCGGGATGCCTGGGTGGGCCTGCATGCCACCGAGCGAGCCCAGGCCGAAAGCCTGCTGGCCACGGCGCAGGGCGGGCCCCAACGGGCGCTGCACGAGGGCGAGATCCGCGCCACCAGCAACAAGCCCCCGGATGTGGTCGCCCGGGCGTTTTCGCCACCGTCGGGTGAATCGGGCGACGCCACCCCGTGGCCGTTCAATTCGACGGCGACTCCCGCACCCACTTGAGCGGGCGGCGCCACCGCGCCTGTCACGCAGCAACGCGCGGAAACGCGCTGTGAATCGCCCGAAACAATGCCCGGTTAACCTGCCGGGCCGCGCCGCACGGGGGAACGCGGATTGCTCGCCACCCTCCATACCTCTCACCGGAGACGCTCATGAATCGCCTGCTGCCCTCGCTGTGCCTTGCCCTGCTGGCGGCTGCCAATGCCTGGGCCGAGCCCAACGTGATGATCGGTGCCCATGTGGGCTCCCAGCACGACCCGCGCTCGAAGGAGAAGTTCGAAGCCTTCGAAAAGATGATCGGCCGCAAGCTGACCATCGACAACGACCATGAAGACTGGGCCCTGTTCCCGGATGTGGACCGGGTGAAGTGGAACCGTGCCAACGGGCGCCGTTCGATGCTGTCTTGGCGCATCGTGTTCCAGCGCAGCGACCCCTCCAAGGGCTGCGCCACGGCGGACGACATCATCGCGGGCAAATACGACGAACAACTGCGACGCCAGGCCGAGCAGGTCAAGTCGCTGGGCGGCCCCTCCATCCTCGTTCGCTACAACTACGAGATGACCAACAACCAGGAGAACACCTGCTTCACCGGTTTCAAGGTCAAGACCAATCTGCCGTTGGCCGGCAGCAAGTACATCGCGGCGTGGAAACACATCGTCGATCTGTTCCGAAAGGCGGGGGCCACGAACATCGAATGGGTCTTTGCGCCTGGCCACAACGCCTGGGAGACGGGGCAGTGGAAGCATTTCTACCCTGGCAACGATTACGTTGACTGGCTGGGCATCGACAACTACAACAAGACCAACCAGGTGAAGTCGTTCGCCACCGATCCGGGCAACCTGGCGTTCTACGCCGCCGCGGCGCCGATGGGCAAGCCGCTGATGGTGGCCGAGACGGGGGCGGTGAGTGACCCCAAGAAGAACCCCGATCCGCAGACCGTCTGGCTCAAGACCGCTCGAGAGTTCGTCAAGACGCACCCGCAGATCAAGGCCATCTTGTGGTGGCAGAACCCGGGCAAGTTGAAGAAAGAAGATTCCAGCTACGAAGGCTCGGGCTATGAGCTGCAGGGCACCGGCCTCGAAGCCTTTCGCGAGATGGCCAACGACGCGCATTTCGCTGACAAGTGATCTCGCCTCGCGCTGCGACGCCCAGCCGTGCGGGCGGCTTGTGCGTCACATTTCGAGATTAGGGGGATCGCGCCCTTCAACGTGGGAACCGGCGCCTCGCCGCCGGATACTGCGCCCTTTCCAAGACGATGGAGAGGATCGCACGTGAAGCGTTTTCTGGATTTGCGGCAGGGCTCGCTCCCGGCCTGGCGTCATTGGCCCTGGTTGGCTCTTGCTGTGTGTGCGCCGTCGATGGCGGCCACCGGCAAGTCGATGCTCAACGACACCGGCGTCACCCAGTGTGTCGTGTGGGACGCCGTGCAGAGCAACTACGTCTTCACCGACGCCTGCGCCGGCACCGGGCAAGATGGTGAGTTCGGCCGTGATGCCCAATTGCGCGCGAACGGCAACGGCCACGCCGGTTTCGTGTTCGAGAAGATCGGCGCCGCCGGCGAGGTGCTGCCCCGCAGCGCGGCCCAGTGGAGCTGCGTTCGCGACAAGGTGACAGGTGCGATGTGGGAGGTGAAGACCGCCGACGGCAGCCTGCGCGACGGCACGCGGCGTTTCACCAACCAGGGTAACGGCCGAAGCGACGACGCCAGCGGCTATGTGGCCGCTGTGAACGCAACCGGCCTGTGTGGCGCCACCGACTGGCGCCTGCCCACCTACCGCGAGCTGCACAGCTTGGTGGACTACAGCGTTGCGCCCGGCCGCCCGATGCTCGATGAGGCGTGGTTCCCGAATTCAGCCGCCGACTACCACTGGAGTTCCAGCAGCGCAGCGGTCAACAGTGGCGGCGGCATCTACTGGTGGGCGTTGGGGCAGGGCGCTGGCGACTCGATCTGGTATGGCGGCGAGTATGGCGAGTTCGCGGTGCGTTTGGTGCGCCTGGGCAAGGCCGTGCCGGCCGATCGTTGGGTGCTCAAGGGCGCCGAAGTGAAGGACAAGTCCACCGGCTTGATCTGGCGTCGCTGCGCCGAGGGCCAAAGCTGGACGGGCTCGACCTGCACCGGCACGCCCACCACCTTCCTGACCTCGTTCGACGCGGCCGAGCATGCGGTGGCCCAGGCGGCGGCGTCGGGCAAGGGCTGGCGCATGCCCAACCCCAAGGAGCTGGCCAGCCTGGTTGACACCCGGGTGAAGGCGCCGTCGATCGACACCGTGGCCTTCCCTGGTTTCTACACCGAGAGCTACCACACGGGCACCCACTGGACGGAGAACGAGGTTTACGACTGGGGCGTGTCGTTCGCGGCGGGCCAGGTCGGCCGCGACTTCTGGGGTGGCAAGGTGCTGCTCGTGCGCGACGCGGACTGAGCCTTTCAGCCAGCAAAGAACAAGGGCCCGACAGGGCCCTTGTGTCTGGTGCATTCGTGCTCGAGGGGCGGGCGCCCCGGGATGTCAACGTGCGGCGGCGTACTTGGCGCGTGCCAGGGCGCCCCGCTCCGGAATGCGGGCCGCGGCCCGCTCCAGGGCGTAGCGCCAATCGGGCAGCGCCTCGGCGACCTTGGCCGCCTTGGCGGGGGAGGCTTCCACCAGCATTTGCCCGGCGGCGGTGCGCACAACCGTTGCCCCCATGGCAGTGGCCTTGCGCTTGGCGGCCGAAACCGCCTTCGTGTCCAAGCTCAACGGCAAATGAAACACATACCTCGCCATGGGCTCAATTATCGCGCCAGCCCCCGGCCTTGCATAGTCGGGGGCAAGCCCAAATCTTCCGCATGCTGCAGCGCGAGTTCCACGATTGCGTGTGAACGGTGTTCATCTCGCGGCATCTTCAAGATGGCATGGCCTGTCAGCCGCCGAGCCAGCACCCCGGTGGCGATGGGCGTGGCCATCGAGGTGCCTGACATCACACCCCAGCGGTCGTTGGGGATGGTCGAGACGATCGCCACGCCCGGCGCCGTGAGGGCAACCTTGTCGCCCCGGTTCGCGAAGCTGGCAAAGAAACTGGGGTGGCCGGCGAGCGTCTTGCCGGTGCGGGTGCTGAGCGTCCAGTCCAGGTACGCTCCGGGCGGCCAACTGTCACGCAAGCCGATGGCGGAAACGGCCACCGCCTTGGCGTACCGGGCCGGGTAGGCGATGCTGGCGTGGCCCTCGTTGCCGGTGGCCGCGATGCACACGCAGCCCAGGCCCCAGGCCTGTTCGATGGCGTCTCGCACCGCTCCATCGGCCACGCTGCCGCCGATGCTCAGGTTCACCAGGTCACAGCCGTCCAGCGCGGCCTGCTTGATCGCCGCTGCAATCGCAAAGGTAGAGGCTTCATCCACGCCATCTTCAAAGATGCGGTACGCGTAGAGCTGGGCGCGGCTGGCTTCGCCGCGGCGCCAGCCTTCGGCGACCGCCGCGATGACACCGGCCACGTGCGTGCCATGGCCATCCCAATCGCGCCAGCGGCGCGGCTGCTCTTCGGTGGTGTTGCGACCGCCTTGCAGGCTCAAGGCCTCATGGGGGCCGACACCCGTGTCGACCACGCCGACCCGGACCTGCTCGCCCGCCTCCTTGTCGGGTAGGCCATAGATGAGGCCTCGGGCATCCGGGGCGTGGGCATCGATCGACGGGACATGCGCTTCGAAGCCATCGGCATTCACGGCCACCATGGGCCAGCGCGCCGGCCAGCCGCTGTGCAGCGGGTCGATGTACAGGGCCTCTATCGCATCGGGCTGGCGATCGAAGCTGAACTGGGCCCGGCCATAGCGGTCGGTCGTGGCCGACAGGCCGATGCCTTGTCGCTCGTCGAGCATGGCGGTGACGAGTGCGTCGCCCAACAGGCGGGGGCGCTGCCCAGCCACCCGCACTGTCACGGTCCATTCGAAGGCGGTGGCGCGACCGCGCCGTGCTGACCGCGCGGGCGCCCGCAGCGTCTGCCAGGGCCCACGCGCTCGTTGCAGGGGGTACCACTGCTCTTCGAAGACCTGGGCCCCTTCCGGCACCCAGGCCTTCACCTCGTCGAGCGAGACATGGTCTGCATCGAGCAGCACGGAGCCGTCAGACGGCGCGGTGTTGACGATGGTGAGCGCGGGTGGGGTCTGTTTGTGAACCGTTCCCCCGGCATTGGCCACCGCGGAGCGAGGCGTGGCGGGGTGGCCCGCCCGCGCGGCGGTGATGACCGGTGCGGTCAGCAGCCGGGCCGTCTTCGCGGGGGAACTGGTGTCGTCGGTCAGGCCATCCTTGGGGATGACGATGAAGCGGCGCGGTCGTTCGGCAGTGGTCATCGCAGCGTGGTCGTTAGGAGGGTTCGGGTTGCGACACGGGCTGTCTCGCGCGGGGCCGGCGGGCGGCTCATGCGCAAGGCAGACGGGCGCTCTTTCCCTCCGGCGCTCTGGATGTAGGCGGGTTCTGCGCTGCCCACAGCATGCCGCGGCGCAGGCTCACTCGGTGATCCACCTGAGAGAAGGAACAGGGCCTGAGGGCCGTTCTCAGGTGGAGCGGCGGGCATCGTATCCCCCACGAGACCGCTGCCGCGACCCGCGCGGTGTCAAAGTGTTGGGCGATCCGCTCAACAGGCTGCTTGCCGCGGCCTTGGGGCCGGGGGGCGCAATGCGGCTCGCGCCCGGCAACACACCCCAGACCCAGGGCCGCCGGCGGGCCACGAAGCCGCCGGCGCCCTGGTAGAGGGGCTCAGGCGAGGTTGCGCAACTCGCGCAGCGCGACCGACAGCATCGCCAGATCCGCCTTCTTGGCGTCGGCCAGTTCCATCAGCACGCGCTGGGCGCGTTCCAGTGCCACCGCGTTGGCGGCCTCCCAGGTGGCGAGCATCTGCGCCGAGCCGCCTTCGCCCGAGGCCAGCACCTCCTGGGTGATCGCGCGTTGCAGGCCCGCCAGATCGTCGCCCAGTGCATTCTTGGCCAGGCTCTGCCAGTGGCTGCTGCTTGGCAGCGCATCGATCTGTTCGCGCAGTCCGGCCAGGCCCAGCCGGTTGGCCACGCCCACATGCACCTCGCCCACTTCGGCCACCGCCCGTTTGCTGGCTTCAGCCACCTCGGCGATGTCGAGGGCAGCCACCAGCCCGTCGGCGCTGGCCACCCGGTAGGCGAGGGCCGCCGGCACGCCGGCGGCGATCCAGGCCACCGCTTGCGGCGACGAGGCGGCCTGCGCGGCCAGCGGCTCGCGCAGGGCTTCGACCGCCGCGCGGAAGCGGGTGAAGGTCTGCTCCATCGGCTCGTTCAGCCGCTTGTAGCGCAGGAACCAGGTCGTGGCCCGGGCGGTGAGCCAGCCTTCCTCGACCAGCATCTCCGACTGCACCGCATCCGGGACGATGTTGTCCAGGGCCTCGACCTGCTCCCACAAGGCCACATGCCCCATCACCTCACGGGTGCAGAGGTAGGCGCGCACCACCTGCGCCGGCTTGGCGCCGGTCTGGTCGGCCAGGCGGTGGACGAAAGTGCTGCCCACGCGGTTGACCATGCTGTTGAGCACGTGCGTCGCGACGATCTCGCGCTTGAGTGGGTGCCGCGGGATGTAGCTGGCCATGCTCTGGCGCAGCGATGTCGGGAAGTAGCGCGCCAGCGCCGTGCCGATCCACGGGTCTTCCGGCAGATCTGACGCGATGATCTCGTCGAACAGCCACATCTTGCAGTAGGCCAGCAGCACCGCCCGCTCGGGGGTGGTGAGCCCCACGTTGTGGGCTGCGCGCTCGGCGATCACGTCGTCGGTGGGCAGGAACTCGATCGCACGGTTCAGGCGGCCGGCCTTCTCAAGAAAACGCATGAAGCGCGCTTCCTGGTCCAGCAATCGCCCGCCCAGGCGATGGGTCACCGACAGCACCTGCGTCTGGAAGTAGTTGTCACGCAGCACCAGCGCGGCGACCTCGTCGGTCATCTGGGCCAGCGTGGCGTTGCGCTGCTTCTCGGTCATCTCGCCGTCGGCCACCGCCAGGCCGAGCAGGATCTTGATGTTGACCTCGTGGTCCGACGTGTCCACGCCGGCCGAGTTGTCGATCGCGTCGGTGTTCAGCGACACGCCGTTCAGCGCGGCCTCGATGCGGCCGAGCTGGGTGAAGCCCAGGTTGCCGCCTTCGCCGACCACCTTGCAGCGCAGCTCGCGTCCGTTGATCCGCAGCGCATCGTTGGCGCGGTCACCCACCTCTGCATGGCTCTGCGTGGAGGCCTTCACATAGGTGCCGATACCGCCGTTGTAGAGCAGATCGACCGGCGCCTTGAGGATGGCCGACAGCAGCTCGGTGGGGGTGAGGCGCTCAGCCTCGATGCCCAGCGCCTGCCGTGCCTGCGGCGAGATCGGAATCGATTTCTCCGAGCGTGCCCAGACCCCGCCGCCGGCCGAGATCAGTTCGGGGTTGTAGTCGGCCCATGACGAACGGGGCAGCTTGAACATCCGCTCGCGTTCTGCGAACGAGGTGGCCGCATCCGGCGTCGGGTCGATGAAGATGTGGCGGTGGTCGAAGGCGGCCACCAGGCGGATGTGGCGCGACAGCAGCATGCCGTTGCCGAACACGTCGCCCGACATGTCGCCCACGCCGACCACGGTGAAATCAGTCGTTTGGATGTCGGTGCCGCGCTCACGGAAGAAGCGCTTGACGCTTTCCCACGCGCCACGGGCGGTGATGCCCATCGCCTTGTGGTCGTAGCCCACGCTGCCCCCCGAGGCGAAGGCATCGCCCAGCCAGTGGCCGTACTCCTTGCTGACGGCGTTGGCGTAGTCGGAGAAGGTGGCCGTGCCCTTGTCGGCCGCGACGACCAGGTAGGGGTCGTCCGCATCGAGGCGCACCACCTGCGGCGGCGCGACCACGGTGCCCCCGGCGTAGTTGTCGGTCAGGTCGAGCAGTCCGCGCAGGTAGTCCTGGTAGCAGGCGATGCCTTCCTTCATGAAGGCGTCGCGGTCGGTGGCGGGCGGCGCCTTCTTCAGCACGAAACCGCCCTTCGAGCCCACCGGCACGATGACGGTGTTCTTCACCATCTGCGCCTTCACCAGGCCCAGGACCTCGGTGCGGAAGTCCTCCGGCCGGTCGGACCAACGCAGGCCACCGCGCGCCACCTTGCCACCCCGCAGGTGGATGCCCTCAAAGCGGGGCGAGTAGACGAAGATTTCGTACAGCGGCTTGGGCTCTGGCAAGCCGGGCACCTTGGCCGATTCGAACTTGAAGCTCAAGAACGAGCGCCGTGGGCCAGGCGCGCCGGAGTGGCCCACGCCAGTGCGCCAGAAGTTGGTGCGCAGCGTGGCCCGGATCAGCGCCAGCATTTGCCGCAGCACCCGGTCTTCCTGCAGGTTGCTCACCCGGTCGAGTGCCTGCTCGATCGCATTGACCTGCGAGGCCGCCGCATCGTCGTCGCGCCCCTGTGGGTCGAAGCGCAGCTTGTACAGCTGAACCAGCATGCGCGCGATGCGTGGGTGCGCCGTGAGCGTGGCTTCCACCGCACCTTGCGAGAGGGCAAAGCCGATCTGCTTGAGGTAGCGCGCATACGCCCGCAACACCACGATCTCGTCGGCGGCCAAGCCGGCGCGCAGCACCAGGCGGTTCAGGTCGTCGTTTTCAACATCGCCCTTGAAGACACGCGCAAAGCAGTCTTCAAAGAGCCGCGACAGCGTCTCGGCCTCGATCTCTTCCGAGATGTGGGCCTGCAGGTCGAAGTCGTGCAGCGAGATGGAGGCACCATCGGCCTTCAGGCGGTAGTTCTGTTCGCCCAGCACCCGCACGCCCATGTGTTCGAGCATCGGCAGGCTGTCCGACAGCACGATCGGCTCGCCCAGGCGGTAGACCTTGAAGCCCAGCGCAGTGGGGCCGGCGCCCAGCGGCCGGTAGAGCGCCAGGCCGAGCGGCGACGTGGCCGACAAGGCGGCGACGGCGCGCACATCCGGCACGGCCGCACGGGCTTGCACCCGTTCACGGTATTCGGGCGGGAAGGCCGTGCTCCACGCCTTGAACAGCGCGATGCCGCGCGCTTCGCCCTCGGCTTCGGTCAGCGCGTCGCGCAGGCTGTCGTCCCAGCGCCGGGCCGCGTCGGCCAGCTTGCGCTCCAGCTCGCGCCGATCCACCACCGGGATCTGGCCCGGCGTAGTGCGCACGGTGAAATGGATGCGCGCCAGCACCGTGTCGCTCAGCAGCACATCGAACTCGGCACTCGTCCCCGCGAAGGCCTCCATCAGGATGCGCTGGAACTTGATTCGCAGATCGGTGGCGTAGGCCTCGCGCGGCACGTAGATCAGGCACGAGACGAAGCGGTCGAAGGGATCTTGCCGAACGAACAGGCGCAGTCGCTGGCGATCTCCCAGCGCCAGGATGCCGAGCGCGGTCTCATACAGCTCGTCGTCGCTGATCTGGAACAGCTCGTCGCGGGGGAACGTCTCCAGGATGTGGGTGAGCGCCTTGGCCAAGTGCCCACCGGGGGGCAGCCCGGCGCGCTGGGCGATCGTTTCCACCTTGCCGCGAAGCAGCGGCGTCTCGGCCACGCGAGCGCTGTAGGCGGTGGAGGTCAGCAGGCCCACGAAGCGGTGCTCTCCGATCACCTTGCCGTTCTTGTCGTAGCGCTTCACGCCCACGTAGTCGGTGTACCCCGGGCGGTGCACGGTCGACCGGGTGTTGGCCTTGGTGACGACCAGCACCGGCGTCGGGGCGTGGGCCAGCTCGCGTGCATTGGCCGGCAGTTGCGACAGGCCGGATGACGTCTTCTCCGCCTCGGATTCGCGCAGCACGCCCAGACCGCTGCCCGTCACCAGCCGCAATGCGCTGTCGCCTGCCAGGTTCACCAGCTCGTGCTGCCGATAGCCCAGCAAGGTGAGGTGATCGTCAGCCAGCCACTCGAGGAAGGCTCGGGCCTCGGCGACCTGTGCGGCCGGCAGCACGTCGGGTGCCTGGCCGAGTTCTGCGATGGCCTCGTGCAGCCGCGCCACCATCGGTCTCCAGTCGTCGACGGCGGACCGCACGTCCGACAACACCTTCTCGATGCCCGAGACCAGCGCGGCCTTCTGCTGCGCATCCACCAAACGGTCGACCTCGATATGCATCCACGATTCGCGCGCGCCGGCGCCGGCGTCGGCTCCGGCGGCAATGGACGAGAGGCTGCCATCGGCCGCCCGTTCCACGCGGAAGATGGGATGCAGGATCATGTGCAGCGTCATGCCCTGGCGATTGATCTCCACCGAGGTCGAATCGACGAGAAACGGCATGTCGTCGTTGACCAGCTCGATCACCGTGTGCCGCGAGGCCCAGCCGTGCTCGGCCACTGTGGGGCTCAGCACCCGCACCTTCGGCCCACCGGGGGTTCGCGTGGCACCGAACTGCCAGTGCGACAGCAGGGCACCGGCGAGGTCTTCGGGCGTTCGCTCGGCAAGATCGTCGGAGTCGAGCTGGCGGAAGCACTCGCGCGCGAAGCTCTCGAACAACGCCTGCCGATCGGGGGCCAATCGTGCTGCGGCGATGGACAAGACGGCGCTCAGGCGGTCGCGCCGCAGCGAATCGGTGGATGCACTCATTCGTCGGTCTCCATATTGTTCTGTAGCCGGCAGTCCCACTGCCGGCCCGCAGCTTACGCCCGCCACACCACACTGGGTATGGCCGACGCGGGCACCGATGGCTGGAGACAACAGCGAATGCGGGCAAATGTGGCGGTTTGCTGACGACCACCCGCCCTTGCGCTGGCGGCGGCGCTCAGCTTTTGAGCAGTTCGGGGCGCTCCTTCAGCAGCGCCGACGCCTTTTCGTGCCCCAGCTTGGCGGCGGACGACAGCCATTTGCCGGCTTCGGCGTCGTTCCGCTCGATTCCTTGGCCTTCGAGATAGGCCATCGCCAGCCGGTATTGCCCTTCGGCGTTTTCTTCCTGCGCGGCCTTGCGATACCAGGCCACGGCTTCCGCTATGCCGCCGCTGTCCGGGTGCAGACCTTCGGCATGCAGTTGCCCGATCTCCACCATCGCGTTGCCATTGCGCTGCTCGAGAGCCCGGTTGAACCACTCGAGCGCGAGCTTCAAGTCTTTCTCGACACCACGCCCCGCCTTGTACATCTGGCCCAGGTGGTTTTGCGCCCAGCTTTCGCCTTTGTCGGCGTTGAGTCGATAGAGGCGGATCGCCTCGACCATGTCCTTCGGGGTGCCTCGGCCGTTTTCGTACAGCTGGCCCAGGTTGTTGATCGCTCGGCGTTCACCTTGCGCGACTGCGCGCGAATAGAGTTTGATGGCCTGGTCGTAGTCCTGCTTGACACCCTGGCCTTCCTGGTACTGCCAAGCGAGGTTGTTCAGGGAGACGGCATCGCTTTCATCGACGCCGTGTCGATACCATTTCAATGCGGTCGACTGATCAACAGCCACGCCGTGCCCGTGCTCATAGCACGCGCCCAGGTAGCCCATCGCGCCGCCATAGCCCGCGTTGGCAGCCTTCTTCAGCAGCCGCACGGTTTCTTCGGGCTTGGCATCCATTCCCTCGCCGCCCCACAGGTAGAGCAGGGCCAAGGCGACCGTGCCCCGGTGGAAGCCGCGATCGCTGACCAACTGGTACCAACGGGCGGCTTCCTTCAAGTCGCGCTGCACGCCAAGGCCGCCCTGGTAGGCCGTTCCCATGTCGATCATCGAGTCGACGTGTCCTTGTTCGGCGGCCAGGCGCAGCCAACGCACAGCTTCTTGAGGATCCTTGGTGACGAACTTGCCCGCCCGATACGACTCGACGAGATAGAGCTGTGCATCAATGTCGCCGGTTTCGGCAGCCACCTTGAACCAGCGAATGGCCTCTGGATGGTCTTGGTCTGCGCCAGAGCCCCGTCGATAGGCTTGCGCGAGATTGAATGCGGCAGCAGAGTTGCGCTGCTCAGCGGCGAGGCGGTACCACTTCAACGCCTCGACGGGATCGATGGCGACACCCAACCCATCGGCGTACGCCACTCCCAGGCCGTTCTGGCCTCGCGCATTGCCTCGTTCAGCGGCCTGACGGTAGAGCTTGATGGCGAGAGCGTGGTCCCGCTTGATGCCTGTGCCGGTCTGGTAGAGCCACGCCAGATCGGCCAAGGCTTCCGTGCTGCCCAGGTCGATGGCCCGTTTGAAGAGACGAACAGCCTCTTCCACATCTTTGCGAACGTGGCTGCCAGCCTGGTACCAGTAGCCGAGTTCGCGAATGGCTGCGATGTGGCCTTGCTCGGCTGCCCGCTCCATCCACCTGACAGCTGATGAGTCACTCTGGGGAACAGCGTTGCCGCGGGCGTGCAGCAGGCCCAGTTCGTATTGAGCTGGCGCATAGCGTTGATCGGCAGCCTTTTTCAGCCACTGAACGCCGGCCTGCCGGTCTTGCGGCGCGCCGTATCCTTCCAGCAGGAACATGCCCAGGCCGGATTGAGCGCTGGGGTCGTTGAGCTCTGCCGCGCGCTGGATCGTGTCGAAGGCACGCCGGGCCTCTTCTTTGCGGGCGTAGGCGTAGGCCAACTGCACCATCGCTGAGGTGTCGCCTTGGTCGGCCGCGCGTTCATACCAAGTCAGCGCTTCCTGCGCATCTTTGGCGACGCCGACCCCTGCTTCCAGCAAGGAAGCCAGTTGGACCTGTGCGAAGGAGGAACCGCCTTCCGCCGCCAACCGATACCACCGTGCGGCTTCTGTCTCATTGGCCTGAACGCCATGCCCGAACTGAAAACAGAAGCCCAGCCCAGCCATGCCCCAAAGGTCTCCCAGTTCGGCTGAGCGTTGGTAGAGGGCGAAGGCGCGATTCACATCAGCGGGGGCGCCCTTGCCGGTGCGATACAGCTGGGCAAGGCGGAACATCGCCCTGGGGGACCCCTGGTCCGCCGCGAGCGTGTACCACTTCAGCGCTTCGCCCGCATGGGGGCGCAGCCCCTTCTCGCCCATTTCGTACAGCAAGCCGAGGTAAAGCTGGTGCAATGCATCGCCTTGCTTCGCGAGCGCCTTGATGTCGTCGAGAGACTCTGCCAGTTGCGGCGCTGGATCAATCGTGATGCCGACGTCCAGATCTTCATTGGAAGAGCTTTCTGTCGCCGGGTGGGCCGGCGCAGCGGCCGCGATGATGGGTACCGTGCAGAGCAACACGCTGAGGGCCAAACGGCCCCAGATATTCTTGTCGTGGTCCCTCTTCATACCGTCCCTGACGTCTGCGATCCGCAAAGCGTCCATTTTCTGCGGTCGAGACAGCCCAGGGATGGGGCTGATCTACGAGGGGAGTCGGCGCGTTAAGTCGGCCACGGTGGGCGTCGGCCGCGCGGGCCGCGTCGGGTGCAGCCCGCCTCAGCGGTTATTGGCTTCCAGCCGGTTGTCGCAGTCGTCTTGCAGGTCGCGCTGAAACTCGCGCAGCCAGGCCCATGCGAGGCGGTTGATGTGGGCCGGGGTCTCGATCACGTCGGTGCGCGGCGAGGCCTGCGATGGGAGGAGGGAGGTGGTCAGCGGTGCCGGTGCGGGCAGCGGCGCAGCTGCTGTGGCATTGGCGTAGCCCACGCCACAGGCGGCGGTGCAGCCGAGGGTGGCCAGCCATCGCTGGGATCGGCGGACGCGGGTGCTGCTCCGTCGGCGAAATTTTCGAATGGGCGCGATACGAAGCTTTCGAAACTTGTCCATACGAAATTGGGCGTGCCTCTTGACAGGTCTCTTTCGAGTATACGAGTCGAGGTATCTGGGTGAAAAGTCGGCCCAACCAAGGACTTGCCCGGCGCGGGTTAATACGGGCTTCGCGGTGGAATCGGTTTCGAAAGACTTGGGCGTGAAATCTTCTTTGTTTGAATTTCGAAGTTCGTTGATTGATTTCGAAATGACGTTCTCGCCGTTTCAGCCTTAGCACGGCTTTACACGCGGTGTGGCGGCAGGTACTCGCCCATGCGTGGAAATCAACCCGGCCAGGCCACCCGTGCCACCAATCCACCGCCCGGGCGAGGCAGCAGTTGGAACTGTGCGCCGTGGGCTTGCGCGACACGCTCCACGATGGCCAGGCCCAAGCCGGCGCCGCTGGGGCCGCTGCGCGCCGCATCGCCGCGCTTGAAAGGCTGCTTGAGAGATTCAGCGAGGCTGGGCTGGATGCCGGGGCCGCGGTCGCGCACCTCCAGCCACAGCGCGGTGCCATCTTCGCCGGTGGCCACCTCGATCGGCGGCGCGCCGTAGCGCTGCGCGTTGACCACGAGGTTCAGCACCATGCGCATGACGCCTTGGCGTCGCAGCGGGCGCGCCGACAGGGGGCCAGGTTGCCAGTGCACGCCATCGGCCGGGCAGAGCGTCAAGGCGTCCTGCACGAGTGCGTTCAGATCGGCTTGTGCCGGCGCGTCGCGGTCTTCTTCGCTGCTTCGGACGAAGTCGAGGAAGCGGCCGAGCAGGCTGTCCATCGCGTCGATGTTGCGGTTGAGGGTGCCCAGCAGCTCGGCTTCGGCCCGGCCGTCCAGCATTTCGGTGGCCAGCCTCATCTTGGCCAAAGGTGTTCGCAGGTCGTGCGACAAGCCGGCCAGCATCAGCGAGCGCTCGCGTTCACTCTGGGCCAGGCTGACCGCCATGTCGTTGAACGCGTGTGAGACGCTGGCGATTTCGCGCGGCACGCCGTCCACCGGCAACGGCGAGGGGCGCTCGCCACGCCCCAGTGCTGCGGAGGCGTGCACCAGGTCGTTCAACGGCCGGTTGATCCGTCGCTGGATCAGCCAGGCCCCCAGGATCGCCAGCAGTGCGGTGGCGATGGTGGCCGCGAGCCACGCGCCGCTGAATACTGGTGCAGGGGGGAGACCGGGCAGATTGACCCAGTAGGCCTGGCCCTGCACATCCAGGCGCACCTGGATGACATGGCCCACATCCGGCTCGGCCAGCGGGCGCCATTGCAGCGTGTGGCCCGTGAGGGCCCAGCGCTCGCCGACCTCATTCAAGAACAGCCTTTGAAGCCGTGTGGCGCGCCAGCGCTCGGTGTCTGCCGGGGGCTCGCCGCGCTGGACGGCTCTTTTCACGCTGCCGTTGAAGCCGGCCACGAAGGCGCTGCGCTCGGCGGGCGGCAGCGCGCCCAGCCCCGTCTCCAGGGCCTGCAGTTCTCGCACCGTGCCTTCGGCCAGCAAGGTGGTGCGTGGCAGCGTGACGAAGGTTCGGAACAGCCAGGCGCTGCCGATCTGGCCCACCAGGATCAGCGCCACGATCAGCAGCAGATTGCGCTGGAAGAGGGTGCGGGGCAGCCAAGTCATGCGGACGTGTCTGCGCTCTCAGGTGGCCCCGCCATCCGGCACGAAGACGTACCCGCGGCCCCACACCGTCTGGATGTGCCGGGGGTGCGACGGATCGTCTTCGATCACTCGCCGCAGCCGCATCACCTGGGCGTCGATGCTGCGGCTGGTCACGTCCTGCTCGCGGTCAGCGCCCTTGGCCAGCTCGATCAGGCGGTCTCGCCCCAGCGGGCGGTTCGGGTTCATCACCAGCGCGTGCAGCAACTGGAACTCGCCGGTGGTCAGCGCCACCGGTTGGCCATCGCGCTCAAGCAGCCGCCGCGCCGCGTGCAGCGTGTAGCGCCCAAATCGCACCGGCTCGTCGCCGAGCGGTCCGCCATGGGCCCCCAGCAGCTTCTGCCGGCGCACCATCGCCTGGATGCGGGCCAGCAGCTCGCGCGGGTTGAATGGCTTGGGCAGGTAGTCGTCGGCGCCCATTTCGAGGCCGATGATGCGGTCGACCGGGTCACCGCGGGCGGTGAGCATCAGGATGGGCACCGTCTCACCCGCGTGTCGCAGCCGCCGGCACAGCGACAGCCCGTCTTCGCCGGGCATCATCACGTCCAGCACCAGCACGTCAAAGCGTTCACGCCCCAGCAGCCGTTCGGCGGCGCTGGCGTCGGCCACGGCACGCACCGTCAGGCCCTGTTCGCCCAGGTAGCGCTGCAGCAGGCCGCGCAGCTCGGCCTCGTCGTCGGCAATCAGCACGGTGATCGGCGCGTCACTCATGGTCGCCATGTTAGGCGCCGGCGTCGCGACACCGCGGCAACGGCAGGCGCAGTGATGACAAACGATGACACGCACGACGTGGTGTCACACATGGTCATCACCATGGTCACGGGCAGAGCGAGCTGCGGGGGATATTGGCCTGGGGAACCCGAACCACCGGTGCCAGCCAAGTGCCGCCGGCCCCAAGGAGAAGACCGATGAAAGATCACCAATCCGTGTGCATGGCCGTGTCGATGGTCGCATTGGCGGCGCTGTCGATGTGGGCGGCCACCCTGTTGCTGCAGGCGGCCGATGTGCGCTCGACCACGGCCATGTCGCCGACGGTCCGCACCGACGCCCCGCCGGCCGACGTGGGCGATCCCGGGCAGGCGTTCAGCCCGTCAGCTTTCAGCCGGACATCTGCACGATCGTGAACGCACCGAGCCCGCAGCTGAACGCGCCGACGCCGGCCTGCAGCCAGCGCTGCAAGGGCACCAGGTGCCGCGCCGTCAGACGCATCGGTGCCACCAGCGCGGCCGACAGCAGGGCCATCCCGGCGATGGAACCCAGGCCGAACAGGGCGATGTAGGACAGCCCCAATGACAGCGCCGGTGCCGCCTGCAGGCTCATCAGCGACAGGGCGGCCGAGCCCGCCAGCCCATGCATCATGCCCACGGCCAGTGCGCGCAGGGGCCAGCCGCCGGCCTCCGCGTGAGCGTGCTCTGGCGAAGTGGCTGTGGTGTGCAGGGCCGGGGCGTGGCCATGGATGTGCAGGTGCACCAGCTCTGGGCGACCATGGGTGCCATGTCGGTGCACATGCAGATGCGTCTGCGGCCGCCAGACGCGGCGCAGCACATCGGCGCCGAGCAGCACCAGCATGACGCCCACTGCCGATTCCAGCCCGCGCTCCACCTGCGGCGGAATCACCTGGCCCAGCACCAGCACCGCGCCGGCGAATGTCAGCAAGGTCAAGGTGTGGCCGAGGCCCCAGAACGCCCCTTGCCGCATCGCCTGGCGCCACCCCCCCTCGCGGGTGGCCAGCGTGGCCACCGCGGCCAGGTGATCGGCCTCGGTGGCGTGCTGGACGCCCAGCAACAGGCCGACGAGCAGGGTGGGCAACAGGGTGGGCAGGGCCGTCATGAACCGATTGAATTGCAAGCCCTATGCCGGTGCATGCCGGCCGTTCCGCGGTCGGCGTGCCGCCTTGTGTCGACGGCGGGAGCGCGGCGCCCGGGCGCCGGGCAGGCCAGCGGCCCACCTCCGCTACGATGCCCGGCTTCGTGCGCCGCATCTCGTCGGCGTCAAACAGAGGAGATGAACCATGCGCACCGTCGTGACCACCGGGATCCGATCGGCATTGGCAGGCGTGAGCCTGGGGGCCGGCATCGCCGCCGGTGCCGCCGGCCTGAGCTATCCCGAAACGCCCCGCAAGCCGGTGATCGACCTCTACCACGGTGTGGAGGTCACCGACCCGTACCGCTGGCTCGAAGCCACTGATACCCCGGCGGTCGAGGCCTGGGTGGCTCAGCAGAACGCCCTGACGCGCTCGCAGCTCGACCCGCTGCCGAGCCGCGCGGCGATCGTCGGCGAGCTGAAGACCTTGTTCGGCAGCGCACCCGTCACCCGACGCCAGTTGCACTATGCGGGTGGGCGCCTGTTCGCGATGAAGTCGCAGCCTCCGGCCAATCAGCCCAAGCTGGTGGTGCTGACCGACCCGATGGACATGGCCACCGAGAAGACCATCGTCGACCCGAATGTGCTCAACCCGAAGGGCACCACCGCCATCGATTGGTATGTGCCGTCGCTGGACGGCCGTCTGGTCGCGGTGAGCCTGTCCGAGAACGGCAGCGAAGACGGCACGCTGCACCTGTTCGAGGTGGCCACCGGCCGGCAACTCGAAGACGTCGTACCGAGGGTGCAGTACCCCACCGGCGGTGGCAGTGCCGCTTGGACGCCCGACGGCAAGGGCCTCTACTACACCCGCTACCCGCAGGGCCAGGAGCGCCCGCCGGCCGATGCCAACTTCTACCAGCAGGTCTGGTACCACCAGATCGGCACCCCCATCGCCCAGGACAAGTACGTGATCGGGCAGGAGTTCCCGCGCGTTGCCGAGACCTTCCTGAGCACGACCGAAGACGGCCGTTACCTCTTGGCGGATGTGGCCTACGGCGATGGAGGGGACCACGCCTTCTACCTGCGCGGGCCGGGCCAGACGGCGTGGACCCGCCTGGCCGATTTCGCCGACGGCGTTCGCAGCGTGGTGCTGGGCCGCGACGGGCGCTGGTACGCCATCGTGCTGAAGGGCTCGCCGCGGGGCCGGGTGGTGGCCGGGTCATTGGACGCCCCGTCGCTGGCGAAGGCGAAGCTGTTGGTGCCCGAAAGCGAGATGACGGTGTCGGCGGTCACGCCGGCCACCAGCCGGCTGTATCTCGAGTACCTGGCCGGTGGGCCGCAGGAGCTGCACGCGTTCACGCTCGATGGCCGGCCGCTCGGCCGCATCGGTGCCGAGGCGGTGGCCACCGCCATGGCCGGGCCGACCCTGGAAGGCGATGAGCTGCTGTTCGCCAGCCAGAGCTATGTGAGCCCGTTGGCGTGGTACCGCTACCGGCCCACTTCGCAGCAACCGGATCCCGCGCCGGTGAAGACGCCGCTCAGCGAGGCGCCGCGCGATGTCGACCTCGGCGATGTCGAGGTGCGCCGCGAGTTCGCCACCTCGAAGGACGGCACCAAGGTGCCGGTGAACATCGTGTTCAAGAAGGGCCTGAAGCTGGATGGAAAGAGCCCGCTGCTGCTCACCGGCTACGGCGGCTTCTCCATCCCGATGCAGCCACGGTTCAGCTTGCGCACCGCCTTCTGGCTGCGCCATGGCGGGGTCTTCGTGGTGGCCAACCTGCGAGGTGGCGGCGAATTCGGCGAAGAGTGGCATGTGCAGGGCAACCTCACCCGCAAACAGAACGTCTTCGACGACTTCATCGCGAGCGCGCAGTACCTGATCGACAAGGGCTACACCTCGCCAGCGCGTCTGGCCATCGAAGGCGGCAGCAACGGTGGCCTTCTGATGGGCGCCGTGCTCACTCAGCGGCCGGAGATGTTCCGTGCGGTGGTCGGCCACGTCGGCGTGTACGACATGCTGCGCGTCGAGTTGTCGCCCAACGGAGCGTTCAACGTGTCCGAGTTCGGCAGCGTGAAAGACCCGGCGCAATTCAAGGCGCTGCACGCCTACTCGCCCTATCACCGCGTCGTCGAGGGTACGGCCTACCCCTCCGTGTTCCTGCTCACCGGCATGCACGACGGCCGCGTCGAGCCGCACAACACGCTGAAGATGGCCGCGCGCCTGCAGGCAGCCAGCACATCCGGCCGGCCCGTGCTGCTGCGCGTGGCCGGTGATGCGGGGCACGGGCAGGGCATGGCCCTGTCGTCGATGATCG
The DNA here is from genome assembly GCF_038066555.1 of Ideonella lacteola. Taxonomy (NCBI): domain Bacteria; kingdom Pseudomonadati; phylum Pseudomonadota; class Betaproteobacteria; order Burkholderiales; family Sphaerotilaceae; genus Ideonella; species Ideonella lacteola. The sequence continues at coordinate 37,007 of NZ_JBBUTG010000013.1, read as the reverse complement.
AGCAGGACGCCGACGTGTTCGCCTTCCTGTTCGATCAGCTCGGGATGAAGTGATGGCGTACGACTACAGCTCCGACAACCAGCGGCTCGAGCTGCCCAACCCCTACCGGGTGCAGAACGCGTTCCTGCTGCTGTGTGCCTTGATCACCGGCGCCGGTGGCCTGGCGGCGCTGGTGTGGGCCCGGGCCTATCTGCACTACGGTGGTGGCCACGGCGCCTTGGCCGTGCTGGTGGGCATGGGGCTGTTGTCGGCAGCGATCGGCTTCTCGGTGCGGGCGGCCCGTCGCCTGCGCTTCTTCTTCGGGCGGGGCCGCCCGGCCTCCTTGGCGCCGGAGGTGGCGGTGGGGGCCACCGGTAACTCCGCGGCGGCCGATCAATACAAGGCGATGCTGCGTCAAGGCGGTCTCGAATACCCCGAGCCACAAGGGGCGCTGAACGGCCTGCTGTACCACGCCATGCCCTGGCTCATCACGGCGCCGCTCAAGGTGCAGGCGATGGCGCAGACGCAGTTCTTCAATGCCCTGTCATTTGCGGCCACCTTGGTGTCGTTCGTCGTGGGCTGGTGGCTGCTCGGAACCGACGATTCCCGACCCGTCATCGCGGCGGCCTATCTCGCCTTCGCGGCTGTGGTGCTGCTCAAGCCGCTGCATGCCGGCGAACGTGCCCGCATGAGCAGCGCCTGGCTGATCGGTCTGGCGGTGGTGGCCGTGGTCGGCCCGGTGCTGGTGGGCTTTGCCGGCCGGCTGCTGCCCGCACTCACCATCCCCCTGCATGGCCAGGCCTTCTTCCTGCTCGGGGCGGCCTTGGTCGCGGTGGGCCTGATTCTTTTGAGCCTGTATGCCCAGGTGGATGGCCCGCCTGCCACCGAGCGCAGCATGGAGCAGCTCACCTTGTCGATGAACGGCCCGCCCGCGGCCTTGATCACCGAGCTGGACCGTCGCCTGCAAGACGGCTGGGCCGAACGCATTCCGAATCGCCGCTACACCCGCCTGGAGCCGCATACCCCGGCGTCCGACGGAGCCGGGCGCTTCGCCGGCGAGTTGATGGAGGAGTCGCAGCCGATGCCGCTGGGCGGCACCACCGCCCCCACGCTGCTGGGCGCCTTGCGCATGCCGCGCCATCGCGGCCTGGTGCTGCTGGACCTGTATGCCACCTTGCTGGTGGTGGGGGCGACGGTGCTCGCGCTCTTCTACCTGAAGAGCCTGGACCCGAGCCTGCCACCGGGTGAGTCGATGAACTGGGGGCATGCCCCGGTCGGCTACTCGCTGATCTGCCTGGCGGTCGCGGCGTTCTGCTTCCAGTCGGCCTCGGCCATCTGGGGCCGTTTCAATTTCGAATCGGTCCTGGTTTGGGTCGAGTTGTTGGGCACCTGGCAGACCTCGCGCATCGGCACCGGCAACCAGCTGAGCAGCCAACTGCACAGCGACAACGAGGTCGTGCGGGTCGAATCAATGACGCTGCGCGTCTGGCGCGCTCGCATCGAATCGGTCGTCTTCGGCAAAGACGACCAGCGCCAGGTGACTGCCATGTTCGGTACCGCGCAAGAAGCCCGGCAGCTCGCGGCCCACCTGGCCGACTTCGCTGGGCGCCAGAGCATCTTCGTGGCGCCGGCCGCCGCGGCCGACCAGCAGCGCCTGGTCAGCTTGCAGGCCAGCGAGCGGGCCCTGGCCGCCGGTGCCAAGGCGGCGCCCGGCTCGGCATTGGGCTCGGCCGCGGCCGAGCACGAGGCGCTGCGGGTGGAGGCTGCCCACGCGAAAGCAGCACGGTTCTGCACGGCCTGCGGCGCAGCCGCCTCGCCGGGCGCCCGCTTCTGCTCGCAGTGCGGGCAGGCGCTGGGCGAGCTGCCGGGCTGATGCCCCCCGCGGGGCCGGGGTCAACGGCGCTCGCGGGTGGCTTTGTCGACCTTTTCCGATTGCTCCTGGCCGGGCCGGGTGGCCGGCGGAGGTGCGAAGGGCGGAGGAAAGCCCACGAAGGCCAGGAAGATGAAGATCGGCAACAGCACGTAGAACAGCGGGCGTTTCCAGTGCAGCTTCATCTGCAGCATCTGGGGGACGACGCCGCCGCTTCAAGACGCGGCGGCCAACAGAGTGTTGCTGGCCAGGCCCCGCTGGCACGCTGCCTTTCAGTCCAACCTGAACAGCGTACGCAGTTCTTCCGGCGGCAACTGTCCTATCCATGTCTCCCCACTGCCGACCGTCATGTCCGCCAGTTCGCGCTTGGACCGGATCATCAGGTTGATCCTTTCCTCGAAGGTGCCGCGGGTGATGAATCGGTGCACCTGAACGCGCCGCTGCTGCCCGATGCGGTAGGCGCGGTCGGTGGCTTGGGCTTCGACGGCCGGGTTCCACCACAGGTCGAAGTGCACGACATGGTTCGCGGCGGTCAGGTTCAGCCCCGTGCCACCGGCCTTGAGTGACAGCAGGAAGACGCGGTCGGTGCGCTTGTTCTGGAAGCGATCCACCATCTGGTCGCGCTTCCCCCTGGCGACGCCACCGTGCAGGAACAGCGGCTCGTGCCCCAGCCGCTCGCGCAGCATCGCCTGCAGAAGCAAGCCCATCTCGCGGAACTGCGTGAAGACCAGCACCTTCTCCTGAGCGGAGTGGATCTCCTCAAGGAGGTCGATCAGACGCTCGGCCTTGCCCGACTCGGCGGCGTCCGCGGCCCGCTGTTTCAGGTAGTGAGCCGGGTGATTGCAGACCTGCTTGAGCGCCAGGATCATGTGCAGCACGAGTCCCTGCCGCTGGAAGGTGTCCGACTCACCCTCGATGCTGGCCAACCCTTCTCGCACCACCGACTCGTACAAGGCTGCCTGCTGCCGGGTGAGCGTGCAGAACTGGTCTTGCTCCACCTTGTCCGGCAGGTCGCTGATGATGGACTTGTCGGACTTGAGCCGCCGCAGCATGAACGGCGCCATCACCTTGCGCAGTCGCTCGGCAGCTGCGGCGTCGCGGTGCACCTCGATGGGTGTGGCGTACTCACGCGCGAAGTGCGTCGGACCGCCCAAGTAGCCGCGCTGCGCGAAGTCCATGATCGCCCAATACTCCGAGAGCTGGTTCTCGACGGGCGTGCCGCTCATGGCGACGTAGCTGCCCGCCGGGATGCTCTTGATGGCTTTCGACTGGGCGGTCGCGGCGTTCTTGATGTTCTGAGCCTCGTCGATCACCACCAGGCGCCAGCGCATGCCCTTGAGCAGCGCGGCTTCGCGGCGCGCGACGCCGTAGGTGGTGAGCAGCACGTCGGGCCGCGCGGTGGCGAGTTCGCGTTTCGCTCCGTGAAAGACGCCCACCCGCAGTGATGGCGAGAAGCGCTCCACCTCCTTCTGCCAGTTGGTCAGCAAGCTGGTCGGCACGATCACCAGCGCGCGGCCGTCGTCGAGGGCACCGTCCTCCTTGAGGCGTTGCAGCAGCGCAATCACTTGCAGCGTCTTGCCGAGGCCCATGTCGTCGGCGATGACGCTGCCGAGGCCCATGCGGGCGTTGCGCCAGAGCCAGGCGAAGCCGCGCTCCTGGTAGGGGCGCAGCGTGGCCCGGAGGGCCTTGGGCAAGGGCACGTGGGCCGTCGTGGTGAGCTCCTTCAGAACCTTCTCGGCGGCTTTGTTCAGGCCGATCGGCACGCCGTCAAATTCGCCGGCCAGTGCGACGCGCAGCAGTTCGGCGCCGGACATCGGCGACGGTCGCGTCAGGCGCGCTCGCAGTTGTTCGACCTCTGACGGATCCAGGTACACGTACTGGCCGCGGAACTTGACGATGCCCGTGGCGCGCCCGAGCAAGCGCTCGAACTCCGCGGGCGTGACGAGTTCATCGCCCAGCGACACCTTCCAGTCGAAAGAGAACAGGGTGCTGGTGTCCAGGAGGCCCGAGGTAGAGCCGCTCTTCGCCTTGAGCTGCATCGAAAGGCGAGGCCGCAGCAGCCGGTCGAGGGAGCGAGACAGCAGTGTGCGGATGCCCATCAAGCGCAGGGCGGGCAGCGTGTCGAAGAGCAGGGAAGGCAGCGCCTCGGGCTCCACGACGAGCGGCTCCTTCGCGCCCTGGCGCACGTAGTCGTTCAGGGGCGGATGGAACTCGGCCAGCATCGCCACGGTGCCGAGCACCTCGGCGCGGCGGGAGGCCCAGGAGGGCTTCTTCAGCACCTGGGCCAGCGGCGTCGGGGCGTCGGTCAGGGCCGCGTCTTCCGCCACGGCGAGAGAGAGCGCGAAACCGTCCCCGTCCTCGTGCTCTCCCACGCTCAGCACCGGGACGTGTGAGCGTGCGGCCAAGTGCAGGCGCGCGAGCCACGCATGGATGCCGACCGCGACGGCGGCTTCGCCCGGGCCATCGAAGCGGGCCCGCCCGGTCTTGAAGAACAGGGCCAGAACCTTGTCGCCCGCCGCCTTCTCCGCGGCGATAGCGTCCGATGCCGCGACGAAGTGGTCCAGCATCGCCGACAAGAGCAGGCGCACCTGCACGTCCGGATCGAGTGCTGCCTTCCTGCGTCCCGCCTGCTTCTGCACGAGTTTCGACGGCAGGGCACCTGCTGTGGCGGCCACCATGCCGCGGACCGTCGAATCGAGTTCGGCCGCGCACCAGCGCAAGGCCACCGTGCCGGCATCGACCTGGAACACCTGTGGAACGACCGCACCCCGGGCGAGCAGGTGCAGGGCCAGCAGCCGCATCGTGTGCAGCGCGGCGAGCTCGGTCGGCAGATCCGGCAGGCGCGCGGGGGCCACTTCGCCCAGAGACATCAGCAGCTCGGACCAACCTTCGATCGCATCGTCCGCGCGGTGCGCGCCCGTGACGGCCAGCCGCCCCTGCGCATCGGCGAGAAGCTGCAGGCGGCCCTCCGGGATCGGGGCACGGCCGTCCGTGGGCGGCGAGGTGTCCAGAAGCCGGAGGGCATGCTTTGCCACGCGTGCCATCACGCGCTGTGCGACCGCGCGGAAGTCGCCGCCGCGGAAGAAGACCGGGCTCGCCGGCAGCACGCGCCACAACGGCTCATGCAGGTCCGGCAGGGTCGTGAAATCCAGGCGCGCGAGCGCCGACGGATCGGGTGCCGCGTCGCCGCCACTTGCCGCAGCAGGAGCAGACGCCGCGAACAACACTTCCTTCGCGTTGGGGATCGCCGACCCGGCGGCGGAGTCGATCTGGATTCCGTGCTCGCGCATCAGCGAGGGCAGGTCGAGGCCGCGCAAGCTGAAGACGAGGAACGGGTCGCCGTCGATCTCGCGGCTGAGGACGTAGACCACAGCGGCCAGGTGCTTGCAGGGCACCGCCCAGTCGGGGCACGAGCACTGCATCCGCAGATCGCTCCAGCGCGAGGGAAAGACCGCGATCTTCAGCCGGCGCGCTTCCTCCAGCACTGCAGGATCGAGCTCGCGATTGAGCAGCCGCCCAATCAGACCGGGGTCGGTGGCCAGGCGTTCCACGAGTCGCGCCGCATCGGCAGCGGGTGTCGGTGGCACCTTGATCTCCACGACGTAGGGCTGCGCCCGCGATCCCTGGACTTGCGCGCGCACTTGGCTGCCCTTGACCTGCAACTGCAGGACGGCGCCGCGATTGGCGTAGGTTCGCCCACGGGGCAGGCGGTTCTCATGGTCGATCTGCGTCAGCGCCTGCAGCCATTGGGCGCCCCACCAGGTATTGCCGTAGGTCGTGCGCGCGCTGGAAGCGCGTGCGGGCGTGGAGGAGGCGGGGCGACGAGGGGCATAGAACGGCATGCATCAGGCTTTCAGTGAGTGCACGGGCGAACAGGCGAACAGGCGAGCAGGCGAACAGGCGGCCGGGCGATTGTGGCGGGCCGTTGAGGAGCCAATCCTGAATCGACGCTCATTGCGCCTCGGCAGACGATCGGCACTTCATCGGCCTGCAAAGATCGTTCACAAAGCGCCGGGTCACCGCCGTGTTGGGCGTTCAGTGGTCCCGCCACGGCTTCTCGGCGCACTGTGCTCCATGTCAGTCGGCCACCGACGGCTGCGGCGTTGTTTCGATTTCAAAGGCTTGCTTACCGTCTGGGGGCGCCTGACGGGCGGGCCAGGTGTGATGATCGACAGCGCTTTCAACACCACAGCCGTCCAGCCGCCACCATGCGTAACTCGTCCGTCTTGTCCCTTTGTGTTCTCTCGGCCACGGCCTGCCTGGCCGTTTTCGGTGCCGCGCCGACCTTTGCGGCAGAGCCCGCCTCGGCAGGCCGCGCCGCCACGGTCTCGGCCCAGCCCTGGGCGGTGCAAGCCGGCCCCGCGGGTGACGTGCAGCGATTGAACATCGGTGCAGGCGAGCAGGCTGCCGCGGGTGCGCAGGCGCCTCTGCCGGCCGAGGTGCTGGCATCGGCCAAGTGCGCCGACAGTGGCACCAAGGCCTTCCGCCAGGAAGTGCTGAAGCTGACCAACAACTACCGCGCCATCGGCCGCTACTGCGGCAGCACCTGGTACGCGGCGACCAAGCCGCTGGCCTGGAGCACCGAGTTGAAACGTGCGGCGAACGGCCACTCGCGTGACATGGCGAAGAACAACTTCTTCAGCCACACCGGCAGCAACGGCAGCTCGATGGCCGACCGCATCACCGATGCGGGCTACCGCTGGTCTTCTGCGGGCGAGAACATCGCCGCCGGCTACGACAGCGTGGCCTCGGTGATGGACGGCTGGATCAAGAGCCCCGGCCACTGCGCCAACATCATGAGCTCGCACTACAAGGACATCGGCATGGCCTGCGTCCCGTCGACCAGTGCCGACTACAGCAGCTACTGGACGATGGATCTGGCCGCGCCGCTCTGACGCCTTGAGTGTGCCCCGGCGCCGCGAAGCGACCGGGAGGGGCGGCCCTCGCGCCGTCTGCCGGGGCCGGCCCGATCAGCGGCCGTTGCGGGTGCGCATCGAGATCTGCGTCAGGCCTTCGAACTGACAAAGATCGAGCAGGTGAACGATCTCCTGGTAAGCGGCCTGGGTGTCGCCGTCGATGCGCACCGGCAACGCGGGATTGTTCGCCGCCGCGGCGTGCAGGCGCTTGCGCAGCTCGGCCTGCGTCACCCGTTCGCGGCCCCAATACACGCCGCCCTTGGCGTCGACGCCCAGCACCAGCACATCGGGTGAGGCCGTGGCGCGATCGAGCGACACCGCCGACTGCGGCAGCGTGATCGGCAGCTCGGTCAGCGGCTTGTTGTCGTCCTGGTGCTTGAACGAGGTCGCCACCATGAAGAACATCAGCAGGAAGAAGATGCAATCGATCAGCGCGATCAGGTTGATCTCGGGCTGCTCTTCTTCGCCCAGGTCGATGCGCATCAGTGGCTCCCGGTGCGAAGGCAGGCGTCGAACATGCGTTCGAGCTGTTCTTCCATCGCCAGCCCGCTGGTCACGAGCCGGTGGCGGAAATAGTGATGCAGGCCGAGTGAAGGCAGGGCGACGGCCAAGCCTGCTGCGGTGTTGACCAGCGCCTTCGAGATGCCGCCGGCCAGCAGCGACGCGTCGCCCATGCCGCCCGTGAACGCGATGACGTGGAAGGCTTCGATCATGCCGATCACCGTGCCGAGCAGGCCCACGATGGGCGCCACGGTGGCCACCACCGCCAACGGGTAGGCGCGCTGCTGCTGGGCGCGCAGTTGCCGCGAGGCGATCTCGCCGGCCCGCTGCGCCAATTCATCGGCCGTCCAGCGGTGGCGGTGTGACACCACGAATTGCAGGGCCCGGGCCAGCACGCTGTCGCGTTGCTTCAGCACCTGATCGAGCTGATCGAACTGGCCGGCTTGCCACAACGGAACCACCTCGTCGACCAACGTGGGCGGCGCCACCGCGCTGGTGCGAAACCGATGGAACCGCTCCAGCGCCACGGTGATGGCGAGCACCGACAGCGCGGCGATCACCCAGATGCCGGCGCCACCGGCGGCAAGTTGTTCGAGAAAGTTGAACTGCACGGTCAGTCCTTCATGGAGGTCAGGTGTCGGATAGCGGTGGGCCTACGGTGCGAGCACCACCGAGAAGAAAGTGCGGTCTCTGTCGTTGAACAGCTTGACCAGCAACCGGTGCGTGCCGGCGCTCAGGCTCACCCGGCGGTGGCCTTCGGCCAGCGCCAGGCTGGCCACCTGCTCGTCAGGCAGGTAGTACGGCGGTCGGAACCAGGGCTTGTCGCCCGGCGAGCCCGTCCAGATCTGGCGGCCATCCAGCCACAGCTTGGAATCGTCGTCGGCGGCGATGTCCAGCCACACGTCGCGGGCGTCGTCGAGGTACAGCTCGGTGTAGGCGTAGTACACCGCGCGTTCCTCGCGATCGGGGGGGATGAACGGGTAGAAGCCGCGGCTGGCGTATTGCCAGGTCAGCGTGCGGCCATCGAGGCCACGGTAGACCGCGTCGAGGTCTACCCCCTCTTCCGGCGGGTGGGGGGTATCGATCGGTGCGCGGCCCTCGGCGGGAAACGGGCCGATGACGTACCAGCTGTCCAGATACACCCGGTTGGCCCACACACCACCGGCGCCGATCACCCTTCCGCCCCCGGTGCGTACGGTGGCGGGGTCGACGGCCGACGGTTGAAGGTGCCGCACCAGGCTCGGCTGACCGGACGTTCCGGTGCCCACCAGGTTCGTGCTGCGGCCGGTGAGGTCGAGGCTGCCGCCCGGCACCACCACCGCGCTGCCCGCGACGGGGGCCAGGTCGTCGGCGCGGGCGATCCAGCCGCCGTCCACGCCCCGGACCGTCTCGCGGTTGACCGACCGGCCTCCCTGCACACCCACCACGCCCACCCGCCCCTGCGGTGCGCCTTCACGGAAGATGGCCTTCACCTGCTCCAGGCGCGATCGCGGAATGCCGTCGGCCGGCAGCGTCTGCCCGGTCGATCCTGAGGCCGGGAGGGCCGGCGGGGCCACGGCGGCCACCTTGGCCGGGCCGTAGATGCGCGGATCGGTGCTGCCCACGCGCACGCCGTCTCGCCGAGCCTCGATCTGCGCGCGTTGCGCCTCGAGCGCGTCTTTCGCCCGCTGTTCGAGGGCCGCGATGGTCTCGGCAGGCGAGGCCTTGGGGTCGGTGCCAGGCGTGTTGGTGGGCGCCTGGGCGGACATCGCCTCCACCTCTTTGGTGGCTTCGGTCAGAGGCATGTTGGCGATTCGCGCCAGGGCTTCGGCCCGCAGCCTGCGCTGAACCGCGTCGATCGAGGCCGACAGCGCCGCTGCCTGCCGCGCCAGGGCTTCAGGCGATGCCGAGTCCAGGTCGAGCGGTGGCGGCGGCGTGTCGCCGGCCGCGTCGGCCAGGCGATCTCGGATGGCCTGCATGCGCTCCACGCGCCGGCGCAGCTCTCGGCTCTCCGTCTGGGCCATTTGCTGCTGGGTGCGTGCGGCGGCCACCGCCTGCGCCCGCGCCTGTTCGCGTTCACCCAGGCCAGGCAGGCTGAACAGCAGCAGCGCCATGGCACCGTGGACCAGCAGCGAGGCGGGCAGGTAAGGGTGCGTGGCGAGCCGCCGACGCAGCCGCCCCAGCAGGCGATCGCTGACGCGAAACGTGCGCCCCTGATCGATCACCGCAGCGCCTCGATCGGTTCGAGCCCGAGAGCGAGCCGCAGGTGGCGCAGGGCAGAAAGGGTGGTGACGAGCAAGGTGGCGAATGCCGCCGCCGCGAGCGGCGCGAACAAGCCGGCGGTGGCACCGATGCGCTCGACAAAGCCGTCGAGGTAGAGCTCACCCAGCCAGGCCGCGAGCGGCAGACCGAGCACCATGGCCGCGCCGACCGGCAGGGCGAACTCAGCCATCACCTGGCGCGCCATGTCGAGCGTGCCGGCCCCATGCAGGCGGTGCAGGACCAGCTCGGTACGGCGTCGACGCAGCGTGTCGGCCACGAGGGCATAGGCGCCCGACATGGCCACCCCCACGGCGAGCAGCGCCACCGCCGCCAGCATGGCGGTGAACTGCGCCTCCTGCGCATAGACCTCGCCCAACTGCTCTTCGGCCGATTGCACGGTGTGCGGCACCTTCGGCCCGTGGGCCGTCCAGAGTTCTTCCACCACGCGGTGCAACGTTGCCAGGTCTCGGCCGTGGATGCTCAGGTCCCACTGCGGTCGGTCGCTCAACAAGAAGCCCTGCGGCAGCGCAGGATCACGGGCTGACTCGAGCTTCACACTGTCGATCACCGCGACGATGCGGCGGGGTTCCTGGCCTTCCTGCAGAAAGCCGCCGCCGCCGGTCACCAGGGCACCCACCGCCGCCTGCGGCGAGGCGAAGCCCAGCATTTGCGCGGCCTTGGCGTCGATCACCATGGCGGTTTCACCCTGGCCCATTTGCGCTTGGCCGGCGAGCAACTTCATGCCCCAGGTCTCGAAGAAGCGCGGTGACACGGTGCTCAAGCGCAGCACCTGGCGTGCTCGGCTGGCACTCACGATCAGCTCCTTGCGCCCGCCATCGGTGTCGCGTGCCGGACGCATGTCGCTCATCGCCCAGCTGAGCACGGCGGGGTGATGGTCGAGGGCCTGAGTGAACGCATCGAGGTTGGGCACGAGTTCAGGGTTGATCAGCACGCCGAGCCACAGACGGCCTTTCGGGTCGAACCCGCGATCGACGTGCAGCAGATGGTATTGCTGCGCCGCGAGCACGCCAGCCAAGGAAAGCAGCATCAGGGCGCCCCCCAGTTGCAGCGCGAGAAGCGCCTGCCGCACGCGGCGGCCCCAGGGCCCTTCGCTGGCCGTTCGCCCTTGCAGCGCCGGTGCGGCGGGCCGGCGCAGCGCCAGCCATGCGGGCGCGGCCAAAGTCAGCGGCCACAAGGTCAGCACCGCCGCGGCCAGCCCCGCCAGCGCCATGGGCGGCAGCGGGTCGGCCACGGGCAAGGTGGACGGCAGGTTCATCCAGCTCGCCACCGCCGGGGCCACCCACCAGGCCAGCAGCAACGCGGCTGCGGCGCTGGCCACCAGAGGCAGCAGGGCTTCCAAGCCCCACAACCGCAGCAGCGCCGCGCCATCGGCGCCCAGGCTGCGGCGCAGGGCGGTTTCGCGCTGGCGTTGCAGCAGGCTGGCGGCCTGCAGGTTCATGTGGTTGAACGCCGCCATCAGCAACAGCAGGCCGCAGGCAGCGCCCAGCGCGCCGGCCAGCATCCAGGTCAGCTCGGCCGTCTCGCCTTCGAAAGGCAACTGAGCCAACGGCAGGCCGCGGAAGTACGCAGCTTCTCGACCCGTGCGCCAATCGGGCGGCAGCTCCTGGAACAGCGGGCTGGCGACGAAGGCCTCTCGCATCCACCGGCCCACGTCATCGGCACGGGCCCCGTCACGCAGCCTGGCGTAGACCCGGCCGTTGACCATGTAGAGCCCTCGGCGTTCGGCCTCGCTCTTGGAGTTCGCTTGTGATTCGAAGCCGGCGATCAGGTCGTGCGGCCGGCCGTACATGGCGCCCTGGTCGAGTGGGTGGCGCGGGTCCATCTCGGGCACCACCGCGGTCACGGTGTAGACCACGCCGCGCACGTCGAAGGTCTTGCCCATGGCCTCGCTGGGCGGCATGTCGCCCCACAGGCGGCGGATGAGGTGCGGCGTGACGGCCACGCCATCCCGACTGGCCAGCGTGGCGCGCAGGTCGCCCGCCAGCGGCTTCAGGTCGAACAGCGGCACGATCTCCGGATCGGCCAGCAGAGGGAACACCTGTTCCAGACGATCGCCCACGGTCACGTCCATGCCGTCGCCGCTGGTGCGGGCGATCAGGTCGAGCGGGGCACCGCGTTCGCGCAGCATGGTGCCGAACGACACGGGCGAGGCGGTGAACCACGGGCTGGGTTGCCCGGGCGGGTTGCCCTTGAAATCGAGCACGATGGTGCGTTCGGGGTCTGGGATGCTGGGGTCGGTGGACGCCAGCGCGATCGCGAGCAGGCCCACCAGCAGGCTGGCCGTGAAGGCGAGGGTCAGGCCCGCCACCGAGACCCACGCCGCCATGCGCCGGTGGCGCACACCCGACCAGGCGTCGCGCAGCAGCGCGTTCATTGGAAAGTCCTCCATGCTTCGCACTCAGGGATGAACGCTTGGGAACGGCCCGGCGCGCTGATCAGACTTGCCCTACGTGCTTCGCACTTCGGGATGAACGCTTGGGAGCGGCCCTGCGCGTTCATGCCGCCAGCTCCGCGCAGGCATCCACCAGCACGCGGCCATCCAGCAGGCGAACGCTGCGCGAGGCGAGCGCTGCGTGCTCGGCACTGTGCGTCACCATCACGAGCGTCGTGCCCTCGGCGTTCAGCTCGCGCAGCAGGTTCATCACTTCCAGGCCGTGGGCACTGTCGAGGTTGCCGGTGGGCTCGTCGGCCAGCAGCAGCGCGGGGCGCGCCGCGATGGCTCGCGCGATGGCGACGCGCTGCTGCTGTCCTCCGCTGAGTTGGCTCGGGTGGTGGCCGGCCCGGTGTGACAGACCCAGCCGCTCCAACACCTCGTCGACACGGGCGCGCTGGGCCTTCTCGGCCAGCGGGCCATAGCGCAAGGCGAGCTTCACGTTGTCGCGCACGCTCAGTTCGTCGATGAGGTTGAAGCTTTGGAAGACGAATCCGATGCGGCCGCGGCGGATGGCGGCGAGCTCGCGCGGGCTCTTGTAGGTGACGTCTTCGCCTTGCAGCCGATAGTGCCCGCTGGTGGGGCGATCGAGCAGGCCCAGCAGGCCCAGCAGCGTCGACTTGCCGCAGCCCGAAGGCCCGGTGATGGCCACATACTCGCCCGCCTCGACCACCAGGTCGACCGCGTCCAGCGCGGTGGTCTCGATGTCTCCGGCGCGGTGCCGCTTGGTGAGTTGCTTCAGTTCGATCATGGCAACGCGAAGCGTTCGGCTTCTGATGGGGGTTGGGAAATCAGCACCTCATCGCCGGCCTGCAGGCCGGCAATCACTTCCACCTGGCCGGCCGCGCGGCGGCCCAGTTGCACCTGGCGGCGCAGCAGCTCTCGGCCCTGGCGAACGTAGAGCGTGGTCTGCACGCCGGGGCCGTCGGGCAGCAACAGCGCAGGGGTGGGGCGGTCGAGTTGAAGCCGCAGATCGACGGCCTGGCCGGCGTGCAACTGCCTCGCGTGGCCGGCCTCGTCCCAGCGCAGCAGCACGCGCACCTTGCCGCCTTGCACTTGCGGCAGCGTCTGCGCCAGCGTCAGATCGCCGTGGGGTGTGGTCGCGGACAGGCCGGGCCGCAATCGGGGCAGGTAGAACTCGTCGACGTCCGCCACCAATTGCACACCGCCGGCCGGGTCATCGATGCGGCCCAGCCGATCACCGGGCTTCACGCTGGCGCCCAGCTGCAACTGAAAGCCGCTCAACTGGCCCGAGATCGGTGCCGTTTGCAGCAGCCGGTCACGGGAACGGGCCAGCAGGTCCAGACCGCGCTGCAAGCCTTGTACGGCGCGCGCCATCTCGTCGAGTGATTGTTGACGCGTCTCGGCTTCGGCGCGCTGGTCGCGCTCGGCCTGGCTCACCAACTGGGCAGCCAGTCGCTTCTGGCGCTCGGCCTGCTCGAGCGCCGCCGCAGAGACGAAACCGGCATCGGCCAACTGAGCCTGTCGCTGGTAGTCGGCCTCGGCTTGCTGCTGGGCGGCGAGCAGTTGGGCCAGTTCGCGCCGGTTCTGCGCCAGGCTGGCGGCCTGCGCACTGCGTTGGACCGACACGTTGGCCATCTGCTGGGCGACTTCGGCGCCTCGTTGCATCAGCAATTGCTCTTGTTCGGGGCTGTGCAGGCGATACAGCGGCGTGCCCTCTTTCACCTGTTCGCCGTCGTGCGCCAGCACGGCCTCGACACGGCCCGCTTCTGGCGCATCCAGTTGCACGGAGCGCAATGGTTCGATGCGGCCGCGCAGCGCCAGTTCGTCGCGGAACACGCCTTGCCGCACCGCGGCCAACTGGGGGGTCGTCAAGGTCTGCAGTTGATGCGGCCGCCACCACATCAGCACCGCCAACAGGGCCGCCAGCCCCGCGCCCGCCGCCACCAGCCACGGCAGGCGGGGCCGGGCGGGCTGCAGCGCGCGGTCCATGGCCGCGCCGCTGAAATGCTTGGCGGGCGATGGTGACGGGGGCAGGGCGGTCGGGTTCATCGAGGGTCGCAGCTTCGGGCCTCGCCTTGGCGGTGAACAGCCCCCTGTCCGCTTCCGAACACCCTGATGTGCGCGGGTGAGCGTTGCTGCGAAGATTCGGGCTGTGCCCGACGCATCCATCCTCCTGCTCGACGACGACCCTGATGTGGGCCTGGCGGCGCAACTGCTGTTGCAGCGCCGCGTGGCCCCGGTCACCTGCCTGCGGCGGCCTGCCGAGCTGCCGGCCGCACTCGATCAGCACCGTCCGCCACTGCTGCTGCTCGACCTGAACTTTGGCCCGGGGCGGACCGATGGCGCCCAGGGGCTTCGCCTGTTGGCCGAAGTGCTGCTTCGGCCGCAGCCACCGGTGGTGGTGGTGATGACCGCCTACGCCGACATCGACCTCGCGGTGCAGGCCCTCAAGCGGGGCGCCTTCGACTTCATCACCAAGCCCTGGGACAACGTCAAGCTGATCGCCACCTGCCACGAGGCGCTGCAGGCGGCCGCGCAGCGTGGGCAGGCACCGGGCGACGCGGCGAGTGCGCCCGTGGCAGGCACCGACGCGCCGCGGTCGCTCGTCGCGCAAGAGCGGGCCGCCGTGCTGGCGGCGGTGGCCGAGGCGCAGGGCAACCTGAGCGCCGCGGCGCGGATGCTCGGCCTGTCGCGCGCGGCGCTGTACCGCCGCCTCGACAAGCATGGCCTTTGAACGGACCCGGCTTCTCGCTGCCGCGCTGCTGTGGGCCGGTGCAGGGGCCACCGCAGCCACCGCCGCGGGCTCGGCACGTGCCTGGGTGGCGGTGGTGGTGCTGGCGGTGTGCGGCGTGGCGGTGGCCTGGCCCCTGGCGCGTCGGCCAGCCGTTGCGACCCTCGTAGCTGGGTCGGCCGGGTCGGCCGAGTTGAGCGAGGCCGCTCCTGCGCCCGATCGCCTTCACGTGGCCCGCCTGCAAGCGCAGCTCGAACACTTGCCGGTGGCGGCCTGGGCGCTGGGCTCAGAGGCCCTTCAGCCGCTGACCAGCCGCGCCCGGCGCCTGGAAGCGCCGGGCGGCGTACGGGACAAGGTCGCCTTGCATGCGCTGCTTCGGCGCACCACCGAAAGCGGGCCGGTGGTGCTCGACTCGGAGCGCGGCAACGAGCGTTGGCAACTGCGCCGCCAGCCCCTGGCGCTGGACGGACGTGAACAGGTGCTGCTGGCCCTGGTGCCGCTGGAGCACGAGCTGGAGACAGAGTCCCTCCTGGCTTGGCGCCAGCTCGTGCAAGTGCTGACCCACGAGATCATGAACTCGCTCACGCCCATCAAGAGCCTGAGCCAGACGGCCGCGACGCTGCTCGACGAGCCGGGCACCGAGGCCGAGCTGCGCACCGCCCTGAACGCCATCGCGTTGCGCGCTGAGAGCCTGTCGAACTTTGTCACCACCTACCGGCAGGTGAGCCGTTGGCCCGAGCCGGTGATGGCGCCCGTGGACTTGCAGGCGCTGTTCGCGCGGCTGGACCAGGCTGTCGGCCCCGCATGGCGAGCGCGCGGGGGCGAGGCCAGCTTCGAGTTGGGTTCGCCAGGGCTGCGGCTGCAGGCCGATGAAGGCCAGCTTGAGCAGGCGCTGCTGGCGCTGTTCACCAACGCCGAGCAGGCCACCGCCGATCTGCCGCAGCCACGTCTGTGGGTGCAGGCCCGCCAGGGGCGTGGTGGGCGACTGCAGATCAGCGTGCGCGACAACGGCCCCGGCGTGCCACCGGGCATGGAGCGCGAGATCTTCCTGCCCTTCTTCAGTGCCCGCGAAGGCGGCCAGGGCATCGGCCTGACGGTGGTGCGCCAACTGGTGCACGGCATGGGCGGTCGGGTGCGACATGTGCGCCCCCTCGAAGGCGGCGCGGCGTTCGTGATGAGCTTTTGATCAATGCGCCAATGGCGCCTGCAGAGCACTGCCGCCGAACGAATGGGTTCGATCAATCTCGTAAACCACCGCTTCCAAGCCTTGCAGCGTATCCAACAGGTTACCTGCTGAATCGAGGGAAAGCTGTTGTCCGGCTCTCGAACTGCCTGCATCTGGATTTCCCACGATCGTGGCGAGTGCATGGCCGAAGCCTGGAAGGCTGAACGAGATGCGCTGGGGCTTGGCGCTCTTGTTGACGGCGATGAGATACGTGCTCGGATCGTGGTCCCGGAGAATGGCATCGATGTGGGCCGATTGGTACACCAGGCCTGGATTCCGACGGCCCAGGAACACTGGTGAGAAGTCCTTCAACTCCGATACGAGGTCGGTCATGAATCGACGGTCTCCGTCTTTCATGATGTTGTGTACACCCCCGGCGTCCTCGACATCGTAGGAGTAGAAAATGAGCCCGGTCGAACCCAGTGCGATCGAGAGGTATGTCTCTGCCCTGATCTGTCGGTTGGTGGGCATGCCGAATTGGCTGCCAGTCTGAATGATGAGCCACACCGGTTTGGGAGAAACCTGGGCCTTCATTCGCAAGAGTTTCGACTTGACGTCGTACAGAGGATCCGGGTCGTTGTTGAACGGGTACTCGTCATTCAGGAAGATATCCGCTGAATCCCTGTAGGCGCTGATGTCGCTGGCGTACTCGGTCAGGAACACGGGATGTGCGGGATCTGCAGATTTGAAGATGCCGTAGGCCCACTCGGTGTCTGAAGTGGTCAGGTCATTGGCTGAAACAGGCTCGTCGGGCAGGCCGTACCCCAAGATGAAATCGGAGTCGCGGGCGTCTTCGATACTTGCAGTGAACGCGCGGGACTGCCGACGCCTGATGGCTTCAGCGTTCTCTTCGTCACATCCGGGCCCTGCCGTGTAGTGCAGGTATAGGCGCTTGCGCTCTGCCTTTCGGATGGCATCCGTGTTCACGCAAAACGGGCGCGAGGCAACATTGGCGCCAAGTTCTTTGGCGCCAGCCCAGTGGGATTGAAGATAGACACTGATTGGAAAGAACGGTGTTCCGTTGATCGAAATGGTCTGGTCGGGGTTGACCGTCACGGTGTTGCCTGCGTGCGCGCGAACGGCCGCAAGGCACGCCAGCGCGATCATCAGCTTCAGGAGACAGGTGTTCATTCTTCAGCGAGCCAAGGGGAGCATTGGCCCAGGATATCGACCCTGCGCTGACATCGCTTTCACAAAACCGCCCTGTTTCTTTCGCTCACACGCGACGCGCTTTTGTCGGCGAAGGCGATTCCAGGAGCAGGCGATCTCACCTCCCCGCAGACTCCCCGCCCGCATCTGAAGAGAATGTCGCGGCCGAATGCCTTTCTCGTCGCGAGGTGAAGTCCGACAATCCGCGCCATGACCGAACAAGACATCGTCATCGCCGGCGGCGGTATTGCCGGCCTCTATTGCGCGCGGCGGCTGGCGGACGCCGGGCACCGGGTGTTAATCCTCGAAGCGGCGTCCGATCGCTGGGGTGGGCGCATCGAAACGGAAGATCTCGATGGCTTCATCGCCGAAATGGGGCCGATGCGGTTCGAGCCGACGCTGCAGCCGCGGTTCGCGTCGCTGTGCGCCGAGCTGGGGGTGGGCCTGGTGCCGTTCTCGGGGCCCAGCGCCGACGCGACGGTGGCGCCGGATGAAGAGCTGCCGCCGGAAGAGCAGGGGCTGAACTCGCTGCAGCTGCTGCAGCGCGGGATCATGCTGATCATGGGCCGGGCGCAGGACGACCAAGCCTGGATCGACAGCCTGACCGAGGACGACTACATGCGCTTGCGCAAGCATGCGCAGTTGCACGGCCAGCCGCTGTGGGCCATGGGGTTCTGGAACGCGCTGTCGGCGCAAGGCATCCTGAGCCACCGGGCGCTGGTGAAGCTGCGCGACACCGGCACCTTCTATCACATGATCCCGGAGAACCTCAACGCGATCGAGTGGATCATCTGGTGGCTGCGGGCGCTGAAGACGGTGGGCCGCGAGCTCGCCAGCATCGAAGGGGGCTCCGCACGCCTGACGGAGGAGATGCTTTCCGGCCTGCGTCGCCACCCGAACGTGACACTGGCCGGCGGCCACACCTTGTTGGGCTTCCGGCCGGTGGGCTTGGGCAGCACCACGCTGCTGCTCGACGTGCGCACGCAAAGTGGCGTGACCCAGCTGCGGGCCGAGCGCCTTGTCCTCGCATTGCCTCGCCTGCCGCTGGTGAAGCTCGCGTCGTGCCTGCCCCGGCACATCGAAGAGCAGCTCGACAGCGTCAACGGCTTTCCGATGCTGAAGGTGTTCCTGGTGAGCAACGCGCCGTGGTGGGACTACGATCAGCCGCCGCAGCAGCATGCCCACTGCATGCCGACACGCGAGGTGCACTACTTCCGACGCCCGCGCGAAGACGACCGCGATGGCCACGGCATGGTGCTGCTGTACATGGACCGGCCATCGACCGAGTTCTGGCGCCATTACGTGACGGACACCCAGCGGCATGACCGCGCCGAGGTCGATCAGAACGCGCGCATCGTGGATGCGTTTGCGCTGTTCATCGCCCGCGATGTGAAGCGGGCGCTGGAGGCGACCGCGGCTCAGGCCGAGGCGGATGCGGCCGCGGGGGATCCGATCATCAACCTCACGGATCAGGCGCGGCGCATGTTCGAGCACATGAGCCTGGAAGAAGCGGCGGCGCATGTGCGCCAGTCGATCATCACCTACGGCATCCGCGATTGGGCTCGGGCGCCGTACGGCGCGGCCAACCACGGCTGGCAGCCGGGCGTTCGCTCGTGGAAGGTGATGGAGGCCTTCAAGGCCTTTGATTTCGGCAGCGGCGCCCGCAACGTGCACATCGTCGGCGAGGCCTACTCCGACTACCAGGGCTTCATCGAGGGCTCGTTGAACAGCGCCGAGATGGCGTTGCGCACCATTCCCTTCCCCGGCGAGCGCGGTGGCGTGCTGCCGGACGCCGAAGGGGGCCTCACGAACATCGCGTGACCTGCACGGTGGCCTGAGCTGCGTCGTGGCCTTCTGCCGCCCCTGGCGTTCACCAGGGGCGGACGCGGGCCGACATGTCGTCGGCCCGATGCGCCGTCAGTTCACTTTCAGCTGGACGTTTTTCACCTGGAACGCCACCCCTTGCTGGTCGTCCCAGACGGGGAAGATGCCGAAGGGCACGACGATGTTGTCGAGGGTGAAGCAGTCGGCGTTCTTGGCGCCGGCCACGTCGGCGATGTTCAGCGTGATGGTGTGGAACTCGCCGTCGGCCGGGGGCTTCACCGCGTCGGGCAGGACGTAGTCGACGTTGCGGCAGCCATCTCCCGGGCTTTCCATCTTGATCGCCAGGCCCTGGGTGTTGGCGCCGTAGGTGCTCACCGCCACGTCGAACTGCAGCTTGCCGTTCGCGTAGTTGCTGAGGTTCATCGGGCTGCCCTTGAAGTTGAAGGTGCCGTTGCCACCATCCGCCGCGAACGTGGCGTCGAGCACGCCAGCGGTCACCGTCCAGCCCACGTGCGTGCCGTTGCTCGACCAGGAGTCGATCGCCAGATCGCCGTAGAAGCCGTTGGGGCCAAGCAGCGTCGCGCTCGGGCCCGGCAGCGGGTCGATGGTCGGTGGCGCGGGCGGCACGAACTCTTCGCAGGTGCGGGTGTCGGCATCGCCGGTGGCATCCACCAGCCAGCGGATGCGGGCAAAGCTGGCCGAGAAGGCCTTGTCGGTTTGCACCAGGAAGGCGGTGTCGATCGCGCTGAAATCGGCGCCCGCATTCGCGAAGCACGACAGCGGGATCTTGACCGTCGACTTGGTGTTCAGCGCCAAGCCGTTCAGCACCGTGGTGCCATCGAGTTCACCGCGGCACGGGTAGCCGCAGTCGATGCGGATCTTCACGTTGCCCGCCGCCGCCTGGTGCACCACCACGTCGAACGCGAGCACGGCCTTGGCATCCGGGTGCACGTAGCCCATCAAGTCTTGCGGGTGGCGCGTGCCCGGCGAGCCGGGGTCCGCAGCCATCGCCTTGATCTCGGCCAGGCCCGTCCAGGTGGCCTTCTTCGCATCCTGCTGGGTGTTGATCTGGGTGGTTTCCAGCGTCAGCGTGGCGTCATCGGTGCTGAGCTTGGCGTTCAGGTCATCACCCACCGGGATCGACCAGTTCGGCGATGAGCCGATGAACAGCGGGAAGGTGGCGCTCTGCACCTGGTTGAACACCTCCAGCGGTTCGCTGGCGGCCGGGCCCGTGTTGCCGCTCTGGCCGCAACCCAGCTCGGGCGTCGTCTCGTCCAGCGTGTGGCCGACGTCGCTGCCCGGCTTGGCGTAGCTCAGCCCATAGCCGTAGGCGAACAGCGGGTCGTAGTTGGTGTCGCCCTTGTTGACGGCTGTCTGGCAGGCTGACTTGGGCCACGAGAACGAGAGCTTGCCGGTGAAGTCGACATTCACCGAACCGTCGGCCTTGCGGAACAGCACATCCGCCACGCCCTTGCCTTCCGTGCCCGGCAGCCAGGCTGCCACGAAAGCGTCGCTGCGGTTCAGCTCCTTGTTCACCCACAGCGGGCGTCCATTGAGCAGCACGGTGACGACCGGCACGCCTTGGCCGGCGACCGCGTCGAGCATCGCCAGGTCGGCCGGGAAGCGGCGCGCCAGTTCCAGCGTGCCGGTCCGGCCGATGTCACCGGCGTCTTCGGCATAGGGTGTTTCGCCGATGACGGCGATGATCGCCTTGTAGTCGGTCAGCGTCAGGCCCGTGGCATCCAGCGCGTAGGTGACGTTGGCGGCACCGGCGGCGTCGCGAATGCCGGCCAGCACCGTGTCGCCGTAGGGGAAGTCGGCATTGGTGTTCGAGGTGCCCTGCCAGGTGAGCGACCATCCGCCCGTCTGGTTCGACATGCTGTCGGCACTGCGGCCCAACACCAGGATCTTTTCGCCGCGCTTGAGCGGCAGCACGCCGCCATCGTTCTTCAGCAGCACGAGCGATTTGCGCACCGCTTCGCGGGCCAGGTCGCGGTGGAGCAGGGCGCTCGGGTCACCCGCGCCCGGGCGCATGGACGGCTTGACCGACACGGCGGCACCCCCGTCGAGCTTGAACAGCCCGGCGCGCATCTTCACCCGCAGGATGCGGGTGACGGCGTCGTCGATGCGGGACATGGGGATGTCGCCCGCTTCGACCTGCGCGATGGTGTTGGCGATGAAGGCTTTCCACTCGTCCGGCACCATCACCAGGTCGATGCCGGCGTTGATGGCGGGCGGGCACGAGGCGTTGGTACAGCTCTTGGTGTTGCCGCTGGCGTCCTGGTATTGCACCTGACCGATGCCGTTCCAGTCGGAGACCACCAGGCCGTCGAAGCCGATCTTTTTCTTCAGCACGTCGGTCAGCATGTAGCTGTTGCCGTGCATCTTGGCGTTGTTGAAGTCCAGCGGCTGGCCATCCTTGGTGTTGCCTTGGAAGGTCCAGCTGTTGAACGAGGCCATCACGGTCTGCGCGCCCGCCTCGAGGGACGAGTAGTAGCCCGCGCCGTGGATGTTGATCATCTCCGCCAAGGTGGCCTTGGTCTCGCCTGCGTTGCGGCCCTGGTCGGTGCCGCCGTCGCCCATGAAGTGCTTGGCGGTGGCTACCACGGTGGGCCGGCCCGAGGCGGCGAACTTGCCCTGCAGCCCGGTCACGAAACGGCCGCCGTAGGCCTTCACGATGTCCGGGTGCTCGGAGAATCCTTCATAAGTGCGGCCCCAGCGGTCGTCGCGCACCACCGCCAGCGTGGGCGCGAAGGTCCAGTCGATGCCGGTGGTGGACACCTGCTTCGCCACGGCCGTGCCGATGCGTTCGATCAGCTCGGGGTCGTTCGCCGCGCCCAGGCCGATGTTGTGCGGGAAAAGGGTGGTGCCGTAAACGTTGCCGTGGCCGTGGACGGCGTCGGTGCCCCAGATCACCGGGATCTTCACCGCCATGTCGGTGTCCATCGAGGCCTGCCAGTAGGCGTCGGCCAGCGCGAGCCACTCGCCGACGGTGGCCGTCTTCTTGTTGCCGGGCCAGGCCCCGCCGCCGTTGAGCACCGAGCCGATGTAGTACTGCCGCACCTCATCCGGCGTGATGCTGGCGATGTTGGGCTGGGTCATCTGGCCCACTTTCTGGGCCAGCGACATCTTCGCGACGATCTCCTTGATCTGCGCTTCCTGGGTGCTGTCGGGCGCGATCGCGCTGGTCACGTGGGGCCAGTCATCGAGCGGCTTCTTGTCGTCGCCACCGCCGCCACCGCAACCGTAGAGCGCCAGCGCCAAGCCGGCGGCTCCTAAGGTGAACCACCTTGTCATCTCACAGTCTCCTCGCCAAGTTTTTTGAATGGGCGCGAATCTGGAACCGATTCCAGACTCGCGGCCGCGCACTGTAGGAGACCTTATCGCTTTCTTTCCAGTAGGTTAATTACTGATGAATATGGGCACTTGTTTTGCCCGGAGTGTCGTACTTGTATTAACGAAAAATGAACAAACACTCGGGTTCTTACCGTTTCGTTCATCTTTTGAGAGGGTCAAAATATCCAACGGTTGGAATCGGTTCCATTGTGCTGAGATCCCTTACGCCGCTCCCCCTGCCGTCACCGCTGGCCGTGATCGTCCGCTCGCCTGTCGCGATGCGGTCGGCGCGGGTGGGCGCGCGTTCCTCCGAACAGAGGCGGTGCAACGGGTGCCCAGAACGGCCCCGGTGCCGGGTTGTTGCCGATTCGCACCCGCCCTGTGGCAACGAGAATGCGGGAACCTGAAAGCGCTTTCATGACCACCGATTCCACTTTGCGGCCTGAGCAGGCTGCGCTTGTGCTGCCACCGGCCGGCTCGGCGTTGTGGCGGCGTGATTTCTTGTTCGGTGCCGCGACCGCGGCCTTCCAGATCGAAGGGGCCACGCAGGCCGACGGGCGTGTGCCGTCCATCTGGGACACCTTCTGCGCCACGCCGGGCCGGGTGGCACGGGGCGACACGGGCGATCCGGCGTGCGACCACTACCACCGCTATGACGCCGACGTGGCGTTGATGGCCGAACTCGGCTTTGGCGCCTATCGGTTCTCGATCGCCTGGCCCCGGGTCATCGACGACAACCACCGTCTCAACCCCAAGGGCGTCGACTTCTATCACCGCTTGCTGGATGCGCTGGACCAGCGCGGCATCGACGCCTACGCCACGCTCTACCACTGGGACTTGCCCCAGCACCTGCAAGACCGGGGCGGCTGGTTGAACCGCGACACAGCCCGCCGCTTTGCCGACTATGCGGGCCAGATCGCGCATGCGCTGTCGGGTCGGGTGAAGGGCTGGATGACCCTGAACGAGCCCTGGGTCTCGGCCTATGTGGGCCACGCCGAGGGCCGGCATGCCCCCGGCCTGCGCGACCCCCGCTACGCAGTGGAGGCGATGCACCACCTCTTGCTCGGCCACGGCCTCGCAGTGCCCGCCCTGCGCGCCAACGACAAAGCGCCCGTCGGCCTGGTGGCCAATGTCAACGGTGTCACCGCGGCGAGCGAGCGCGAAGAAGACCAGCGTGCCGCGCGGCGTGCCCATGCCAGCAACAACCACTGGGTGCTCGATGCCCTGTTCCTCGGCCGCTATCCCGCCGAGTTGCAGGCCCTCTGGCCCGACGCGGTGGTGCCCGCACGGGCCGGCGACATGGAAGTGATCTCGGCGCCGCTCGATTTCATCGGCATCAACTACTACTTCCGGGCCGTGGTGGCCAGCGACGGAGACCGTGGCTACGTGGTGCACCAGCAGCCCGGCGTCGAGCGCACCCAGATGGGCTGGGAGGTCCACCCCGACAGCCTGCGCGACCTGCTCATCGAGTTCCACCAACGCTACCCGAATCTGCCGCCGGTCTACATCACCGAAAACGGCATGGCCAGCGATGACCACGTCGACGGGGGACGCGTGCACGACGAGCAGCGCATGCGCTACCTGGGCCGGCACTTCGCGGCCATTCAGCAGGCCATCGATCGAGGCGTCGATGTGCGCGGCTACTTCGCTTGGTCGCTGCTGGACAACTTCGAGTGGGCCTACGGCTACGAGAAGCGATTCGGCATCGTCCATGTCGACTACGCCACCCAGCAACGCACCCCCAAGGACAGCGCCCTGGCGCTCAAGGCATTCTTTCAGCAGCGCGCCCAAGCTGGCGCCTGACCCACCCGCACCTGCAGGAGACAACTACATGATGAAGCACACCATCACCCGCATCGCCCTGGCCGCCTTACTCGCGAGCGGCGCCGCGATGGCCCAGGCCCAGACCAAGGCCGAGGTGATCCACTGGTGGACGTCGGGCGGCGAATCGGCCGCCGTCAAGGAACTCGCGAACGCCTACAAGGCCGCGGGCGGCGTGTGGGTCGACAGCGCCATCGCGGGTGGCGAGGCGGCGCGCGCTGCGGCGATCAACCGCATCGTCGGTGGCACGCCGTCGACCGCGGCGCAGTTCAACACCTCCAAGCAGTTCCTGGACATCATCGATGCCGGGTTGCTCAACAACGTCGACGAAGTGGCGGTGAAGGATGGCTGGGACAAGATGTTCCCCGCTCCGATCCTGAATGCCATCAAGATCAAGGGCCACTACTACGCAGTGCCGGTGAACATCCACATGGGCGCGTGGTTCTGGTACTCGAAGGCGGCCTTCACCAAGGCGGGCATCGCGGCCGAGCCTAAGACGCCGGACGAGTTCTTCGCCGCGCTGGACAAGCTCAAGGCCGCCGGCCTGGTGCCGCTGGCCCAAGGTGGACAGCCCTGGCAAGAAAAGCTGCTGTTCGACGGCTGGCTGGCGCACGCCGGTGGCAGCGAGCTGTACCTCAAGTTCTACCGCGACCGCGACGCCGCCACCGCCCAGAGCCCGGCGTTCAAGGCCATCCTGACCTCGTTCAAGCGCCTCAAGGGCTACGTGGACGCGGGATCACCGGGCCGCAATTGGAACGACGCCACCTCGTTGGTCATCAACGGCAAGGCCGGCATGCAGTTGATGGGCGACTGGGCCAAGGGTGAGTTCCAGAACGCCAAGCAGACGGCGGGCAAGGAGTACGGCTGCTTCCCGGGCTTTGGTCCGAAGTCGCCCTACATCATCGCGGGCGATGTCTTCGTGTTCCCCAAGACGTCTGATCCGGCGCAGATCAAGGCGCAGCACCTCTTGGCCAGCACCTTCACCACGCCGGCCACCCAGGTGGCGTTCAACAACAAGAAGGGTTCGATCCCGATCCGCACCGACGTCGATGCGAAGGGCATGGACGCCTGTGCCCAGATCGGCCTGCAGGTCATGAAGGATTCGTCGCGCCACCTGCCCAACTCGGAAATGCTGGTCACGCCGGACGTGGCCGGCGCGCTGCAGGACATCATCACCAAGTTCTGGAACACCAACCAGAGCGTCGACGATGCGGCCAAGGCGATGGCTGCCGCGATCAAGGGCTGATGCCGGGGGCGTGATGTCGTCTATCTCCCGAAGCCGGGGGCTCCGCTATGTCGCGGCCTACACGGCGCTGCTGCCGATGGCGGCCACGGTGCTGCTGGCCTACATCGGCACCATGGCCTGGTCGGTGAAGGTCTCGTTCACCAGCTCTCGCACGCTGCCGGTGGACAACTATGTCGGCCTGATGCAATACGCCAAGCTGTTCGACAACGAACGGTGGACGTTGTCGTTGCAGAACATGGCGCTGTTCGGTGTGCTGTTCATCGTCGGCTGCATGGTGCTCGGCTTTGCACTGGCAGTCTTCATCGACCAGAAGGTCAAGGGCGAGGCGGTGCTGCGCACAGTCTTCCTCTACCCCTACGCCGTTTCGTTCGTGGCCACGGGGCTGGTCTGGCAATGGATGCTGAACCCCGAGCTGGGCATCCAGTCTGCGGTCCGCAGCCTGGGCTTTGAGGGCTTCACGCTCGACTGGATCGTGCAGCAGGACGCGGTGATGTACGCCATCGCCCTGGCCGCCGTGTGGCAGGGCTCGGGCCTGGTGATGGCGCTGTTGCTGGCAGGCCTGCGCGGCATCGACGACAGCCTCTGGAAGGCTGCGCGCATCGACGGCATCCCCCCGTGGCGGGTGTACCTCTCGATCGTGCTGCCGATGCTGGGCCCCTCGATCGGTACCGCGGTGGTGCTGCTGTCGGTCGGTGTGATCAAGGTGTTCGACGTGGTCGTCGCGATGACCCAGGGCGGCCCGGGCCTGGCCAGTGAGGTGCCCGCCAAGTTCATCATGGACAACCTTTTCGGCCGAGCCAACATCGGTCTCGCCTCGGCCGCCTCGACGGTGCTGCTGATCACGGTGCTCGCCCTGGTGGCGCCCTGGTTGTATGCGCGACATCGCGCCGCCGGGGCGGAAAGGGCGCACGGATGAGCGCGGTGATTCAAACTTCGGCCATGCCTGCTGCTGCCTCCAACCGTCGACCCCGCGCCATGCTCCGGCCGGCGCGCATCGGCATCTACTTCTTCCTCATCACCGCGGCCGCCTTCTTCCTGCTGCCGCTGTACGTGATGCTGGTCACGTCCGTGAAGCCTATGGAGGAGATCCGCCTCGGCCATCTCTTCGGCTTGCCGATGAAGATGACGCTCGAGCCCTGGGCGCAGGCGTGGTCTCAGGCTTGCACAGGCTTGCAGTGCGAAGGCATCCAGGGTGGTTTCTGGAACTCGGTCGCCATCGTGCTGCCCAGCACGATGGTGTCGATCCTCATCGGGGCGCTCAATGGCTACGCGCTGTCGTTCTGGCGCCCCAGAGGCAGCAATGCCTTGTTCCTGGCGCTGCTCATCGGCGCGTTCGTGCCCTACCAGGTGCTGATGTTTCCGCTGGTGAGGGCGTTTGCGTCGATGTCGTTGTTCGGCACGCTGCCCGGCATCGTGCTGATCCACACCATCTTCGGCATGCCGGTGATGACGCTGCTGTTCCGCAACTACTACAGCACCGTGCCCCGTGAGCTGTTCATGGCAGCCCGCATCGATGGGGGCGGCTTCTGGCGCATCTTCGTGCAACTGATGCTGCCGATGAGCCTGCCGATCATCGTGGTGGCGGTGATCATGCAGGTCACCGGCATCTGGAACGACTTCATCCTCGGTCTCACTTTCGCCGGCCGCGACCACCTGCCGATGACGGTGCAACTGAACAACGTCATCAACACCACCACCGGCGAGCGGCTCTACAACGTCAACATGGCGGCCACGCTGCTGACCTCGATGGTGCCGCTGGTGATCTACCTTGTCTCGGGCCGCTGGTTCGTGCGCGGCATCGCTGCCGGCGCCGTCAAGGGCTGAGCGCCTCTCGAAATCGATAGCTCTATGTCAAGCGTATCCATTCAACAGCTCGGCGTGCGCATGGGCGCCGTCAACATCCTCGAGCAGCTCGACCTGAGCGTTCACGAAGGCGAGTTTCTGGTGCTGCTCGGGCCCTCGGGCTGCGGCAAAAGCACGCTGCTCCACAGCATCGCGGGCCTCATCGACGTGGACGCCGGCAGCATCCACATCGGTGGCAAGGACGTGACCTGGGCCGACCCGAAAGATCGCTCGATCGGCATGGTGTTCCAGTCGTATGCGCTTTACCCGACGATGAACGTCGAGCGCAACATGAGCTTCGGCCTGCGCGTGGCGGGTCTGCCCAAGCAGGAGATCGCGCAGCGCGTTCAGCGCGCTTCGAAGATGCTGCAGCTCGACCCGTTGCTGAGCCGCAAGCCCTCGCAGCTCTCGGGGGGGCAGCGCCAGCGCGTGGCGATCGGCCGGGCGCTGGTGCGTCAGGCCGAGGTGTTCCTGTTCGACGAGCCCCTCAGCAACCTCGACGCGAAGCTGCGCACGGAGTTGCGCCGCGAGCTGAAGCAGCTGCACCGCGAGCTGGGCGCCACGATGATCTACGTCACCCACGACCAGGTCGAGGCGATGACGCTGGCCAGCCGCGTGGCCGTGATGCGCGGCGGCCGCATTCAGCAGATCGGCGCGCCTGGCGAGGTCTACGCCAGGCCGGCGAACATGTTCGTGGCGGGTTTCCTGGGCTCGCCGAGCATCAACTTTGTTCACGGGCAGCTGACGATTGCTGAAGGCAGCGCCGCGGTTTTCCGCGCTGGGGTGCTCGACGTGACCTTGCCGCGCGACGTGTTCAGCGCCGCACCACCGGCCCAGGCCGAAGCGGTGTTGGGCGTTCGTCCGGAGCACATCAGCCTGCTGCCAGCCGGCGAAATGCACCCGCCTGCCGAGGTGACGCTGGTTGAGCCGATGGGGTCGCACTTTGTCGTCTGGGTGGACATGCAGGGCCAGCGTCTGTCGGCCATCGTCACCAGCGCCGAGCCGCCGGCCGTGGGCGATCGGGTCGGTGTGGCGATGGATCTGGCGCGCGCGTGCGTGTTCGACGCACGGACCGAACAGCGCCTCTGAGGGCCCCAGCCCTCTTATCATCGCCGCCAGCAAACCCGGACCGACCGGGTATCCAGATCGGCTGGCGGTAACGATGGCGACCATCAAGGATGTGGCGCGGCTGGCGGGCGTGGGCGTAGGCACCGCGTCTCGCGTGATCAGCGGCAAAGGGTCTTTCTCGAAGGATGCGGCTGAGCGTGTCGCAGAGGCGGTCAAGCAACTGGGCTTTCGACCGAGCGCGATCGCACGCGCCTTGTCACTGCGCAGCACCGGCACCATCGGTGTCTTCGTCCCCGATTTCAAGGGCCCGTACTACGGCCCGCTGCTGCACGCCATCGACACCGAACTGCGCCAGTACGACCGCCACATGGTGGTGGCCAACGGCTGCGGGCATGACGACCGCCGCCAGCAGGCCCTCGACGGTGTGCGTTTCCTGATCAGCCGCGATTGCGACGGGATCATCGTCTCGAGCACCGCGCTGAAAGACTCCGATTTCCAGCAACTGCGCGACAGCTTCACCCACCTCGCGGCCGTGAACCGCGACGTCAAGGGCATGCGCAGCGAGTGCTTCACGGTGGATCACCGGGTGGCCGGCCGGCTGGCAGCGACGACGCTGCTCGATCACGGGCATCGCTATTTCGCGGTGGTTTCCGGCCCGGCCAGTGCCAGTGACAACCGGCAGCGTCTGCAAGGGTTCTTCGATGCGCTCGAAGCCGCGGGAGTTGACCCGAAGAAGGTGCCGGTCGAAGAGGGCGATTTCGCCGCCCAGAGCGGCTGGGAGGCGATCGAGCGCCTGCAACACGCCGGGCACCGCTTCACCGCGCTGTTCAGCGCCAACGACCAGATGGCGATGGGCGCCATCAGTTGCCTGCGCCACCGCGGCGTCGCGGTGCCGCACGAGGTGTCGGTGGTGGGCTACGACGACACGGACGTCGCGGCCTTCCTGTCGCCGCGGCTGACCAGTGTGCACATTCCGATCGACGAGATGGGATTGAACGCCTGCCGCATGTTGCTCAACGACTGCTACGGCCTGGGCCTGCCCGTTTCGCGGGAATTCGAGCCCCGCATGGTGCTGAGGGACTCGATCGTCCGGCGCACCGAACCCTGAGCCACCGAACACCGCCGAGCGTGGGGGGCGTCGTCAATGCCCCAGCCAGCGCTGCAGCAGCGCCTGCATCTGTGATGGCGGCGCCGGTTTGCCGATGAAGTCGTTCATCCCCGCTTGCAGGCAGCGCCGTTCGTCTTCGGCGAACGCGCTGGCGGTGACGGCAATGATGGGCACGTCCGCGCCGCGAGGCAGGCGGCGGATGCGCCGGGTGGCCTCGAGCCCGTCCATGCCGGGCATGTGTACATCCATGAGGATGAGGGCGTAGTCCGCCTGCTCGGCCATGGACACCGCTTCGGCACCGTGTGAGGCACAGTCCACCGTGATGCCCGCTTGCGCGAGTGTGGCGGCCCCAATCTCTCGGTTCACCGCATCGTCGTCCACCAGCAGCACCCGCGCACCGGCCACCGCGCCTGCGGCCCAAGCGGTGGCTGGCGCGCCCGCAGAGCGGTGGCCCGCGGTGGGGGGCCGGTCAGCCGCCGGGGCGGGGCTCCTGCGCAGGCGAACGGTGAACCAGAAGGTGCTGCCCTGGCCGGGTGTGCTGTCCACACCGGCCTCGCCGCCCATGAGCATCGCGAAATGCCGGGTGATCGACAGACCCAGGCCCGTGCCACCGTAGCGCCGGGCGGCGCCGTTCTCCAACTGCTCGAAGGGTGAGAACAGCCGCGGCAGCAGGTCTGGGGCGATGCCAATATGCCCGAGTCGATCACCGAGAAGCGCCAATGCGCTTCGAGCTCGGTCTCTTGTTCCAGTTCGGCCCGCACTTCGATGTCGCCGGCCTGGGTGAACTTGATCGCGTTGGCCACGTAGTTCAGCAGCGCCTGTTGCAGGCGCGTGCGGTCGCCCCAATGGCTGCCCGTCGAGGCGCCGACCACCCTGCGCAACTGCAGCCCTTTGGCTTGCGCGTCGCACTCCACGATGGCGATCACGTTGTCGACCACCGCCTCGATGTTCACCGGCTCTTCCTGTAGCGTGAACTTGCCCGATTCGATCTTGGACAGATCGAGGATCGCGCCGATGGTTTCCATCAGGTGGGCGCTGGCACCTTCAAGCTGCGCCATGCGGCGGTCTTGTTCGGGCGTGAGGCCCCCGGTGCGCACCAGATGCGACAGGCCCATGATGGCGTTCAGCGGCGTTCGGATCTCGTGGCTCATATTGGCGAGAAAGGCTGCCTTCGCGCGGGAAGCCGCCTCGGCCAGCTGAGTGGCCTGCTGCAGCTCTTGCGTGCGGGCCGCCACCTTGCCATCGAGTTCCAGGTTGCGGCGGGTCAGGTGGCGGTTCCAGGCCAGCACAGCCAGCAACAACAGGGCCGCACCGGCCGCCACCCCACCCACCGATTTGGCCAGCAGCGCGGTGTCCAGGGCCTTCTCGTAGCGCACCGACGTCCAATGCTGGATGATCGACTGGCGCTTTTCCGGTGGAAGCGCATGGATGGCGCGCTGGAAGAGGCTTTGCAGGTACGGATCGTCGTTGCGCACCGCCACCTGCATAGACAAGCGCTCACTCAACTGCGATGCGACCCGCAGGTCGGTCATGCCCTCGATCAGCAGATGCCGGTTGACGATGGGCAACGTGCCGATGAAGCCGAAGATCTGGCCCTGCTGCACCTGGCGCAGGCCCTCGGCCGCATCGTCGTATTCGGTCAGGTTGATGCCCGGCAGCCGCGCCTGCAGTGACGGTGCCACGCCAAAGGCGCGGGTGACGCCGAAGCGCTGGTGCAGGTGCTGGCCGATGTCGGTGAAATACGGTTGGCTGCTGCGGGTGACCACCACCACCGGAAAGTCGGCATAGGCACTGGTGAAGTCGAGGAAGGCGCGGCGTTCGGGCGTCTCTTGCGCGAAAGAGATCAGGTCGCAGCGCCGTTCCCGCGCGGCGTCGAGCGTGTCGCTCCAGCTGCGTGTCGGCACGAATTCGAGCTCGACATCCATGGTCTGCGCCAAGCGCGTGACGACGTCGGGCGCGATGCCCACATGCTCGCCTTCGCGGGTGACTTCGCTCAGCGGTGCGCCCGAGGGGGCGCTGCACACCTTCAACCGGCGCAGCCTGGCCAGGTGATCTTGCTCGGCGTTGCTCAGGGCGATGCGGCCCAGTGCGCGGCCAAACAGCAGATCGGCTGCGCTCCTGGACATCCAGCGCTCCGCCAAGGCCGCGCGTTCCTGGATCGGGGTGTTGGCGATGGCCCGGTTGAGCAGGCTCGCGAGCATCGCCGCGTCCTTTCGCACCGCGAATCGCGACGGCGTCTGCGCGTTGTCGATCGACCCCACGACCGCCAGGTTCCCCATGGGGTGCGCGGCCATGCGGTACTCCACCACCGGCGTGGTTTCGATGTAGGCATCGGCCTCACCATTGGAGACGCGCCGGAGGCAATCGACCACGGTCTCGCAACTGATCCGCCTGGCCTTGATGCCGCTGTCTTGGATGATCTTGTCGGCGATGTTGCGCGTCTCGACCGCGATGCGCTTGCCGTCGAGCGAGGAGATGTCCGGGTAGCTGGCGCCCAGGCGCGCCACGATCGACTTGGTCGCGTAGCGGTAGGGCTCGGTGAACAGCATCTGCTGCTCGCGCTCGGCCGTGCGGGCGATGTCCGGCACGATGTCCAGCCGGCCATCGCCCAACATGTCCAGCCCTTGTGCGAACGAACTGGGAACATAAGTGAAGCGGGTGAGGCCCACTTTGTGCAGCAGCAACTGCAGGAACTCGACGGTGAAGCCGCTCGCCTGGCCGTCTCGAAAATATTCGAACGGCGGCCGATCCACGACCAGGATGCGCAGCGTCGGCTGGCTGCGGACAAACTCTTTTTCGGCCGGAGACAGGTCAAGCCTGCCGGCGAACTCTGCCGCGGATGCGGCGCGCGGTGCGGCCTCCACGGCCCATGTCGCGCCGAACGGCCACCATACCGACCACCACAGTAGCCAGACCAGTCTTGCTGCTGCCACCCATGCCCTCGCGAGCTACAACCAGGGGACGAACAACTGGCGTTACCGCCTGCTGAACCACTCCGGCCGAGTGTAGCGATTCGTTTCCAAGGCGCAATCGTGATGGCTGCGGGTGTGGCGCCGATGCCCAGGCCCCGGATCCTTCATCCCAATCTGTCAATCGGCTCGTCCGTCGAAGGCGGCCTGCAGCGCCTCGATGTCGAGCTTGACCATCTTCAGCATCGCTTCGCAGGCGCGGCGAACCTTGACCGTGTCCGGGTGGGACACCATCGCGGCCCATTGCGCGGGAACGATCTGCCAGCTCACGCCGTAGCGGTCCTTCAGCCAGCCGCATTGCTCCGCCTGGCCACCCTCGAGCAGCGCGTGCCAGTAGCGATCGATTTCCTCCTGAGTGTCACAACTGACGACGAAGGAGATCGCGTGGTTGAAGGGGTCCAGCGGCCCCGCACTCATGGCCGTGAAGGCCTGGCCGAACAGCTCGAATTCGACGACCTTCACCGAGCCGGGCGGCCCGCTGGGTGAATCGGCGGGCAGGGTGGTGAGCCGCGTCACCCGAGAGCCCGGGAAGATGCCCGCATAGAAGCGGGCGGCCTCTTCGGCCTCGGCGGCGTACCAAAGGAACGGGGTGATCTTCTGCAAGGCCATGGTGGCTCCTCTCGAGTTGAGCGATAGCTGGGGTCGGTCGGGTCGGTAGGGTGGGCAGCGCGAGCCCGGCGCCGGCGCGAGCCGCAACGCCACGCCGCTGAGCACGACGAAGCGCGGACGGCCAAATCGACACCGTGCGGGCATCGCGCCCAGGGCCCGCCGATGATCTTCAACGCGCTGCGCGCGGCCGGGTCTGAGTCCGACACGTTACGCTGCGGTCATGCTTCGTCACTTCCTGCGTCGGGCTCTTGGCCGCCTTCGGTGGCAGGCCTGCGCTCGCCTCTGGCTCCCGGCCTGGATCGCCGCTTGTTTCGGCGCCTGGCCCGGCGTCAGTCACTCGCTGCCGCCACCTTCTGCGCCCGAGCGAGTGGCGTGGCTGTGGGACGGGCCAGGGGTGCCCGATTGGTCGCGCGCGCATGCGGCGGTCGTGGTGCAGCATGTGTTGCTGCGCGGCTCAGAGGTTCTCGTGCGGCCGCGCCCGCAGGCGCCGGCGCTGGGCCCGCAGGCGAGGGTGACGCCTGTCGTGCATGTCGAGCTGAGCCTGGCGCAACCGCCGCAGCTGGGCGAGCGGCAGCACCGGGTGATCGTCGAGGCGGTGCGACGTGCGGCCGAGAGAAGCAGCTCTGGCTGGGTGCAGCTCGATCTGGAGGCGCGGCCTTCTCAGCGGGCCTTCTACCTGGCTGTGTTGCGCCAGTTGCGCGCCGTGTTGCCCCCGGAGGTGCGTCTGAGCATCACCGCTTTGGCATGGTGGTGCCGCTCGCCCGATTGGCTGGACGATCTGCCGGCCGATGAGGTCGTCCCGATGTTCTTCCGCATGGGGGCTGATTCGGCAGAAATGAGGCGGCTGCTGGTCGAGGCGCCCCATCGGTTGCACCGTCAGTGCCGGCAGGGCGCCGCCGGGTTTTCGATGCAAGAGCCTGTTGATGTCACCACGGTGTCGCGTTATGCTCGCACGTACTGGTTCGACGATCGGCGATGGCGTTGATCGAGCACAACAACACACGAACCGGTGAGGGAGCCATCCATGACACACCGCCCATGGGCCTCTTGGGCCCGCTCTGCCATCGTGGGGATGGCCATGGTCTGCGCCATGGTCGCCGCGCACGCCAGTGGCGATCCCGGGCCCTATGACGAATACGTCGTCCGCTCGCAGCCGGGCCATGACGTCGATGCCTATGAGGCAGGGCAGTTGGGCGTCGTCCTGCCCGGCTTCGAGCGCATCTACCTCTACACCGCGTGGCGGGCGATCGTGCTGGGCGCTGAAGGCTACGCCAAGGTGCCTCACACCCCAGGCGCGCTGCAGCAGGCCGCCGGTGCCTTTGCGCAAGGCTGGACACCGGTCGACGATGAAGGCGATCCGGTCGCGTACTGGCTCAAGGTCAGCCAGTCGTTGGCGCCGCGCAAGGCCGAACCCACGGCCGCCGACCGCATCGCCTTCAGCTCGGACTTCGCGAGCTATGTCAATTGCCCCTCTGCCGCCTTCGGATTCGCCGCCGAAACGCTGAAAAAGGCCGCCCAGCGCAGCGACGCGAGCCCCCAGCGCCTGTCGGCCTGGGTGGGCGCCCAGGATGCGGTGTTCGGGTTCTGCAACCACGACCCCGAGCGGGCCAAAAACTCCGAGCGGGGCGCCACACCCACCCTGCCCGGTGAGTTGCCCGGCAGCGAGCCTGCTTATTGGCGCCAGTTGCGCGAGTACCAGATCGCTGCGGCCCACTTCTACAAGGCCCATCTGGCCGAGGCGGCTCGGCGCTTCGCCGCCATCGGCAAGACGCCTGACCACCCTATGCGCGTCTGGGGGGCCTACCTGGCGTTGCGGGCCCAGCTGCGCCAAGCCACCCTCGCCGACACGCCTTTGGGCAGCACGGATCAGGAGTCCGCTGCGGCACCGCTGCTGGCGCAGGTTCAGCGCATCCTGGCCGATCCCACCCTCGAACCGGTGCACGAGGCCACCCGCGCCACGGCGCGGACGCTGCAGTTCCGACTCACCCCGCGGCGTCGCTGGGCCGAATTGACCGCGGCTCTGGCGGACCCTCAAGCCGATCCCTACGTCGACGACCGCCTGGGCGATTGGCGCCGAGTGGCCAACCTGTTGCTGGAGGAAGTCCGCACCGACGACATCGATGCGCTGGAAGACACCTTGCGAAAGCGCCACGATCACTACGACTGGATCCGCACGATGCAGCGTTGCGGCCTGGCGGGGCTCACGCCTGAGCGCACCGCCGCCTGTGGCCGCGAGGCGCCGCGCGCCCGCGCGCTGTGGCAGCGATGGGGCCACGAGAAGGCCGCCGACGCCGCAGGCCGAGCTCGGGCCTGGTTGTTCGCGTCGCTGGTGTTGACCGACCAGCTGGATGCCGACCTGGAACAGGCGGCGCTGGCCGTCGCTCCGAATGCACCCGAGTACCTGAGCGTGCGCTATCAGTTGACCCGGCTGTACCGGTTGGCCGGCCGATCGGATCGCGCTCGCGAGTTCGCCGACGGCGCGTTGGGCGAACTGCGGCGTCAGAAGGTGGGCTCGCTCAGTGCCGAGAACCTGTTCAAGCAGGAGCGCTTTGCCTTGGCCACGTCGCTGAAGGATGCGGTGGATCACTTGATGCGCCGCACGGGCGGATGGCGGGTGGCCGACACCGGCGAGGCTGGACGTTCAAACGGTGCGACCGGTACCGGCCGCCCTGCGAGCGACGGCATCGCGTGGATCAACACCCGGCTGGCTACGACGGACTTGCTGGCGTTGGCCCAGGACGAGCGGCTGCCCCGCGCGTTCCGCGCGCAGATCGCGGTCTCGGCCTGGTTCCGCGCCGATGTGGTCGAAGCCGATGAGCAGGCCATGTCGGCCGCAGCGCTGGCGGCGCAGTTGGCTCCGGCGCTCGGGCCGTCCGTGCGCGCCTACCGCGCCGCCAAGGGGCGTGCGGCCCGCCGCCATTCGCTGGTGTTGAGCGCCCTGTCGTTGCGCCTGTCGCCGCTGGTGCGTTGGATCGGTGACAGCCGTACGCCATGGTCCGGCGCCAGTGCCGAGCCCCGAAGCGATGACGAAGCCCTGGCCGACATGTGGTGCAGTGTGGCCAACAACCGCATCGACAGCTGGGACATCGACGCCCGGCTGGCCGAGCAGACGCCACCGCTGCCCGATGTGAGCACCCATCCGGCGGCCCGTGATCGCGAGATGGCGGTGCTGTCTCGCCTCAAGACCGCGACGGGCTTTGTTTCGGACCACGTCCTGGCCTGGGCCCAGGTCCATCCGGCCGATCCGGAAGTGCCTCGTCTGCTGTACGTGGTGGTGCAGTCCACCCGAGGCGGCTGCCGCGATGCGGACGCGAGCAAGGCGTCGAAGGCGGCCTTTCAGCTGCTGCACGGCCGGTACAAGAGCAGCCCCTGGGCGGCTCAGACGCCTTACTGGTACTAGCCTGGATCTTTCACGAGTCTGCTCGGACGAGTAGACGGCGGGGAGGTGAAGGGGCTTGGCGACCTGGATGAAGGCGATGGCGTCGCGCGAAGGCACGTTTGGGCGATTGCGGGCGCAGTACCCCCTTACCCCCGTTGTTTGTCAGCGTGCCGGAGTAGCACTCGCGGCGGGCTATGGGGCGAGCGCGCGGGCGGCCGTGACGAACACGTGCTTGAGTGGGTGCTGCGATGCCAGCAGCAGCCGCACTCGTCGGGTGTTGCGCAGCACCGCCGCGCCGATCTTCAGCAGCTTGGTACGGATGGTGGCCGTGCAGGCGCGCTCCAGCTCCGTGCCACCAAGCGCCAGGCGCCGCAGGTTGATCATCAGCGTGTAGGCCAGTGCCGCCAGCAACAACCGCAACTGGTTGGCG
The DNA here is from genome assembly GCF_038066555.1 of Ideonella lacteola. NCBI lineage: Bacteria > Pseudomonadati > Pseudomonadota > Betaproteobacteria > Burkholderiales > Sphaerotilaceae > Ideonella > Ideonella lacteola. Next base: position 347 of record NZ_JBBUTG010000013.1, on the reverse strand, counting down.
TCGAACAAGCGGCAGCTGGCACGTCGGCCGAACAGGTCCAGCTGCGCTTCCTTGATGCGGTTCTCGGCCTCGCCACGCGCACAGTACAGCCGCTCGTAAAGATCGGCGGCATCACCGTCCAGGCTGGTGACCACGAAGCGCGGGTTGGGGCCGTGAGGCCCATGCTCCAGGCGGGCGATCACGCGTCGCTCGCGGTCCCAGTTGCGCGTGGCGTACTGGAACTCGCCAATCAGGCGCTGCTTGGTACCGGCCGCGTCGTACTGCTCGGCCAAGGCCTGCGCGGGCACGGCCGAGAACCACTCCAGCGTGGAGTTCTTCTGCAGGCCGATGATGTAGTCGATGCCCCA
>NZ_JBBUTG010000012.1:0-222280 GCF_038066555.1 Ideonella lacteola | reverse complement strand
CGCGCTCCATCTCCTCGAGAAACTCTCGTCGCCTCGTGCGCTTGGCCGTCGTCCCCAGGCCCAGGCTGTGTTGTTTCATGCGCCGTATCGTCTCAGCACTTCAGCTTCCCGCCAAGCACCAGGCCGGGCGATTTCTGCAGACCTTCCCTAGGACGACGCCTTCACGCAGCAGGCCGCTCACCGGCAAGGCGCCGTGGGCGATCTGTGTCTGGGGCGCACCAAAGCTTGGATGTTCACGACAGCTGCACGATCCGGCGACGCCCGCGCATCCGGCTGAACCTCTGCGCAAAGCCCCGCGTGAAACCCATAACCCTTCGCCACCCGTCACGCCCACCGCGCAGCGCTCTTCTCCATCCACATGAAGGGCGTTGACCTCGACGAGGACGAAGCCCGGTGAGCGCCGCTGGCAGGCGTTCCGGATCGGCCGTTCGATGGCCCAATGCACAAGTGGAGAGTCCCAGGGCTTTCCGGCGGCCCCCGCCGACGAGACCTTCGCTCGAATACCATCGACGCCAGCGCACCGCTGCCCAAAGACTTCGATCAAGAGGGGGACCTCGTGTACACACTGGACGAAATGTTGAGCCGCAGCCTGCTGACTGCGGGTCAGCACGCCGAGATCAGCGCCTGGATCGCGAGGGCGAAGACGCCCGAGGCCATCATGGAGATGCCCGATCATCTCTGGCGCAAGCTGACGCTGGCGAGCGCCTTGATGAACATCGACGCCGACCTGACCCAGCCCCCCCTGCTGTCCGCGGGTTGACTGCGGGGTGAGCAGACAGGTCGGCCTTCACGAACGAAGCTCTTTGCCATGGCCACACCAGACACTTTTCCCGCCGAAGGCGGTTGCGACTGCCGAGCCGTACGCTACCGGATGGAGAGCCGCCCCCTCTTCGTGCATTGCTGCCACTGTCGCTGGTGTCAGCGCGAGTCAGGGGCATCGTTCGCACTCAACGCCATGATCGAGGCAGATCGTGTGGCCAACCTCGGTGTCGAGCCCGAGATCGTGGAGACGCCTTCCCACAGCGGTGCGGGCCAGAAGATCGCGCGCTGCCCGAGGTGCCGGGTGGCCGTGTGGAGCCACTATGCGGGCGCGGGGCCGGTGTTGAAGTTCGTCCGCGTTGGCACGCTTGACGATCCCGATCTGCTGCCTCCGGACATCCACATCTTCACCGAGACCAAACAGCCGTGGGTTCAACTGCCCGCGGGAACCCCGGCCGTGCCTGAGTACTACGAGCGAGAGGCTTGCTGGCCGCCCGAGAGCCTGGCGCGTCGGCAGAAACTGCTCCCGGCCATCGAAGCGTATCTGGCGTCGCTCAAAGGGAACGCCTAATCCCTGCGTCAGACAGACCGGCTGTAGCAGGCCCAGGGTTTGATCTTTCGCCACAGCGGGTGCTGCTGCATGCCAGCCTCAGGGGGCCAGGGCGTGTTCACACTACGCAGCCCCGTGCGAACGGTTTGTCCAGGGAGGCAGGGCAAGGCGCCCGACGCCGCCCAGGCTGGTGCCTGGGCAAGGTGGGCAACGCCGCCATGCGCCCTGGACGGCCCGTTCCCGAAGGGTTGCCACCAAACCCAGCCGCCCGCGGCGTTGCAAAGCCTCGCCAGGGGCCGCACCCCGGCTTCGTTTTGCGCCTTGCGCTCGACCGGTTCTGGTGGCAACGCATCGGGGCTCCGTAGTGTGAACACGCCCAAGTCTGACGCACGAGCTCAGTGCTGAAGTCGAAGCCGAAAAGCTGCCGGGGTCTCTGCGAACGTGCGGCGGAACAGCGCGATGTAGGCGCTGGCCGTCGAATAGCCCAGATCGAGCGCGATCGCGGTGACCGGCATGCCCGACGCGAGCATCTCGAGCGACCGCATCAGCCGCGCCCGTTGGCGCCACGCGGTGAAATGGAAACCGGTCTCCGCAACGAAGCGCCGGCTCAAGGTGCGTGAGCTGACCGAGGCCCAGGCGGCCCAGCTTTCCAGATCACGGTCGTCGGCCGGGTTGGCGATCAAGGCCCTCGCTATGCGCTGCAGGCGAGCCTCGCGGGGCAGCGGTAGGCCCAACTGCTCGACCGGGAGGGTCCGGATCTCGTCCAGGATCACGTCGGCCACGCGCGATTTCGGCCCATCGAGCGGTGCGATCGGCCATTGGCTGGCGCGCAGTACCGCCTCGCGAAGCAGGCCCGAGATGCGCAGGGCGCAAGGCTGGCTGGGCAAGCTGTCGCATGCCGACTCCGCCACATAGGCGCTCCAGCCATGGAAGGGGCCGTGCGTTCTGCCAGAGTGCTGGTGGTGTGGCGGGATCCAAACGGCGTGAATGGCTGGGACGACCCACACGCCGTTTTCGAGACCCACTGTGAGCAAGCCTCGAAGCGAGCCGAACAACTGGCCGCGCGCGTGCTGGTGGGGCTCGGTGGCCCGTTCTTCAACGCCGCTTCCCGCCATGACGAACAAGACGGGTTCGTCCGCGCTGTCTCGCGCATCCAGCTCCAAGTTCCAATGGCTCATGGCGGCATTTTGATACTTCTTGTCCGGATCGTTGTACAGCCGCCAGAAACCTGATGCCTATCCTCTCGTTCATCGCCCGTGAGGCGCCCCCGAGGAGATTGAACGATGACGATGAGTGGAACTTCCCAGCCAGGCCGCCAATTCCCGACGCCGGACTTGGATGCGCTCTACGATCCGCCGGCCGAGAGAATTCAGAAGGCCGTGCTGGATCACCTTGTGCCGTTCCACATGGAATACCTGAAGGTGGCGACATTCTTCTGCCTGGCAACGGGAAGCGAGGGCGGTCTCGATGCATCGCCACGCGGTGGTCCGCCGGGATTCGTTCACGTGCTGGACAGCCGAACAATCGCCTACGCCGACTGGCCTGGCAACAACCGGATCGAATCACTTCGCAATCTGGCGCGCGACGATCGCCTGGGGATGCTGTTTCTGTTCCCAGGCCTTGAAATCTTCATGCGCATCAATGGGCGTGGTCGCATTTCGACCGAGCCCGCACTGCTGGCGACGCTGAAGGAAGGCGAGCGCCATCCCAAGACGGCGACCGTGGTGACCATCGATCAGGTGCTGTTTCATTGCGGCAAAGCCATCAACCGGGCCAAGCTGTGGAACGACGATTCGCGTGTGGCCCGCCATGCGCTGCCCTCGGTGGGCCAGATGGTGTCAGAACTGAATCGCTTGAGCGGCGCCGAAGCGATGAGCGACGACGACATCGTGCAGGTCGACAACCACTATCAACAGGTGGTGCGCACCGATCTGTATTGATGCGGAACCGCCACGCTCTGGGGCGGGCCGAGGGGACCAGCGCCCGTCGCGCAGTCCATCGGCCACGCGCCCTGAATCAGTTGCCCTTCGGATTCACCGTCAGGTTGTACAGCACCATCGTGCTCACGGCAGATCGACTGGCATCGGGCTCCCAGGTGTAGCCATTGGACAGCGGGAAGTCCTTGTCGTTGCAGGTCGGGTTGGTGCTGCCGTCGATGAACTTGCGGGTGCAAGCCTGGGCGTAGTTGCCGGCCTTGAAGTAGCAGCCCGGTTGCGTGCTGCTGTCGAATGAGACCTTCGTGCTCGCCTTGGACTTGCCCTGAGACACGTTGGTGTATTCCACCGCCATCTTGCCCTTGCCGGCGAAGGTGTCGTTGGCGTGCACAGTGAGCTGGAACTTGTCTCCCACCACGTGCGCCGTGTCCAGCACCTCGTCGGGGCTGCGGCCGCCGTTGAACTTGACGATGATCTTGCCCTTGTCGCCCAGCGTGCCGGGCGCCGGAAACGCGTTGCCGTTCTGCGCCTTGTCGTACACGTAGAGCACTTCAAGGTTGTCGCTGTCGGCATCGTGAATCTGAGCGACCGACATTTCAGGTTTGTACCGAGGTGTCTGCTTGATGCGCAGCTGCAAAGACATCGTCTTAGCCTTGCTCTTGCAATCCCAATCGGCCTCGGTCTTGGCGCTGGCCATTTCGCGCAGCTCGGTGCGCGGGTACGCTGTGCCCGTGCTGGTGACGGCACCGCCGAAGCGGGCATCCATCTGCACGCCGCCGCCCGTGATCACGCGGAAGAGCGGGTCGGTGTAGGTGTCGAGCTGTTTGGGGCTCTTGGACTTGGCGTCGGTATAGCGGCCGGCCGTGGGGTAGTTCGTGTCCAGGCGCCAGTAGTCCAGGTACTCGAGCTCGGGCTTGTCTGCCGGGTAGGTTTGAGCCGCCGCCGGAACCACCCAGCACAACGGCAGCATCAGTGCCGTGGCCACGGCGATCTTTCGAGTGTCGAGCATCATCTTCGCTACTTCTGAAGTTGATCGAATCCTCTCGGCGCCGGATCACCACCTGTGGCGTGGTGCCACCCGGTCGTCGCCATGAAGCGGCGGCCATCCTACCAACGCGGTGTGGGTGGCATCACCGCGTAGAAACCATCAAGGGCTGCGACACGTGCCACCCCATTCGAGGTGGCACCTGCCGACGAGCCTGTCGCGCCTGGTATCAGTTCACCGCTGCCAGGGCTTGGTGAATGGCCGCACGCACCGGGAAGACGGGTGACACGCCTTCGGGATCGAGGTTGTGATGCGGGTCGGTTTCAGCCAATTCGCGCATCGTGGCGGCCACGCGCGCTTCCACCCGCGCCAGGCTGGCCGCTGCCGGCACCGCCGCCAGGCGCAGGTTGAAGCTGTCGCTGCTCAACGCCGCCAGCACCATCGCCACCGCGGCGCGCCGGTTCGGGCCCGAGAGCGTGACGTCGGCACCACCCAGCAACGCCTCCAGCGCGTGCAGCGCCCCCGCTTGCATCGGCTCAACACCGGTGCCGAAAGCCTGTGCGAGTGCGGGCACGGCCACGTTGCCCAGCAGGGCCACACCACGCTGTGCCATGTAGCCCGTGGGCAAGGCGGCGACCAGAGCCCCCAGCGCCCGCCCATCTCGCAGGTTGGCCACCAGGCCCGTCAGTGCGGCGTGGTACTCGCTGCGTTCTTCGCTGATGGGCTGCTGCTCTTCCAGCACCTCACGGTTTTCCTGGGCGAGCATGTCGATCAGGATCGCCCGCACCTGCAGGGCCTCGGGCGAGGTCATGCCCGACAACAGGTCGCCCACGTCACCCGCTCGAAAGCCCAGGGTCTCCGGGCCGCCCACCACATCGAGCAGTTGGTTCAGCGCCGCGGCCCGCTGCGACCAATCCACTGAATTCGCCAGGCTCAGGTCGACCGAGGCCAGCTTGGCCTGCGCGGCGGCCACGGCCGCCGGCCACATCGGCGAGCGCTGGGCCACGAGAGTGGCATAGCCGCCAGAGTGAGAGCGCCAATCGGCGTGGTTGCAGGCATAGCCGCAAGGCCCGTTGCTCGGCTCGCGCCAATCGGCGTGCGCCCGGCCGGCGGCGTAGTACATGTTGTTCCACTCCGAGGAGGTGTTGCTGCGGTTGTCCAGATCGGCCGCATCGCCGTACATGTGGCGGCTCTGCGAAGCGCCCCCGACCCGGCTGTTGCGCGCAGGGTTGCGGTACACACTGTTGGTGTAGCGCGGGCCACCATACTCGTAGCGCCATTTGTCGACGCCGTAGCCGGTCGACTTCGCGGCCATGAAGGGTGTGCGCAGCAGCGCCCACGAGTAGTCACCCGTTTCCAGCTCAGAGAACGCGAAGTACTCGGTGCGACGCCGGTTGGTGAAGTTCGAGCAGGTGGGGTTCAGGCTGACGTTGTAGGTGTCGTACTCGCGGATGATGGAATCGCGAGAGTCTCCGCAGGCAGACCACGCCGGCGCCGCACCCAACGCACACAGCGTGCCCAGGAACGCTACTTTCAGATGCTTCATGTCGGGACACTCCTTTTCTGGATTGGAAGGATTTGCCGCGCGGCGCATCGGTAGCGCGGCCGCGCGCTGCGGGCTGATGTGGACAGGTCTGTCCTTCACCCGCGCCCTCATCGTAGGCACGCGATCACAAATCGTCGTCGACGATTTTTCGGATCAGGGTTCGATTCGATGGCGCGCACGCGAACGGACGGCTATCCCGGCGCGTCAAGCGGCAAGGCGGTGTGCACTCCCGTGCAGGCCATGACCGCGGGCCCTCAGCACTGCCACAGCATCTTGGCGCGACCCGAGGCGCAGGTGCAGCGAAACACATAGGCGCTGCCACCGCCACCGAAGTTCATCTCGGTCGTCGAATCACGGCCTTGTTCAAGCTGCGCCGCCAAGGCCATGGGCTGCTGGCATTCGTCGCCATCAGGCACCTCTTCAGCCTGCAGCCAGGCCGGCTCGCCACGCCATTGGCCCAGCACCTGGCGCCAAGCCTCGCCATGGCTTGCAGCCCATTCAGCCCCGCCGCAGCGTACCCCAACACGCGGGATTCGAATGGCGGCGAGATGCCCCGCGGGCCCCACGCCCATGCCTGACGGGCGACACTTGCGGGCTTCGAGCCTTCTCCCACCGACATGACAGCCTCTGCGGCGCGCGCCCAGCCCACCCTGCCGGCATCGTTCTATCCCCTGCTCTTCGTGCTGCTGTGGAGCACCGGCTTCATCGGTGCGAAGTTCGGCCTGCCGGACGCCGAACCGCTCACCTTTCTCAGCGTTCGCTACTTGATCGTGCTGGTGCTGATGACGGGCATCGCCACGCTCACCCGGGCGCCGTGGCCCTCACAGCCGCGGGCCTGGCTGCACATCGGTGTGTCCGGCCTGCTGGTGCATGCGGTGTACCTGGGCGGCGTGTTCACGGCCATTGCCCACGGGCTGCCCGCGGGCGTCACCGCGCTGGTGGTCGGCTTGCAGCCGGTGCTCACCGCGCTCGGAGCCGGCACGTGGCTGGGCGAGCGGGTCGAGCCGCGCCAGTGGGCTGGCCTGGCGCTCGGTTTTCTCGGCGTGGGCATGGTGGTGGCCCACAAGGCAGCGGCCAGTGCAGATGCTGCGCACTTGCTGCCCATGCTGGTGCCGGCGGTGGTGGCCCTGCTCGGGATCACCGCGGGCACCCTGTACCAGAAGCGCTTCTGCCCCAGCTTCGATCTGCGCACCGGCTCAGTCATCCAGTTCTTGCCGACACTCGCCGTCACGGCCCTGGCCGCCTACGCCAGCGAGACGATGCAGATCCATTGGAGCGGCTCGTTCATATTCGCACTGGCCTGGCTGGTGCTCGTGTTGTCGCTCGGCGCGGTGAGCCTGCTGAACCTGCTGATCCGGCGAGGCAGCGCGGTGAACGTGGCCAGCCTGTTCTATCTCACACCGCCGGCCACCGCCCTGATCGCCTGGGCGCTCTTCCACGAGACGCTGACCGGCTTGTCACTCGTCGGCATGGTGGTCGCCGTGTTTGGCGTGTGGCTGGCACGCCGCTGACATGGTGTCGCGCTTGAACAGGCTCCAGCGCCTGGGTGCCGGCTGCACGATGGGGCTGTTGATCGCAGCCTAGCTCGGCGGCTGCGCGGCCGCCCCTGCATCGGCATCGGCATCGGCATCGGCATCGACCACCATCGAGCCCTTCAGCACCGATGGCTGCAGCTCGTTCCCCGATCGCGCGCCCATCGGCTCTGCCGATTGGTGCGGCTGTTGCCTGGCCCACGATCTGGCCTATTGGCGTGGCGGCACCGCCGAAGAACGGCTGGCCGCCGACGAGGCCCTTCGCCAATGCGTACAGGCGCGCACAGGCAGCGCCGAACTGGCCGAGGTGATGTTCGCCGGGGTGCGCGTGGGTGGCGGCCCGTACTGGCAGACGCCCTATCGTTGGGGCTACGGCTGGCGTCAGCGCCCGCCGTACCAGGCGCTGACACCCGAGGAAGACGCGCAGGCCACTGCGCTGCGCGAACGTTATCTCGTGTCGAACCCTGGCCTCGTCTGTCCCGGCCCATGACAAACGCCCCGTCTCACCAGCCCCACTCGGTGCTGAAGCGCCACACGGCGCGCAGCATCACATAGGGATTCTCGTCAGCCCCGACGTGATCGTCGCCGGCCTCCAGGCTCCAGCGAACGCCCTCGATGCCCAGCCAAGTGGCGGCCAGAGACATGCGGCTGCTCGGGCGGTTGCCCTGCAGGCCTGCATCGGCCGCGACCAAGCTCGCACCCGGCCCTCGCAGGTCGTGGCGGGCCGCCAACCGCTCGGCGCGGGCCGCCAGCTCCCAATCGGTATCGAGGCGCCAGACGGCGTCAGCCCACCAGCCCTGCAGCCGCCCCCGGTAGTTCGCGTCGCCGCCTGACGAGTACAGCGCACCGGATTCATGTCGCACCAACGCCGTTGCGCTCAACGCCCAATCAGCGTTCGGCCTCCAGGCCAACGTGCCGCCCCACAGGTTCACCCGGCCATCGAAGCATGCACGGCCCGTCAGCGTGTCTTCGCAGGTCGGCGACCCGTGTGTGTGCCCTGCACCATCGGCTTGCACCAGGCGCCCGCGTGCGATGGGCGTCATGCGGGCCACGAAGGCGTCGAGCGACCACGCCTCGGCCAGCACCCATCCGGCGCTGGCCGTGATGGGCAAGTCACCGATCGACTCGGGCTCCCGGCCACCCGCGGGGAAGGCTTGGCCGCGCCAAAGGCCCACGCTGGCGCGCGAGGGCCGCCATCCTGCCGCAGGCTCAGCTGGCCGCCACGCCAACACGATGCCGTCGTCCGTCCAATTGCCATCGAACAAGGCGCGTTTGGCCAGCGGCACGGCGGCAAAGCGGTCGAGGTGGCCGGCCTGGCTCAACGCTGGCGTGGTCGGCACCGTGTTGCGCCCGGCGCCCAGGTAGACGGCGTCGGAAACACGCCAATCCAACCAGGCTGCTTCCACATGCGGATCGTCGCGGTCGTGCAGCCCCATGGCCCATTGCCACGCGAGGGCCGGGGCCACACGGCCTGCAAGGTCTGCCACCGCGTATTCAAGGGCCAAGCCCCGGCTGTCACGCCAGCCCTGGCCGGTGTCCAGCACGCCAGGCAGTCGGGACGAGGGCCAAGGCTGGCGCGCATCGGCCAGCGTGGCTGCGGCCGCGAGGGCCACGCGCACACCTGCATCCGGAATGGCGTCGGGCTCGACCTCGTGGGCCCGGGCTCGGCCCGAGCCGCAGAGGGCGACGATCAAACCGGCGGCGACCGCGGCCACGTGCGCCACCATCATGGGCCGTGCGCGCGCCGACACTACGCGGGGTCTATCGCCCGGCCGCGGGATCAGAGAACCGAGGATCGGTGAGGAAAGCATGATCGGTGAGAGTGCGGAGGAAGGCGACGATGTCCGCCTTCTCCTGTGAATTGAGGTTGATGCGGCTGACCAGCTCGCTCTTGAAGGGGTTCAGGCGGCCGTCACCGGCGTAGGGGCCACTGGCGATGAGCCGGCCTCCGGCGGCGTAGAAGTCCAGGACGTCCTCCAGGGTGCGGATGCTGCCGTCGTGCATGTACGGCCCGGTCACTTCCACGTTGCGCAGGCTCGGCGCGCGAAAGCGCCCCATGTCGCCCGGCGCAAACGTCGTCTCGAACAGGCCGCGGTTGGGCTCCGGAAATGCGCCGCGACCGTCGATGTTGTAGAGGCCGGTGTTGTGAAACGGCGTTTCGATGAAGCCGGGCCGGCTGCCCGCGTGCACCACCTGGTCGTTGAAGTTGAAGCTGCCGTGGCAATGAAAGCACTCGGCCTTCTCACCGAAGAAGAGCACCCGGCCGCGCTCTTCCTGGGCCGTGAGCTGCACGCGTCCCGCCCGGTATTCATCGAACTTGCTGCGACCGGTGATCAGTGTTCGCTGAAAGCTGGCGATGGACTGAACGACCCGTTGCCAATTGATCAGCGGCTCGCTGCCCCCCACGGCCTCGGGGAACGCCTGGCTGAAGCGAGCCACGTAGCCGCTGTCGGCCCGAAGACGGCCCAGCACCTCCTCACTGTTGCCATCGTTGACACCCATCTCGACTGGATCAGTGCCGAAGATCGGCACGAGCATCTGCGATTCGAGGGCCACCAGCGCCGGTCCTGCCCAGGTCAGCGTGGCGTTGTAGACCACGTTGCCCAGCGACTGCGCATTGCGTGGGTGCGTCATGCCGGTGGAGCCCACCGAGCTCGCCAGGCCATCGGTGAAGGCCTTGTCCTGTTGATGGCAGCTGCTGCAGGACTGTTGGCCGTTGCCGGACAGGCGGCGCTCGTAGAAGAGAAAGCGCCCTAATTCGACCTTGGCCGCGGTGAGACGGTTGTCAGCCGCCGCCTGGGGCTGTGGGAAATGGCCAGGCAAGTCCAGCGTGACATCGCCATCCGCCCCCGACGTATCGGTGACGGTGGTACCGCCCCCACCACAGGCAGTCAGCAGCCACGCCAGGCAGGCTCCGGCGCCCAGCCCGCGAAGGAAGCGGTGCCAGCTCATCGCGCGATGGCGGAGAAGACGGTCTGGCCGACGCCACCGTTGACCGGCAGTCCGTCGTTCAGCCCCAATTGCAGCGCCTGGAACATCGCGGCGCACTCCGGATCGGTTGGCGCCGACATGCAGCCCGATGCGCCGCCGGCGTTCGCCGTCACGTTGTTGCCCGCCACCAGCGCGGCCACGTCGATGGCGACCTTCTGCTTCGTGGGGTCGAAGGGCGAGGTGGCGCTGCCCAACGTGACCGTGGCGAGGTTGGGTCGGCTGCAGACGGCGGGCGTGCCCGCACCCGGATCGCCTGAGCAGCCGCCCGCGCCGAGGTGCGCGGTGAAGACCGGCGCGCTCCACGTCGGCGTGGTGTCACGCTGGGGGTCGGCCACCTCGATCTTGGAGAAGATGCGCCCGGTGGTCCAGTTCCAGCCCAGGGCCATCGATGTCAGCGCCAGCGGCGTGGCCGCGTCCATCGGATCAAGGTGGTTCAACGCCTGCGGCACGCCCAGCGTGAACCGCATGGCGACGTAGTCACCCGAAGGCACGCTGCCCGCAACGCGTGCATTGGTGGCCGCCGTGCCGCTGCCGGTGTCGCAGGCACCGGTGGCGTTTTCAAGGTCGATCAGCGTGACGCTGTCGCTGCCCTTGGTCGCGTTCCAGGCGTCGTTGCTCGCGGCCACCGTCAACGTCATCGGCTGCTCGGAGCCATCGGCGCGCACAAAGCGCACGTTGGACACGTAAAGGCGCAGGTCTTGCAGCCGCGCACTCGCCCGGGTGGTGCCCAGATCGGGAATCGACGGCGTGCCGCAATCGATGGCCGTACCGCCGGCCACGGCGGTGAAGTCGAGGGCAACATTGCCGCCTGCAAAGCCGGCGGGCTCGGACGCGCCGTCAGAGCCACCGCCGCCGCACGCGGCCAGCAACAAGCAGACCGCCAGCGGGCTGCCACTGTGCGCCACTCGGCGACGGAGCGTGGAATGGATCGTGTGCATGGAAACTCCTTGAGAGATGAATAGACACGGCCGCGCCTGCGGCGTGGGCCTGAGCCCATGCCGCAGCGCTGGGGCCTGTAGCGGGATCGGAAACGAAAAGGGGAAAAGGGAAACGGGGCTCGTCAGGCGCTCTTGTCGAGCAAGCCCAGGCGATGCACGAGTGGTCCGGTCGGCACGGACGCCGTGGAGGATCGAGGCGGCGCGGCGATCTTTCGCTCGCCCGAAATGACCTGCAGGCCCTCCCATGCGATCCAGATGACCATGCCCATGGCGCAGCCCATGACCCCATGCGCCATGGCGCGCATGACGCGTTCATTCAAATTCAAAGTCAACTCCTGATGGCCAGGGCGAAGCCTGGCGCGCGGTGCGTGCGTTGCCAGAAGGTCATGCGACCTCCTGGAGCGTCTTCACTCGATCAGGAACGCAGTGGGGGTGCGCGAGGCTGCGCACTGACCCACGCATGCAGCGTGCGTGGGGCGGCCAGGAACGCCGTGGGGAACTCGTCCTTCAGGTCCAGCCGCAAAACGGAGAAATCGGCCGCAGGCGGCAGGCCCAGCACCGGCGCGTGGCCCACGCAACATGGGCAATGCGCGAACAGGTGAACCACCTGTGCCTGGCTGCCAGATGCGGCCTCGTCGTCTTGCGAGGTGGTCGATCTCTGCGCCGAACACACCTCGGACCACGGCGGCGCATCGGCCGAACTCAGCGCATGCGCCAACGCGGGCATCACCGAGGCCATCAGGATGGCCAAGATGGCCATCCAGCTGACAAGCCGGCGGTGAGCACGAGCGCTTTGCATGACGCGCGATTGTAGTGGCACCCTCACGCGCCAGGCGATGATGACGCGGCGCTTCGCACTGCCTTCGGCGGGCTGCTCGCGGCAGAGCAACGCTCTAAAGAGCGCCCCGCACGGCTGGCCATTTCCTTGACCATCGCGTTGTTCGGGCGCCGTTGCAGGTTGGCCTCGATCATCGCGTTGGCGGTGCGGTAGTGCTCGCAGGCTTCGGCGCTGGGTGGCAGCAGGGTCACCGGCGCCGGCGAGCGAGCCGGAAAGCGGGACCGCATCGACAAAGGCGTGGCGGCGGCCTCCATCGCCTGCCCGATCAGGTGGTGCGTCATGCCACGGTTGTACTGGATGGTCACCTCATCCTGCGTGACCTCGGGCAGGCCATCGAACACCTCCAGCGAGCGACGCAGCCCTTTGACCGCCGCCTCGGGGTCGAGCAACTCGAAGTGGGCCTGCGCCAGCCGGCCGTGGGCTTCGGCGAGCTCTTTGCGGTTGTGAACGTCCTTGGGGTCGATGGCGGCCACGGCCTCCGCCACCTCCACCGCGCGGCCCAGGTGCTCCAGCCCCAGCTTCGGTTCGAGCAGCAGCACATAGAGGTGCCCCATGTAGCCATGCGCACGGCCGAAGGTGGCAGCCACCTTGGTGTGCAACGGGTTCTTCTGGTAGAGCGGTTCCAGCAGTTGGACGGCCTTCTGGTACTCGCCCAGCGCGGCGCGCCGGGATTCCGGCGTGGCCACGTTCTGCATCAGGTTCACGGCGCGCATGATCAGGGCCGCCCCCAGGTCGGCTGCGAGATCGGGGTCGTTGGGCCGGCTGTCGAACAGGCTCTGGGCGCTGCGCAGGTACTCGGCATGCATCGCGTCGAAATCGGCCACGCGGCCCGAGCGCAGGTACAGGCGCGCCAGCACCGACATCTGGGTCACCAAACGGCGCTGCACCTCCACATCGGATGGGGCCGCCGCGGCCATGTCCTGGGCCACCCGCAGGCCTTCGCGTTCGATGGCCTCGGCCTCTTTCCAGGCGCCCGAGGCCATCAGCAGGCCTCCTTTCTTGGCGGTGATGGACACGAACTGGGCCCTCGCCTGCGCCTGCCACGGACTGGCCGCTTCCATCAACGGCCGCACCAGCGCCATGGCTTGGTCAAAGCTCGCCAAGGCACCACGGTTGTCTCCCAGGTTGGCGGCGAGGCCGCCCTGGATGTCGCCAATGTTGGCGTAGCCCTCGGCGATCTCGAGTTGCAGCGAGGCATCGCCTTGCGACTCGGCATTCAGCTTCTTCAGGTAGGCGAGCGCCGTGTCCAGCAGCATGGTTCGCGCCTGCAGCGAGCCGGGCACGAACTCGATCTGCTTGTAGACATCGAACATGAACACATTGGACAGCTTGCGCACGCTGTCGAAGTTCTGCTGCGCCCGCTCGCGCTCGGCCCGGGCCTGCAAGCCGCGGTAGGTGGCCAGGCCCAGGCCTGCCACCATCGCCAGGCTCACCGCCAGCGCGCCGGCCACCGCCACCCGGTGGCGCATCACGAATCGGGCGGCGCGGTAGCTCCAGGCCCCGCCACGGGCGCGCACGGGCAGGCCCTCGATGCAGCGGAACACGTCGTCGGCCAGCAGCTCGGCGGAGCCATAGCGGTGCGAGGGCTCTTTGCGCAGGGCCATCAGCACGACCGCGTCGAGATCACCGCGCAACTGGCGCCGCCAGGCACGTGTCGAGGCCGCGCGGCTGGGCGGCACGGGCTGGTCTTCACAGATGGCACGGGCCAGCTCGTAGGCACTGCGGGCGCCGAGCGCAGGATACGGCCCCGCGCCTGTCAGCAGCCGATGCAGCACGGCGCCCAGCGAGAACACATCGCTCGCTGGCGTGGCGGCCTCGCCGCGCACCTGCTCAGGGCTGGCGTATTCGAGCGTCATGGCTTGCCGCAACAGGCCCGTTTCGGGCGATGCGGTGTTGTCGGTGTCCAGCCGGCGGGCAATGCCGAAGTCCACCAGCTTCACGGCGCCTTCGGCACCCACCAGGATGTTGGCCGGCTTCAGATCACGGTGCACCACGCCGCGGGTGTGCGCGTAGTGCACCACCTGGCAGACGCTTCGAAACAGCCGCAGGCGTTCGGCCAGCGGCAATTCCCGCTGCTCGCAATAGGCGTCGATGGGCTCGCCCTCCACCAGCTCCATCACGAAGTACGGCACACCGTCGTCGGTGATGCCGCCATCGATGATCTTGGCCAGGTTGGGGTGATCCAGGCTCGCCAGGATCTGCTGCTCGGCCCGAAAGCGCCCGTGCAGCCCCGGCACGCCGATGCCTTCTCGCACCAGCTTCACGGCCACCCGCTGCTCGAACTGGCCGTCGGCCCTTTCGGCCATGAAGACGCGGCCCATGCCGCCTCGGCCGATCAGCCGCACCAGCCGGTAAGCCCCCACGCGCCGGCCCAGCCACGCAGAGGCAGCCGCCTCTTCCGGCGCGGGCACATCACGGTGACCGGCACCCGATGCTGCGTTCATGATCGAAGCCAGCCGATCAGGGTTGGGGCAGGAGTTCGAACCAGTTGTCCGGCAGGCGGATGCGGAACACATCGCCGCGGCCGTCGGTGAAGCCCCAGTTGCCCGTCGTCCAAATGCTGTTGCCCTGGAAATCGAGCGCGCCGGAGCCCTCGCTGCGATAGTCGAAGTATTGGTTGGCGGTGGAGCCCAGGCGCGCCACCACCGAGGGTTTCTGGGTGCCGTCGTTGATCTGCACCAGCAGGTTCTGGTTTTTGCCCCAGGTGGTGTAGCCCTTGCTGTCGTAGGTGTTCATCACCAGCCAGCCGCGCTTGTTTCGGTCGTACAGGCGCCCGAAGTGCATGCCGAGCGTCCAGCTGCCGCCATCGAGCCGGCTGTAGGGGATGACCTTGGTGCCGCAGCCATAGGAGTTGTCCGAGATCTTCTGACACTTGGCACTGGCATCGCTGCGAATGTCCACCGCCTCGATCCAATCGTTGCGGTTGTTCTGCGAGATGAAAAGCTCGTTGCCGTCCAGGCTCCAGGCCCAGCCAGAGTGCGTGGCGTCGGCGCCGATGCGAACCGGCTTGGAAAAATCACGCCGGAAGGCCTTGGGGCCATCGGCCACGGTGCCGATGTCGGCCTCGTTGTGGCCGGCGTAGGCCCGCTCGAAATGCACCACCACGCGGTTGCCGGTGGGCGACATCTCGACCATGTTCGGGCGTGTCAGGTACGGCGCTGGCGTGGCCGGTGTGTCGAGCGCCCGGCACGGTGCCGGCGAGCCCTTGCAAGACCGCTGCAAACGCCCCGTGATGGTGTCTTGCGCCTTGTCGTAGCTGAAGATGGCCCACGGCAGGTAGCCATTGCCGCGCTGCGTGTCCATCACCATCCAGGCCCAGCGACGCGAATCGTGCGACGAATCGCCTTCCACGTCGTTCATGATCTCGCCGCCAGTGAAGCCGGGGAAGTCAGCGCTGAAATCGCGAATGAGCACGGGCGTGCCCTGCTGGCCGGTGGCGGGGTCGATGTCGACCCGGTAGAAGCTCATGCCCGGCCGCTCGCCCTGCACGCTCTGCGAGGCGGGCAGCGAGCGACCGACGAAGTACAGGCGGTACGGAAACTTCCCGCTGTAGTCCCAACGCAGTTCATTGAGTTCACCCAGCGCACGCGATGCCGCGCCGAGGCTGGGCTTGAAGCGCAGGATCGTCGTGGGCCGGTGTTTGGCGGTGCGGTACACCCAGGCGCTGGTGGAGTTGTCGCCGTGCACCAGCACGAACTCGCCGGTGGTGTTGGTGGGGCTGTAACGCGAGTAGACGATGGCCGAGAGCGCGCTGTGGTAGCCCCCGTAGTCTCCCGTCAGCTCCGACTTGTCGGCGAACCGCGACAAGTGCATGCCCGAGACCGGGTCGATCACCGTGTCGCCCTGCACCGGGTAGGCGCCCGGCGCGGGGATGGGCATCAGGCGCGTGTCGGTGACCAGCGAGGGCAGCGTGTAGCTGCCGTCGCCCATCGGGCCTGCCGGCGTGGGCTGGGCGGCTGCGGGCAGCGGCCCCCCCGCCAGGCCGGCGATCACCAGGCCGGCGATCACCTTGCCAGCGATCACCTTGCCAGCGATCACCTTGCCAGCGATCACCTTGCCAGCGATCACCTTGCCAGCGATCACCTTGCCAGCGATCACCAGGCAGGGTGCCGTCGAAGCCGAAGCGGCGCGAGCGAAAGGCAGTGAGGGCATGGTCAACCAAAGCTGTGTGCGGCGTCGCAGTCTAACGACCCGCACCGCCCTCGCCCATCACCAAAGGTTCGATCGGGCTGCGTGGCTGCGCAGCCCGGTCACCTCACTTCCAGAGCGAGGTACCGTCCGGGTTCCGGCGCACCACGCCCTTGCCGCTTTCCTGGATCACCTTGGGCCGCTTCAGACCTTCAGCGTTGCTGTTCTTGCAGCCATTGGGGTCGTAGGACACGCTGGCGGAGGCGGCCTTCACGGTGCCACCGTTGGCATAGGGCCCGCGCCACTTCACCTTGGTGTGGGCATGCTCGTTGCACGAACCGCCACCGTAGTACTCGATCCAGGTGACGCTGCTGGCCTGCAGCCAACCATAGCCCCGGTGTCCCTCGGTGTCTTTCACCGAGATCACGCCGAGAACGGTTTCGACGCCGGTGGTCATGTCGAGGATCGAGCCTTGCCAGTGCTCTGCACCGTTCTGGTAGCCCACCGCCCACACCCGCTGGCGATACTCGTGACCGGCCACCCACTTGTAGTCGATCAGGCAACTGGCGCCCGAGCCCTCGCCATCAAAGCGCGCACAACCGGCGCCGGAAACGGGCTGCGCGGTGCCGCTGCTCTGGTCGCTGTCCCACACGGCGAAGATCGCCTTCTTGCGGCTGTCGATCTGGGTGCCGATGTAGCCCGCGGGGCCCGCTTCGAACCAGAACTGGTGAGACGCAAACACGTTGTTGGGCGGCTTGGGATCGAAGGCCCAGGTCGAATAAATGTCGAGGCTGTAGACCGGCGCGTCGTCGGCGAAGCTGTAGTTGGTGTAAAGCGCATGGGCCGGGCCGGCCAGGGCCACGCCCAGAGCCACCACGCCGCGAGCGACCCAGCTGGCAGCACTTGAAAAACGGAGGTCAGTCATGACGTTCGGTTCGGGCCCCGCCTGAGGGGCCCGGTGATCGGAGGTGCGCGGACTATGCCCGCCGTGCGCCCTGCCCGAAACAGATCGACCCGGCCAAAATCGCCATCAACCCCTGATGTTGGCATTTGGTTTCCATTCGATGCCTCGACTCACACCTTCTGCCAACCCATCCCCCGGCCACTCACCCTCGGCCATCAGCTCGATCGTCTTTGGCGCCATCTCCATGGCGCTCGACCTGGTGGCCGAGCACTTCGAGACGCTTCGCGGGGCCTACAGCAGCGCCTTGCTGAACGCTGCCGAACGTTGGGGCCTGGTGCGCCCCCCACACCCCTACGGCACCGACGAAGCCCGCGCCCCTGGCCTGCTGGCCTTCACCGACGAGACCGGACTGAACGCCTTGGTGGCGTTCGCGGCCTACCTGGCGTTGTGCTCCATCGGCCTGTCGCTCTGGGCCGAGCACCGCGGGCAAAGCAACCTCTACCTCAGCGCCGGCTTCGTCTGCGGCACCGGTGCCTTGTTCCTCGTTCACCAGGGCGCTGGCATGACGGCGGGCGTGCTGGGTACGGCCTGGGTGCTGGGCAAGCGGCGCTGGCAGCGAGGCCGCCCTTTGCCGTAGCGCTCGCGGCGCAGTGCTGAAAACTCGTAGTTGCATCGATCTGGGTGAGGTTCCAAGAATCCGGCGGCTGATCCCGCCCACCCATCCACCCGCCCGCGCTGGCGATAGGCCTATCGGCCTCGAGGAGCCTCCATGTTGCCTGGTATCGATGCATCCCGCGCCTCGCTGTACCACGCCCAGTATCCGCAGCAGCCGGACATCCCGCCCCCGAGCCCCCCGCCCTCGCCGCAGCCGAGCGCCAGCGCAGCGCCCACCCCCGGTACCGGCGCCGCACCGCTCGCACCGGCCGCGCCGGCCCAGCCCTCGTTCGCCGACAGCCTTCGCGGCCAGCAGCCCCAAGCGGGCGATCTGAAGTTCGCGCAGATGGCGAACGATTGCTACACGCGGCCCTCGTCTGGCACGTCGACCGGCAACCAGTCTGAGAAGGATTTGCGTGCCCAGGGCTGGACGCGCATGCAGGCCAGCGGCTCGACACTGCGCGCCGAGAACGGCCGCGAGTTGCCGGTGGACCCTTCATTGCTCGAAGACGAGAACACCGGCCTGCGGGCCGCCGTCTACACCGATGGCCAAGGCCACTACGTGGTCGCGTTCGCCGGCACCACCACCGACAACTGGAGCGACGCCCTCACCGATGGCGCCCAGGCGGTCGGCATGAGCGGCACGCAGTACGAGCAGGCCACCCGGCTGGCCCGCACCGTTCAACAGGCCGCGGGCGCTGGCAACGTGGCCTTCACCGGCCACTCGCTGGGCGGCGGGCTGGCGGCCACCGCCTCAGCCGCCACCGGCGCCCCGGCGGTCACATTCAACGCGGCGGGGGTGAGCAATGAAACGCTGCGGCGCCTGGGCTTTGTCAACCCCAACGATGTGCGTGCGGAGGTGCAGAACAAGGGCCAGATCCGCAGCTACTCGGTCGACGGTGATTGGCTGAGCACGGTCGGGCGCCGGGGCGCGCCAGAGCAGTTGGGCACACCTTGGCACACGGCGTGGAAGAGCCCGCAGGGTGACCCGAAAGACCCGCGCAATCTGATCGCGCTGCACGGCCTGCCCGGCGACAACCAATCGTATGTCGAGATCATGCGCGGCAGTGCGATGAAGCCGGGCATCGTCGAGAACCCCTACGTCACCGGGGCCACCCACCTGGCCTTCGCACCCGCGGGGCCGCTGGGCCTGGTGCCGCAAGTGCGCGGCGCACTGCTGCAGCAGACGGGCAACACGCTGGAGACCGCTCGCGGCGCGTTGTCGGAGCTGGTGCAGATCGGCGGCGACACCCGGGCCGAGGTCGGCGCTGATCTTCGGCAAGACAGCCCACTCGCGTTCCTGCGCGTGACCGGTGATGTCCAGGAGGGTGCACTCGACGCCACCGGCAGCCTGTTGGACCAAGCGCAAGACTTCTCCGGACGAACCGCCACGGTGGTGACCGACCATCTCGGCGATGGCATTCGCGACACAGGCCAGGCCCTCGGGCTGCCGACCGGCTTGACGCAGTTCAGCGCACGCGCAGTCGAATACACCGGAGATGCGACCCGACTGGCGCTCGACCAATCGGGCGACCAAGTCGACACCGCGCTCGACGCCGCCGGCACCGCAGCCGATTGGGCCTCCAGCAAGCTGGCGGATGCGGGCGACGCGGTGCTGAGGCACCTGCCGTTCATGTAAGTGCCCGCGCGCAAGCGGGCCATCGAGCCCGACGCGCTCCACCGATACTTCGCCCTCGACACCACACAAGAGGGAGAACCATCCATGGAGCTGCTGTTTCTGGGCACCTCGTCCGGCACGCCCACCAAGAGCCGCAATGTGACGGCGCTGGCCGTGCTGGATGAACAAGGGCCAGGGTGGTGCCTGGTGGATGCGGGCGAAGGCACCCAGCACCAGGTCCTGAAGAGCCCGCTGTCGCTGCGCGACCTGAGGGCCATCCTGGTGACGCATGTGCACGGCGATCACTGCTACGGGCTGCCGGGCTTGCTGGCGAGCGCGGGGCTGAGTGGGCGCCAGGCGCCGCTGCAGATCATCGCGCCTGAGGGCATCGAAGAGTGGCTGCGCGCCACGCAGGCCGCCACCCAACTGCACCTGCCGTTCGAGATGGAGTTCATCCGAGCCGAACCTGTGCGCCATCTGCCCCTCGGCCCCTGGCGGGTGGATGCGGTGGAGTTGTCGCACCGCGTTCCGTCATTCGCCTATGCCTTCACCGAGGCCCAGGTCGAGCCTATGCTGGACACCGAGAAACTGGCGCAGGACGGCGTGCCCCAAGGCCCGCTCTGGGGCCGACTGAAGAAGGGCATCGAGGTCGAACACGCCGGACGCGTGCTGCGCCCCGCCGACTACCTGAAGCACCCTTTCGCGCCGCGCAAGATCATCGTGGGCGGCGACAACGACCGGCCTGATTTGCTGGCCGAGGCCTGCGCAGGCTGTCAGGTGCTCGTGCATGAAGCCACCTACACCGCCGACGTGGCCGCCAAGGTGGGGCCTGGCGTCGGCCACAGCCACGCGGCTGCGGTGGCGGCTTTCGCCGAATCGGTCGGCCTGCCCCACCTGGTGCTCACGCACTTCAGCGCGCGCTACCAGGCCAACACGGGTGAAAGCTCCGGCATGGGCTCGGGCCCGACCATCGACGACATCCGGGCCGAGGCCGCCGCGGCTTACCGCGGCCAACTCTGGCTGGCGGACGACTTCGCCCGCTACCGGCTGCTGCGTACCGGCGAGTTCGGCCCGGTATCGGGCCCGCCGACCTGAGTCTGGCCGGCCGGTTTCAATGCACCGGCAGCGCTGTCTTGTAGCGCACCTGCTTGAGCGCGAAGCTGGAGCGGATCTTCTCCACCTCTTTCATCGGTGACAGCTGTTCGAGGATGAAGCGCTCCAGCGCCTCCATGTCGCGAACCGCCACGCGGATGAGGTAGTCGGCATCGCCGCTCATCAGGTAGCACTCCATCACCTCGTCACGCGCGCAGACCTTGGCCTCGAAGCTCTCGAGTGCGGCGCGGGTCTGCTGCTTCAGGCTGATGGAGATGAACACGTTCAAGTGCAGGCCGAGTGACTTCGCATCCAGCAGCGCCACGTACTGCCGAATGACGCCGTGAGCCGTCAAGGCTTTCACCCGCGCGAGGCACGGCGATGGCGACAGGCCCACGCGGCGGGCCAGTTCCACATTGCTCAAGCTGCCATCGGCCTGCAGCTCTCGCAGGATGCGCAGGTCCAGCGTGTCGAATTCCACTTCATGCCTCTGATCTGACGTTTGGCAGCACATTCTGCTGCATCGGGCCATTTTCTCAAGCCAATCAAACCGATGCTGCCGCGGAGAGCCTCCTACAGTGGCTGCACGTCAACCGGACCTGCCTCTGCCGATGAACGCCCCCGCCAGCCCGCTGCACATCGCCCATCAGACCCAAACATCGATCGACACCGACATCGACCCCGAAGAAACCGCCGAGTGGCGCGATGCGCTGGCTTCGCTGCTGAAAGCCGCCGGCCCGGCGCGGGTGCGCCGCATCCTCGACATGCTCGCTGCCGAGGCACGCGGGCCAGCGGTGGGCTGGCAGCCTGCACGCGGCACGCCTTACGTGAACACCATCCCTGCCGACGCGCAGACCGCCTTCCCGGGCGACCTGGCCATGGAAGAGCGGCTGGCGTCGCTGACGCGTTGGAACGCCTTGGCGATGGTGGTGCGCGCCAACCAGGCCTATGGCGAGCTGGGTGGCCACATCGCCAGCTACGCCAGCGCCGCTGATCTGTTCGAAGTGGGCTTCAACCACTTCTTCCGCGGCGGGCCTGCGCCGGCCAGCGACCTGGTGTTCTATCAGCCGCACTCCGCGCCGGGCGTCTACGCGCGCGCCTTTCTCGAAGGCCGCCTGAGCGAACACGACCTGGCCCACTACCGGCAGGAGATCGCCGCTCGCCGGCACGGCGCACGCGGGCTGTCGAGCTATCCGCACCCCTGGCTGATGCCAGACTTCTGGCAGTTCCCCACCGGCTCGATGGGCCTCGGGCCCATCAGCTCCATCTACCAGGCGCGCTTCATGCGGTATCTGCAGCACCGCGGGCTGCTCGACACCTCGTCGAGGAAGGTCTGGGGGGTGTTCGGCGATGGCGAGATGGACGAGCCCGAAAGCATGAGCGCCCTCACCTTGGCCGCCCGCGAGAAGCTGGATCACCTCATCTGGGTCGTCAATTGCAACTTGCAGCGGCTGGATGGCCCGGTACGAGGCAACGGCCGCATCATCGACGAGCTCGAGGCGCTGTTCGCGGGCGCCGGCTGGCGCGTCATCAAACTCGTCTGGGGCTCGGACTGGGATGGGCTCTTCGCCCGCGATACGCAAGGTGCACTGGCCCGTGCCTTCGCGCACACGGTGGACGGGCAGTTCCAGACCTTCGCCGCCAAAGACGGCCGCTACAACCGCGAGCACTTCTTCGGCCAAGACCCGGCCCTCGCCGCCCTGGCCCAGGGGCTGTCGGATGAGCAGATCGACCGCCTCAAACGCGGCGGGCACGACCTTGTCAAGATCCATGCGGCCTACCACGCGGCCGTGCGCACGGTGGACCAGCCCACCGTGATCCTCGCGCAGACGAAGAAGGGTTACGGCATGGGCGAAGCCGGTCAGGGCAGGATGACGACGCACCAGCAGAAAAAGCTCGATCGCGACGACCTCATCGCGTTCCGCAACCGTTTCGCACTGCCGCTCACCGACGAGCAGGCGGCACGTCTCGACTTCGTGCGTCCGGCCGAAGAGAGCGCCGAGCTGCGCTACCTGCACGAGCGGCGTGCGGCGCTCGGTGGCCCGGTGCCCGTGCGTCGCTCTTATGCCGCGCCGGTGACCGTGCCCTCGGTGGCGCGTTACGCCGAATTCGCGCTGGCGGCCGATGGCAAGGAGATGAGCACCACCATGGCCTTCGTGCGCATGCTCACCGGCTTGCTGAAGGACCCGGTACTCGGCGCCCGCATCGTGCCTATCGTGGCCGACGAGGCGCGCACCTTCGGCATGGCGAACTTGTTCAAACAGGTGGGCATCTACTCGTTCAGTGGTCAGGCCTACGAGCCAGAAGACATCGGCTCGGTGCTGAGTTACCGCGAGGCCACAGACGGCCAGATCCTGGAAGAAGGCATCAGCGAGGCTGGCGCCATCAGCAGCTGGACGGCGGCGGCCACCAGCCATTCGGTGCATGGGCTCGCGATGCTGCCGTTCTACATCTACTACTCGATGTTCGGTTTCCAGCGCGTCGGCGACCTGATCTGGGCAGCGGCGGACCAGCGCTCGCGCGGCTTCCTGCTGGGCGCCACCGCCGGCCGCACCACGCTGGGCGGTGAAGGGCTGCAACATCAGGACGGCGCCAGCTTGCTGCAGGCCGCGACGGTGCCGAACTGCCGCGCCTACGACCCCTGCTTCGCCAGCGAATTCGCAGTGATCCTCGACCACGGCATGCGCGCCATGTTGGAGCGGCAGGAAGACGTCTTCTACTACGTGACGTTGATGAACGAAAACTACGCCCAGCCTTCGCTGACCGGCGGCGTGGAGGCCGACATCATCCGGGGCCTCTACCGCCTGGCCCGGCACACCCCGGCGGGGCATGCCATCGGGCGCGTCCGGCTGATGGGCAGCGGCACCATCTTGCGCGAGGTGCTGGCCGCCGCCGAATGCCTGGCCACAGAATGGCAGATCGACGCCGAGGTGTGGAGCGCCACGAGCTTTTCCGAGCTGGCCCGCGACGCACGGGAGGTCGAACGGTGGAACCGGCTGCACCCGCAGTCCAGCCCTCGCACCAGCCACCTGGCCCAGTGCCTGCCCGGCACCGATCCCGTGGTCGCGGCCAGCGACTACGTGCGCGCGTGGCCGCAACTGGCAGGCGCCTTCCTGGCGGCGCCCTTCACCGCCTTGGGCACCGACGGTTTCGGCCGAAGCGACACCCGCGCCGAACTGCGGGGCTTCTTCGAGGTGAACCGCGGCCACATCGTTCTCGCCGCCCTCACCGCGCTGCGCGCGCAAGGACGTGTGGACGCGAAGGCCTGCGCCGACGCGATCGAGCGCTACGGTCTGGCGCCCGAAGCGCCTGCGCCGTGGGCGGTGTGACAGCAGGCTCAGCCGATGGCCGGGTAGCCGCCCAGGCCGTCCGGCCATGGGGTGAGCACCTCGAAGCCGCGGCCGGTGACGACGACCATGTGCTCCCACTGCGCCGAGAGCGAGCCATCGACGGTGACCACCGTCCACCCGTCGTCCAGCTCACGCACGCGGCGCCCCCCAGCGTTGAGCATGGGCTCGACGGTGAACACCATGCCGGGCTCCAACTGCACGCCCTGGCCCGGTCGACCGAAGTTGAGCACGTCCGGCACGTCGTGGTAGATGGTGCCGATACCGTGGCCGCCATACTCGCGCACCACCTCATACTTGGCCTGACGGGCCGCGCGCTCGATCGCCGCCCCGACATCGCCGATGGTGGCCCCAGGGCGCACCTGCCGAATGCCAGCCCTCATGGCCAGGTAGGCGGCCTCCACCAGGCGGCGCGCGGGCGCCGACACCTGGCCCACCGCGAACATGCGGCTGGTGTCGCCATACCAACCCTCGTGGATCACCGCGACATCGATGTTGACAATGTCACCCGCTTTCAACACCACCTTGGGCGAAGGCACCCCGTGGCACACCACTTCGTTGACTGACGTGCACAGCGTTTCCTCGTAGCCGCGGTAGCCCACATTGGCCGGCACGGAACGCAGCTCGTTGACGATGAAGTCGTGGCAGCGCTCATCCAACTCATGCGTGCTGACCCCGGGCTGTACGTACGGGGCGATCATCTGCAGCACCTGGGCCGCCCGCCGGCCCGACTCTCTCAGGCTGGCGATCTCGGATGGCGTGCGCAGCGTGATGGGGCCCCTCATCGCCACACCATCCCTTGGGCGTGCATGCGCGCGCCGGTGCCTGTGTGCCACTCAGGCCGCACGGCGCACCGCCTTCCCGGCCCCGGGCGGCGGCGCCGACACCAAGCGCGCCAGATCCAGCCCGCCGGCGAGCTCGGCACGCACGAGCATCTGACAGATCTCGTCGTGCGACAGATTCGGGTGCATCTCGGCCAACATGCCCACCCGCATCCAGTGCTCGGCCTGCGAGTTGATCGACCGCGACAACGCTGCGCTGGCCACGCGCAGGTTCTCGTGCATTTCATCGGAGAGTTTGACGATGCCCATGGGGCGATGATATGCGAAACATATACGTTTCGCATAAACCGACCAGCAAACCCGCTTGCGCTGAGCGGGTTCACATGCCAGTGCGCTTGGTCGGGTCAGGCCGGCGCGAGCGTGAACACCGAGACCGAACGCACCAATTGCTCGGCCTGGTTCTTCAGGCTCTCGGCGGCAGCAGCGCCCTCTTCGACCAACGCGGCGTTTTGCTGCGTCACCTGGTCCATCTGGCCGATCGCCGCCCCCACCTGCTGGATGCCGTGGCTTTGCTCCACGGTCGCGGTGCTGATTTCGCCGACGATCTGGCTCACTTGGGTGATCGATCGAACGATCTCGCCCATCGTCTGGCCGGCCTCGCCGACCAGCGATGTTCCCTGCTCTACTTGCTCAACGCTGCGGCTGATGAGGTTTTTGATCTCCTTGGCAGCCTCGGCACTTCGCTGAGCCAGACCCCGCACCTCGCTGGCAACGACGGCGAACCCTCGACCTTGCTCGCCAGCGCGGGCCGCTTCCACCGCAGCGTTCAACGCCAAGAGGTTGGTCTGGAAGGCGATACCGTCAATGACGCCAATGATGTCGCCAATCTTGCGGCTGGAATCGCTGATGCCCTGCATGGTGTTCACCACCTGGGCCACCACCTCGCCGCCCTGGCTGGCGACACCGGCCGCCGCGCAAGCCAGTTGGCTTGCCTGCTTGGAGTTGTTGGCGTTGTGGCGGACGGTGCTGCTGATCTGCTCCATCGTCGCCGCCGTTTGCTGCAATGCACTGGCCTGCTCTTCGGTTCGGCCAGAGAGCTCGAGATTGCCCTGCGAAATCTGGACGGAGGCGGCGGCCACGCTTTCGCTGCCCAGCTTGACCTGCCCGACCAGTGACGCCAGGCTTCGCTGCATGACGCCGAGAGACTCCACCACGCTGCCTGTCGGCGCGCGGTCTCCCACCGCTGCTGGTCTGAGATCGCCTGCAGCGACACGCTTGGCTGCCTCGTTGAGCTCCGAGGGTTCCGCGCCCAATGCGCACATCAGATTGCGGGTGATCAGGTAGCCCGACACACTGGCGGCCACCAGCGCACCGACGATCAGACCGATCGACATCCAGCGGGCTTGCGCATAGACGCGCGCACCTTCTTGGGTCTCGGCCTGAGCCACGCGAAGCTGAAGATCGACCAATTCGGCCAGCTTGCTGCTGATGGGATCAATGCTGTCGTACAGCGGGCCGTCGATGTCCTGGAGTTGCCCATCCACCTTGCCCGCCTTTGCTCTAAGAAGCTGCGCCGCATGGGCGATGGCCGCATCGGCAGGCACGAACAGCGCCTTGGCCTGCCGGGCGAGAACCTCTTCCTCGGGCGTGAGCTCGGTGGCCAAGTAGGCCTGCCAATTCTCATCGACGATCTTCTGCGCCTTCACCAGTTCACTCAGCGCATCTTCGGCGCCGATGCGCCCGGCGTTGGCCTTGTTCACCGCATCGATGACGTTGACGGCATAGGCATCGGAAATGTGCTTGAGCTGCTGCAACGGTACGACCCGATCGTTGTAAACGGACTGCCCGAACCCCTGCACCTCGCCGAGGCTTCTCAGCCCGACGAACCCATTGACGAGCAGGAGGAGAAACATCACCCCGAATGCCAGGGTGAGACGGGTGCGTACGCTCAAATTCGATCCATGCCCGATTGGGCACGCTCCGCTTAAGGGGTGGTGATGCCTTCAAGGTGGCCGCTGCAGATGCCACGCTCACATGGTTGGCAACGGTTGCATTGATGGGTTCGTCTGCCCATCGGCTCGTTTAAGCGCTGCGAACGTGCACAAGATCACCAATTGGCCCAAGGTCGCGCCGACCAGCGGGCGGAAGGCGCAGGCACCCGTGCAAGGTGGATGCAAGCAACTCCAGGTAGCGAACGAGCCACACCATCGGCCTTCATCGTCACGGATCCGTCACGAAGGCTTGGTACCTTAGTGCCAGCGGTCCGGTAAGAGGCCGTACATGGAGGTCAGATGGATGGACGAAAGGTGGCCGCGCCTGTTTTGGCGGCATGCCTTCTGGCGGCAGTCGGTGCCGCAGCCCTTTACTCGAACCGGGAGGTTCGCCAGGGGCAATCGCAACAAGCAGCGATAGAAGAAGAACAACGCCAGCGCGCCGACCTGCGCGGCGTGATCGGATCGGAGAAGGAAGCCTTCTTCGCCGACGACAGGGTGAAGCGGGCACTGGATCAGCGAGGCTTGACGGTAGCGGTGGAAAAGGCCGGCTCGCGCGCCATCGCCAACAGCTACGACCCCAAGCGATTCGACTTCGGATTCCCCTCGGGGGCGCCTGCAGCCGCGCAGCTGAAGCAGGCAGCCCGGGCAAACGCCGTCTACACGCCCTTCTACACGCCCATCGTGGTGGCCAGTTGGCGGCCGATCGCTGAGATCCTGGTCGCCAACGGCATCGCCCAGCCAATGCCTGGCGGGCAGTACACGCTCGACATGAAGGCCCTGCTGGCCCTGAGCGCCAAGGGCACCCGCTGGCGAGAGCTGAAGGGCAGCGCGGCCTTCGCCACAGGCAAGGGGGTGCTGCTGGCCTCCACCGATGTGCGCAGCTCGAACAGCGCCGCGATGTACCTGGCGCTGGCGAGCTACCTCGCCAACGGGGAGCAGGTGGTTCAGAGCAACGCCGACGTCGAGCGGGTCCTGGCCCAGGTTGCCCCCCTGTTCTCGCGCCAGGGTTTCCAAGAGAACTCGACGGCCGGTCCGTTCGAAGACTACCTCGCCCTCGGGATGGGCAAGACACCCATGCTGGTGGCCTACGAGTCGCAGCTGATCGAGTTCTGGCTCAAGCACCCCGACAAGGCCCGGGGCGACATGGTGATGCTGTACCCGCAGCCCACCCTCTACTCCAAGCACGTGGTGGTGCCCTACACCGCCACGGGCCACCGCCTGGGCCAGGCGCTGGAGGCCGACCCCACGCTGCGCAGCCTGGCGCACGAGTACGGCTACCGCACCGCCGGCGAACGCAAGGGCCCTGAGCTCTGGCGCCAGCGCGGCATCGAGGTGCCCGACGTGCTGGTCGACGTGGTCGAGCCCCCCAGCAACGAATGGCTGGAGCGCATGGTCCGCGGTATCGAACAACGGTCTCCATGACGACAACGATTTCATTCACAACACACAAGGAGGGAACATGACCAAGAACAATCCACACCATACGGGGCTCACGTCAGACAGCGCCGCCACCGAGGCCCCGCAAGACTTCACGCTCGAACCACCCCGCGCGGTGGCGGCGATCCCGCCCGAATCGGCCAGCGGCCGGGTGAAGCTCAAGCCCGACGAGGTGGCAGCACTCGATGCCCAGGTGCAGGGCTTCATCGAAGAGATCACCACCCACGACCTGCCCTCGCCGGCCTTTCGCGCGGCGGTGGCCCGCATCCACGCCCTGGGCACGACGGAGATCGAAGCCTCGGCCGCCGTCTCGAACCGGCTGCTGGAGCGGCCGGTGCGCAGCCTGAACAACGGGCTGCTCGTCCCCGGCTCGGACATTGGCCAGGGCCTGATCCAGCTGCGACGGCAGATCGAAGAGCTCGATCCCGCGCGCCAGGGCGATCTGCTTCGCCCGCGCAAGCTGCTCGGACTGATCCCCTTCGGCCAGAAGCTGGTGGATTACTTCGACCGCTACCAGTCCTCCCAGGCCCACTTGAACGCAATCATCGAGTCGCTGCGCCGCGGCAAGGACGAGCTGCTGCGCGACAACGCAGCCATCGAGCAGGAAAAGGCCAACCTCTGGACGCTGATGGAGCGGCTGGAGAAGTACATCCACGTCGGGCGCCAGCTGGACGGTGCGCTGGCCGCCCAGGCAATGGCGCTCGACGCCACCGACGCCGACAAGGCCCGCGTGGTCCGCGAGGAAATGCTCTTCTACACCCGGCAGAAGGTGCAGGACCTGCTCACCCAGATGAGCGTGAACATCCAGGGCTATCTGGCCCTGGACGTGGTGCGCAAGAACAACCTGGAACTGATCAAGGGCGTGGACCGCGCCACCACCACGACCGTCTCGGCCCTGCGCACCGCGGTGATCGTGGCCCAGGCGCTGGCGAACCAGAAGCTGGTGCTGGACCAGATCGGCGCGCTGCACAGCACCACCGGCCACCTCATCGCCCACACCAGCCAGATGCTGCGCGACCAGGGAACGGCGATCCACCAACAGGCGGTCTCGGCCACCGTCGACCTGGATCAGCTCAAGCAGGCCTTCCAGAATGTGTACGCCGCGATGGACGCGATCGCCGAGTACAAGGTCAAGGCGCTCGCCTCGATGCAGACCACGGTGGATACGCTGGCCCACGAAGTGAGCCAGGCCCAGCATCACCTCGGCCGTGTGAGGCAGCAAGAGGCCCCTGCCAGGCCCGCCGCGCTGGCCCGGGAGGTGCGGCTGTGAGGGCGGGTCGACAGGGCCTGCCGGCGCTGTTCCTCGTCGCCTGCGTGCTGCTGGCCGCCTGCAGCCGGCGTGATGACGCGGCAGCGAACGGGCCGACAGCACCCAGCACGCCCACGGCCGGCGGCGGCAGCTTCAGCATCCTGGCGGGGTCCGAGCTGAAGGAGATGGCCCCGGCGCTCACGCAGGCCGCCTTGGCAGCAGGAGTCAGCCTGCAGCTCAGCTACGCCGGCACGCTCGACATCGTCGAGCGCATCAACGGCGGCGAACGCTTCGATGCCATCCTGCCGCCCAACGGTGCCTACCCCACCCTGGCCCTCGCCCAGCCACCGGTGGCCCGCGACAAGCTCTTCTACTCGCGGGTGGCACTCGGGGTGAAGCCCGACAAGGCGCGCCAGCTGGGCTGGGACCGCCAACCACCCACCTGGGCCGACATCGCCCGGGCGGCCAGCACCGGGAAGCTGCGCTACGCCATGGCCAACCCCACGGCATCGAACACAGGCATGAGCGCCCTCTTCGCCGTGGCTTCGGCCGCCGCCGGCAAGACGGAAGACCTGCGCGCCGACGAAGTCGACACCCCGACGATCAAGGCCTTCCTGGCGGGCCAGAGCCTCACGGCCGGCAGCTCTGGCTGGCTGGCCGAGGCTTTCGGGCAGGACGCCGGCACGCTCGACGCCATGGTCAACTACGAATCGGTGCTGCTGCAGGCCAACGCCCGCCGGGCTCCGGCCGACGCGCTGCAGCTGATCTACCCGCGAGACGGGGTCATCTCAGCCGACTACCCGCTGATGCTGCTCAACGCCGCCCGGCGGGCTGACTACGACAAGCTGGTGCAGGCCTACAAGGCCACCCCCTTCCAACGCGAAGCGGTCGCCGCCGCCTTCCTGCGGCCATCGAACCCCGAAGCCTCAGCGAACGCAGCGCTGCCCACGCAGGCCGTCTCGGAACTGGCCTTTCCGAACAACCTGCAGGTCATCGACGAAGTGCTCTCGGCCTACCAAAGCGAGTGGCGACGGCCGACCACCTCGATCCTCGTGCTGGACGTGAGCAGCTCGATGTACGGCAAGCGCCTCGAAGGCATGCGCGATGCCCTGCTGATGCTGGCAGGCGCCGACAGCAGCCGCGCGAGCGCCCGATACGCCCGCTTCCAGGCGCGCGAGAAGGTGGCGCTGATCACGTTCTCGGACAAGGTGGCCTCGCCGCGCTGGGTGCGCTTCGAAGGCGCCCGTGCCGAAGCCGGACACGCCGAGGTGCGCAGCTTCGCCAGCGCCATGAAGGCCGATGGGCGCACCGCGGTGTACTCGGCCCTCGACGCGGCCGAGCGCCTGGCCCGCGACGAGGCGCGGCAGGAGCCGGGCCGGTTCATCAGCATCCTGCTTCTCACTGATGGCGAAAGCAACTCGGGCCTGCGCTACGACGAATTCAAGCGCCGGTGGAGCGGCCCGGGGCCGGTGCGCGTCTTCCCCATCCTGTTCGGCGAAGGCAACGTGCGCGAAATGGACGGCGTCGCCCAACTCACCGGCGGCCGCACGTTCGACGCGCGCAAAACCGCCCTGACCCAGGTGTTCAAGGAGATCCGGGGCTACCAGTGAAGCCGAACCGCAGCACACCCGGCCATCCGATCCAAGGCAGGCCGACCTCCCCGCCCTGGCAGCGACGCGGACTGATCTTCCTCTACAGCCACGGCAACATCGCCGGCTGCAGCCTCGCGCTCGCCGGGCCGCTGCTGCTGTTCGCCGGCGTGATCGGGCCGTTGTGGTGGGCGATCACCCTCGGCCTCTATGCCGCGGGGTACCTGCTGGCGCCCCGCACACCGGAACTGGAGCGGCGCATCGCCGCCAGCCTGAGCCACGACGAAGTGATGAAGCACCTGGACCGGCTCATCGCCCAGGCCGCGCCGCACCTAGGCCCCGAGCTGGCGCGCACGCTGGCCCGCCTGCGCGAGACGGTGGCGCAGGTGCTGCCCAGGCTGTCACACGGCGGGCCGGATCACGGCGAGCTCTTCACCGTGCGCGAGACCGTGCTGAGCTACCTGCCGGAGACCTTGGCCAACTACGTCGCCCTGCCACCGGCCTTCCGCGCCAGCCACGTGCTGAAGGATGGCCTCACCGCGCGCCAGCACCTCGGGCGGCAACTCGACCTGCTCGATCGGCAACTGCGACAGATCGCCGCCAACGTGGCCACCCAGGACGCTGACGCGCTGCTGGCGCACGGCCGCTTCCTCGAAGCCAAATTCAGCCGCCCGGATTTCCTGTCGGTCTGACGTCCCCAGCGATGCAAAGACACTGCTTCCTGCTGGCAGATGGCCTGCACAGCGCCCCGCACCCTGCTAAGGTTTGACGTGGTCTGCGGCGACTGCGCACTGCCGATCAGAAATGGCTGATCCCTGTCCTCGCCCGGACCTCATCGGGAGGCCTGGAGCGATGAACGTCTGGCTCATTGACGACAGCGAGACCGACATCCTGTACGAGCAAATCGTCATCGAGGGCACGAGCCCCGGTGCGGTGGTGCGATCGTTTGAATCCGCTCACGATGCGCTGGACGAGTTACGCAAGCCCGACGCGCACTGGCCACATCTGATCTTGCTGGACATCAACATGCCCCGCATGACCGGCTTCGAGTTTCTCGATGCTTTCGAAACACTGCCGGCCGATTGCCGGGCGGCCACCCGGCTGGTGATGGTAAGTTCGTCTCCGTTGGCGGCAGACCGTGACAGAGCCATGAGTTACCACAGCGTGCGCGACTATCTCACCAAGCCAATCTCGCCCTCACAAATGAGCTCGACCTTCGGGGCCATGGAGCATCGGCCGTGAGGCGGCGTTCTGCCTGGGCGGTGCTGGCCGTGGCGGCCACCGCGCTGGTCCCTTTGTTGAGCGCCAGCCCGCCAGCGCGGGCAGAGGGCGCCGCCCAGCCGCTGCGCTTCCTGCCCGAACGCGACTACGGGCCCTTCGTGTTCATCGACGAGCAAGGGCACTTGGCCGGGCTGTCGGTCGACATGCTGCAGTTGGTGCTGAAGCAAGCCGGGCTGCACATCCAGGTGCTGCCGGCGGCGCCACTGAAGCTGCAGCTGCAACGCCTGCGGCGAGGCGAGGCCGATCTGATTTCGTCACTCCGGCCCACGCCCGAGCGGGGCGCCTACCTGGCCTTCAGCGTGCCGTACGTCAGCGTGCCGGCCATCGTGGTGGGCCGCGCCGCCGAGGCGCCGGGCGACACGGCGGACGGCGGCACCGTGCTCTCGGCTCTGGTGGGGCGCACGGTGGCCGTGGGTGAGGGCTACGGCGTCGAGGCCTTCGTGCGATCGCGCATGCCGCAAGTCAATTGGCAGGCCGTGCCCGACGATGTGCAAGCCTTGCGCGGCGTGGCCGAGGGCCGGTTCGATGCCGCGGTGGTCGACACCGCGAGCGCCGCCTTCGTCAAACAGCGCCACCAGCTCAAGGGCCTGGCGCGGTGGGGCACGGTGGGTTTCGAATACACGCTCAGCTTCGCCGTTCCTCGCGAGCGCACCGACCTGCTGGAAAAGCTCAACGACGGGATTCGCCTCGTGCCCCGCGCCGATGCGCAGGCCGTGATCGCCAAATGGATGAAGCCGATTGAAGACGACGACTTTCTGCGCCGCGAGCAAGGTGCGGTGATGGTCGGCGTGGCCGGTGTGTTGCTGGCGGTGGTAGGGGCAGGTGCACTGAGCTGGGCTTGGCAGCGACGACGCCAAGAGCGCCGTCAGGTGTCGTGATGACACCGGCCTTGCGCGCGAGGTCGGGCGACCGCCCGCCAGCGCCCGAGGCCATAGAGCCCGCGGCACCGCCCCCGGCCCCGCTGTGGGTCACCTTGAGCACGCTGGCCATCGCCTACCTGGCAGCGGCCTTGCTCTCGCTGCTGCTGTCACGCACGGCGAACTCGGTGGCCAGCGTCTGGTATGCCAACGCGGTGGCCATCGCCATGCTTCACGGGCAGCCACGCGCGCGGTGGCCCGTGCTGGTGGTGACGCTGGCACTGCTGAACCCACTGGCGAACGTGATCTGGGGCGACGACTGGCGCAACGCGATGGCCTTCGCGCCCGCCAACCTCGCCGAGGTGGTGCTCGGAGCACTGCTGTTGCGGCGCCACGGCCCGCCTGCCGGCGAGAACCTGTCGCAGGGCGGCCTGATGCGGCTGGTGGTGCTGGGCGGCGTCTTGCCGCAGGTGGTGGGCGCCACATTGGGCACGCTCACCATCACCGTGCCTCACGACGGCACGTTCACCGGTATCTGGCTGCCGTGGTTCTCGAGCTCGGTGATCGGCACGCTGTCGGTGATGCCGTTGGCCTATCTGATGGTGCAAGGGGGCCGTGCGGCCCTTCGGGCCACCGTGTTCGACTTGCGCACGCTCGCACTGGTGCCGATGTCCGTCGGCGTGACGCTCGCCTCGCTGATCTACCTGCCGTTTCCCTTCGTGAGCATCACCCTGCCCTTGCTGCTCGCCGCCGGGCTGGTGCCGCTGCGCAGCGTGGCACTGCTCACGGCCATCAGCTCGCTGACCATTGCCTATGCACTGGGGCGTGGCCTGTTCGTGCCGCCGCCCCAGGCTTCCGACTGGGCGGTGTCCTACCTGTATCTGGCCTTCGCCTTCACCTTGGTGCCGGGTCAAGTGCTGGCCGCGGCCATTTCAGAGCTGCGGCTGAGCCGCGAGCGACTTGCCCGCAGCAGCGAAGCCTTGGAGAAGTCCAACCACAGCCTGGAGCAGTTCGTGCGGATCGCGGCCCACGATCTTCGCGAGCCGTTGAACACGATCTCGGCATTCGGGCAGCTGCTCGAACAGCGCTGCGGCGCGGTGCTGGACGAGCAAGGCCGCCAGTTCCTGCGCCACATGCAACAAGGCAGCACCCGCATCCGCACCGTGCTGGACGACGTGCTGCAGTTCGTTCGCCTGCAGCACGAGCAATTGCCCGCGTTTGAACGCGTCGAGCTGCAGGCCATTTGCGACGAGGCCTTGCAGGCGCTCGCGCAGCGGATGTCCGCGACCGGGGCCCAGGTGGATGCCCGTCTCGACGGCGCGGTGCTGGGCCACCCCGTGCTGCTTTCGCTGGTGCTGCAAAACCTGCTGCAGAACGCGCTCAAGTTCATGCCGGCCGACCGCGCACCGAAGATCGAGGTGACCTCGCAACGCGACGGCGCCGACTGGCTCATCCAGGTGGCCGACAACGGCATCGGCATCGCCGCGGAAGACATGGCCCGCCTTTTTCAGCCCTTCCAGCGCTTGCACCCTCGGCGCAAGTACGAAGGCACCGGTCTCGGCCT
Source organism: Ideonella lacteola (assembly GCF_038066555.1). Taxonomy (NCBI): domain Bacteria; kingdom Pseudomonadati; phylum Pseudomonadota; class Betaproteobacteria; order Burkholderiales; family Sphaerotilaceae; genus Ideonella; species Ideonella lacteola. The sequence continues at coordinate 187,711 of NZ_JBBUTG010000012.1, read as the reverse complement.
GGCGCTGGTGCAGCAGATCGTCCAGGCCCACGGCGGGCAGATCAGTGTCCAGTCCCGCCTGGGTGAAGGCAGTTGCTTCAGCTTGCGGCTGCCCGCCCAGCCATAGGCTGAGGCCGGCGATGGCGGGGCCTTCGCGCCTCAATCGCAGCCATCGTTCACCTCGACAACGAGCCAGCCGCGCCCATTGAAGCGCATGCTGATGCTGCGCGCGCAGGCCTCACCCGACAGGTAGCCCAGCATGATCAAGCCGCCAGCAGAGATCTGCGCCGAGGCCGACCACGCGCGCCGTCCGGCCAACAGAGATTCGCCGGGCTCGCGCAGCTCTCGCGTCGGCTGCGTCTGTCCGGTGTCCATGGCGGTGAACAAGACCTTCGCGGGCAGGTGGCGCTGAACCTCGGCCTCGGCCCGATCGCCCGTGCCGCACAAAAGGAAGGAGATCAGCGTCCACGCGTCACTGGGATTGCGGTCGGCCGCCGCGTTCATCACCATAGCGCGAAGGGCTTCCAGCTCGCTCGGGTGGCAGGTGTTGACGTAGTCCTCCCCCTGCGTATGGAGCATGGGGAAGTCGTCGCTCTCCGTCACCGGTGCACCCGCCCTCGCCTCCGCCGCAGGCAGCAGAAGGGCTGTCAGAAGGGATGGCAAAAGGGTCAGCGTAAGGGACAGCAACACAGCGAAGAGCGCAAGGCGCGGCCGGCCACTCATGCGGCCGGGGCCAGATCGGGCCACGTTCATGCCTTCACGCAGGCGGGGGCGCCGGGCCGTCACTCGGCCGCCGGCTTCGCGTCCCAGGCGGCAGCCGCTTTTTCGCCGATCTCGGCGTAGCCCAGGTCGAAGTGTTCGAGCATCGTGTCCAGCAGGTTCAGGTTCATGCGATTGCCCCAAAAGCCCTGGCCCTTGCGCGCAATCACGTCGCGGTGGCGTTGCAGCCCTGCCTTGTCTCGTTCGAAAAACGCGATCGACGCCAGCACATAGTCGTTCCACATCAAGGGCGAATCGTCTGCCGCTTTCGCCTCGGCCAGCATGCGATGGGCATGGGCGGCTGCCTGGGCGTAGTGGCCCGCAGACGCGGCCATCTGCGCGGCATGCCAGCGCAGCGACTGCTGCCCGCGCGGGTTGGCCTGCATGTACTGCACGATCAACTGCTCGGCCTCGGCATAGCACCCGGCTTTGGCCAGGGCCCTGAAACCCCGGTCTTCGGTTTGATCGAACTGCTCATAGCTCAGCGACATGTCGGCTTGCCGATGGCGTGCCAGGTCGGCTTGGCAGTCGGCTTGTGCCGAGGCGGCCAGGCCGAGGGCCAGCAGAGTGAAAACAAGCTTCATGGAGTCAGGCCATCCTCATGGAATGAACGCAGCGCCGTCACGGCTTCAAGCCCCGGACGCGTTGCGCTACGCGCGATGGTGAAACGGCACGGTCGGACACCGCCGGCCGCCAACGGCGGGGCCGCCGACGCGTCCGTGCGCCTCAGTAATAGTACTTGGTGATCTTCGCCCATTCACTGCGCGGCCAGAGCTTGTGCAGCAGCTGGAAGGCCTCGCGGGGGTGCGATCGAGGTGGCGCATTCGGGCGGTCCGCGTCGTAGCGGCGGCATTCCTTGCGAGTGCTCATGACGAAGAAGTGCAGCGCCTTGGGGGCCTCGGGGTCTTCAGGATGGGCCTTGGCCCAAGCCATCAAGGTCGGCGCCAGGGCCGGGTTGCGGTCTTTCAATGCCAACAGCGGGCGCATCTGCTCGGCGGCCTGTGCGCGCTCGGCCGCTGACAGGAAAGCAGGTGCCTGCCACAAGAGGGTTTCGCCGCCATCCTCGCGGGCATCGTCCCGGGCGCCCTCGCGGCCATCGTCGCGCTGTGGCACCGACCAGCCCACGCTGTTGCACTGGCCATAGGCTTGCGGGTCTGGCAGCGCGAGGCCGGGGTTCAGCTCGGGCGTGTTGACCCAGATCACCGTGGCCGCGTCTCGCTTTTCCGCTGGGGTGCGGGCGGCCTTGAAGCGCCGCCACAGCTCGCGCGTGGTGGTGCGGGGCTGGGCCAGTTCGTCTGCCAAGGCATCGGCCACCTCCCATTGGCCGAGCAGGGCCGCGCGGGTCCAGATGATCTCGGTGAGGCGCACGCGCTCGGCACTGAGCTCCGGCGCCTGGCGGATCGCCATCAGGGTGGCCAGCGGCAGGTGGCGATAGAGCGGGCCGAGGAAATCACTGTCCAACCCGACCGCCGGGGCCGCGGCCTGCGGGTTGGCGCGGCTCGCCCGATCAGCGTCGATGAGCGGCCGCCCCATGGGCTCGACGATGCGGCGCGGCGCGGTGGCCAGGAAGTCGGCCAGGGATTGCGCCGACTGCACCTTCAGGCCGAGGAAGCGGTTGCGTGTGGCATCCGACATCGGCTGCTTGCGGTCAGCGAGCAGCGCCGCGATGTCGGCATCGGCCGACGCCGTGTCGCCTTGGGCGATCCGCAGGCGCAGCAGGTGATAGCGCAGGTGCAGGTAGATCGGTGATTCGGCGGGCACGGCCAGGGCTGCCTGTCGCTCGTCAGCAGCCAGCAGCCGCTCGGCGGGCACCTTGGGGCCGGGCGGCAAGGCTTGCGAGAGCAGCGGCACCAGCCATACCGGCGCATGCGTGGCGCGCCACTGCGCCCTCGCCACACCGAGCGCACGCTGCTGCAATGGCTCACCAACCAGCGATTCGGCCGCCTGCGAAGCGCCCGTGTCGATCCACCACGGCATTTCCAGCGGTGCGCAGCAGGCCTGCATAACCCCGATCCAGCGTGTCATCGCATCGGGCGCGTCCACCAGCGTTTGCGGCGGCAGGCGCGACAACCAGACCAGGTAGTCGTTCACCGCACCCACCCGATGCGGAATCAGCCGCCCCTCGGCCAACTCGGCGCCCAGGCCCTTCAGCCGCTCTTGCGGCCGCAGGCGCATGTCGATCCATCCCACCAGGTCGTGGGCGGGTGGGTACTCATCGGCCACCTGCAGCAGCTCGCGCCGAGCCGTGGCCAGCATCTCGCGAACCTCGGCGTTGACCTGGCGGCCCCCGGCCGGGGCGTCGCCCCCAAACTCGTCGGACGTCGCGCGGATCAAGCTGCGGGCTGCCAGATAGGCCGCGACGACGCGCCAGGGCGAGGCCTTGTCGGCCGCAATCGCCAGGAAAGCCTCGCGTGCTGCCTGATAGTCACGCCGATAGAAGCGGATGGCGGCCATCTGGTAGTCGCGGTCCCACTGCAGCCATGGCGGTGCGCCTGCGGGCAGCGGTGGCAACAGCGGCGCGGCCTCTGGGGCGCCCCCCGCCGTGGGCGTGGCCGTGCAAGCGTCGAACACCGCGTCCTGCTGCTGCAGCCACAGGCCGCCCCAAGCGGGCCAGCCCTGGTCGGCCGGCATCTTCTGGCGCTCGGCCAAGGTCTGCTCGGCGCGCACGAAGGCGTAGGCGTTGCAGTTCATGCCGCCGCCGAACTCGCCGAACACCTCGCTGCCTTCTGGCAAGCCTTTGGATCGGGGCCGCTTGCCGGCTGGCAGGCGCGCCACAGCGGCCTTGCGTGCCTCGCGCCAGGCCGTGGCGCTGGAGTAGGGATTGCGGGTGCCTTCCACCTGCACCCGCCACCCTTGGACCACCAACTGGTCCATCTCGGCGGCGGACAGCGGATGACCTTGCGCCGCGCGCCAGGCGAGCATGAGATACACCCTTCGGTAGCTGGGCTGGATCACGCCGAGCTGGCCCGTGCCATAGCGCGGCAGCGCCTGGCTGTCCACCGAAAGGCCGGGCGCGAAGATGCTGTCGCTCATCTCGTAGTCCCCACCGCTGGCGTGGGCCGAGACGGCAAAGACCATCAGCCAAGCGCAGACCCAGCGGGCCGCCCAGCAGGCACGCAGCGGGGTCAGAGGGGTCAGAGGGGTCAGTGAGGTCAGTGAGAAGTGGTGGCGGCGGGGAGTCGTTGCCATTGTTCAGCGGTCCAGGAACGGGGTGAAAAGTAGTAGCGGCGCGGGCTGCGCAGCGGGGGCATGGGCTCGTCGGTGGCACTGCCAGTGGCCGACTGACAGCGGGCCCGAGGGAACTGGCCGGTGCGCGCCAGCAGCGTGCGGATCTCGGCGTCATCGCTGGCCATGCGGAAGGCCATGGGCACGATCTCGTCGGCCGGGCTGTGCCCCAGCCAGGCATCGCCAGCGCACCAAGAGGCCAGCGCCGTCATCGACAAGGCCACCTCGGGCGGCAGGCGACGGCGCAGCTCGCCCACCACCTCGGCCAGAAAGCGGCGCTGAGATCGCCCGATCTCGAAATCCAGCTGCAGCACACGGGCCCCAGTGCTGCGCTGCAGGTCCAGCCCCTCTTGCACCACGCGTTCGCGCTGCTCGGCGCTGAAACGCGGTGGCCGGCGCCAGATCAGATCCACATGCAACACCGGCACCAGCACCGTGCCCGGGGACACCTCCAGCGCAGGCGCACGCCGCCGTACCAGCGCATGGCGACCATCGAGCTCGATGGTGCGCGCGAGCCAGGCCACGCCGATGTCGGGGGGCAGCCCACGCAAGTCTTCAGGTCGCTCCCAGGCCCAGAGCATGCGCGGGGGCAGCGCCGCCAGCGCAGGATGCGTCTGCCGCTGGGCACGGCTGCCGGGCAGGCAGAGCAGCAGCGGCACCAAGAGCGCCGCCAGCCCCAGCCGCAAGGGTGTGACGCGAACCATGCGCGGCACTATATCGGCGCCACAGCCGTCACCTGGGCCGGCGCAACAGGTCACCCCAAGCGCGGGCCTTGCGCGGCGTCACGATGAGCCTCGTCGCTGGCGACACGACCCATTACAACTGGAGGCCACCCGCGTGGACCGCTCTGGCCAAAATCGCCCGCGGAGGACGGCGTGACACGCCACGGCCGGAGTGATTTCCGGCACGTGAGCGGCGCACCGTCAAGCCCTGTCAGTGGATCGAAGGCTTCCCACCGATGACACACCGACAGGTGCCCTGAGGAACCATGTCCATCGAGGAGAGGCACACCATGCGCAAGCTCGGCTTCATAGCCCTTTTGTGGCTGTTCATTCAGTCGTCTTTGTGGGCTCAGCCCGCCCCATTCAAAACCTGGGGCGACGAAACGCTCCAGGCCGTCAGCCGCGACTACGGCATTTCAGGCAGCAGCCTGTACCGCGAAACCATGGGCTCGAACGCGATCGCGTTCAACTGGCCCCAGGGCGTGCAACTGCATGCCCTGATCGCCGCCCGCAAGCTCACCGAGGCCGGTGCGCTCGCCGACGAGATGCACCAGAAGTACTGGTGCTTCACCAACAACCGCTGGGCCTACAACGCCAGCGCCAATGCATGCGGCGATCGCTACTACGACGACAACGCCTGGGTGGCCAAGGCGCTGATGGAGCTCTATGAGCTGACCAACGACGCCAAGTACCTCAACCGCGCCAAAGAGGTGCTGGCCTTCAGCATGAGCGGTGAGAACCCGCCGAATGGCAACCCGAATGGCGGCATCCGCTGGCACGAAGGCGACACCAGCGGGCAGTGCCTGTGCGGCACCGCGCCGACCACGGTGGTGAACTTGCAGATCTACCAGGCCACGGGTGAATCCAAATACCTCACTGACGGCCTGCGCTTGTACACCTGGGTTCGCACCAACCGCTTCGGCCTCGGCCCGGGATACCGCGGCTACGAAAACGCCGTCGTCACCCAGGCGGCCTTGCGCCTGTTCCAGATCACCGGCGACAGCAAGTACTGGGACGACGCGAAGCACATGGGCCTGGCCATGGAGACGGTCTACATTGACTGGAACACCCACGCCCTGCACGAGACCGGCCAATGGGGCGGCCACGACATGAGCGCGGCCTACGTCGAGCTCTACAACCAGGACCAGGACATCAACTGGTTGAACATCGCCTCGGGCTTCCTGAAGCACCTGCACGACAACTCGAAAGACGCCAACGGCCGCTACCCCGAGAACTGGAATGTGAACGGCCCCGCGTCCGACGGGCTGCTCTTCCAGGCCTCGGCGGCGCGTGGCTTTGCCGAGTTGGGCAACACCAAGGGCGGATACCCGAAGCACCCTGACCCGGTGGCGGTGTTCAAGGAATGCAACTTCGCCGCCTCATACTCCGCTGGCCTGCCACTGGGCCGCTACACCGCCGCCAACCTCGACTTCATCGGCATGCCGAACAAGGCCATCTCGTCGATCAAGGTGCAGCCGGGCTACAAGGCCACGCTCTACACCGGCGACAACTTCACCGGCACGTCGCTCGTGAAGACGGCCGACAGCAGCTGCCTCGTGGCGGAAGGCTTCAACGACGTGGTTCAGTCGGTGGTGGTCGAGGCGGTGGTGCCGGGGGCCGAGGTCTTCCGCAACTGCAACTACGGCGACCGCAGCATCCACCTGCCCGAGGGCAAGTACACGATGTTCGACCTGCAGGCGCGCGGCATCGACAACGACACGATCTCGTCGATCCGCCTCTCGCCAAAGTACGAGGTTGAAGTGTTCCAGGACTGGAACTTCACCGGCGCGAGCAAGGTGCTCACCGCCAGCGACAGCTGCCTCAGCGACAACGGCATCGACAACTGGGCGTCGTCCATCATCGTGCGGCCCGCCAAGACCGGCAGCAAGATCGATTTCACCGACCTGGCCGGCGGCAGCATCACCGCGCAGTACAGCGACTCGCCGCCGAACGAGGGTGTCGAGAAGCTGATCGACAACGACGTCAACACCAAGTACCTGGCGGTGCACGCCTCGGCCTGGGTGCAGTTCCAGCCGGCCGAGCCGCATGTGCTCAAGAGCTATACGTTGACGTCGGCCAACGACTTCCCCGAGCGCGACCCGGCCAGCTGGAAGCTGCAGGCCTCGAACGACGGCGCCACCTGGACCACGCTCGACAAGCGCAAGGGCCAGGATTTCGCCGGCCGCTTCGAGACCCGCCGGTTCAAGATCGACAACACCAAGGCCTACACCCACTACCGCCTGACCCTGACCAACCACAGCGGCACGCTGCTGCAGTTGGCCGAGATCGAGTTGTGGGGCAAGTGACGCAGTGATTCAGGCGGCCCCGCCAGCGCAGGGGCCGCCCGACACCTATGAATCAGCCGCGCTCTGCCGCCGCCCGGCCCGTGCATGGCACCTGGCCACGTGCCCGCGGCGGCACGAATCGCCTATGCGGCACCACCGACGAGCACATGGTTCTCGTGTCGCTCGTCTCCCAGCACGAAATACGCCGTGCCGACTTTCGCGTAGCCGACACGAGCGTAGAAACGCAGCGCTCGTTGGTTCTTGGCGTTCACCGTGAGCCACAGACGAGGCTCTGAGTGCTCGCGGGCGAGCGCCTCTGCCGCCTGAAGCAGGCGCCTGCCGAGCCCGCGGCCGATGTAGTGCTCTTGCACATAAAGCGTCTGCAACTCGGCCGAGGTAGCCACACCGTCGCTGGGGCAAGGCGTCGTCAAGCGGACCTTGGCAAACCCGATCAGGCACCCCTCGCGCTCGGCTACCAAGAAGTGGACCGAAGGCTCTGCCAGGGCCTGCGCGTACTTCTCTGGCGTGATCTCGCTCAGGATGTAGTGCGCCGTGAGATCGCTGATGCCGTCGACCGCATAGGTGTGCAACCAGACCTGGGTGGCCAGCACCGCCAGCCGGTGGGCATCGCCCGCTTCGCCGCTGCGGATCAGAAACTCACGTGTTGCACTCATCGATTTCAAAGTGACCGGATCAATCTGTGTTCTGGCCGATCCGCCAGAGAACCCCGGAAGGGTCCGTCAGGCAGAAGTCTTTCATGCGCCACGGCTGGGCCTGCATGTCTGAGCACGACACGCCGTAACGCGCGACCACACCGCTGGCTTGAACATGGTTCCACCAGGCTTCCACATCCTCGACCAGGATGTGCATCATGAAGTTCTCAGCCAGGCCCTCTGCACAAAAATCTTGCAGCAGAAAGCTCACGTGGCCGAAGTGGAAGTAGGCAATGCCGTCGCCATCCGAGGCCATGGTGAAGCCCAGGTCTTGATAGAACTTCTTCGAAACCTCGAAGTCCCTCGACGGGACAAAGGCCTTGATCTCAGTGACGCGTAGATTTGCCATGGCTGATGGTTGCGACGAAGAGGTTTTGACGTTCGATGGTAGCGAGACGCAAGACATCACCGGCCCGCGCGAGCCGCGCGTTGCAGGCTCAGGCGAGGCCCTGCGCGGGCGGAGGCGCCCAATCTTCTCTCAGCAGCCCGTACTGGTACATGTCGTGGAAGCGGCCGCCCCAGTAGCCCACCTGCCGCAGCCGGCCCTCCTGCACGAAGCCAAGCCGAACGAGAACCGCCATCGAGCCCGCGTTGTCCGGATGGACCTGGGCTTCAATGCGATTGAGCGCCATCTCTGCCCAGCCCCACTCAATCACCCTGCGAAGGGCCTCGCTCATGTAGCCCTGCCCCTCCAGTTCTCGCGCCAGTTCGTAGCCCAGCGCGCACTTGCGCCAGCTGCGGTTCCAGGCGAACAGCCCACAGCTGCCGCCCAGGCCCGGCCGGCCCTTCACCTCGATGCCCCAACGCGTGCCAGGGTTGGCCATCTGCCTCCAGCCCGCAAAGGTGTCGACCAGCCTCAACGCGGTGTCTCGGTCTGGCAGCGGGTCGGTGCCGAACCACTTCATGCGGTCTGCATCGCCGTGGATCGAGAACAGCGCATCCGCGTCATCGGCAACGATCTCGCGCAGGATGAGGCGCGGCGTTTGGAGGGTGGGGAAAGACGATGGCTCAACCCTCACCGCGCCCCTCCCCCTGCATTCGACCCGCAGCGGACTGCAGGCCACCCCTTGCCTCGACCAGCGGGCCGACCTTGCCCAGGCCGAACGGGGGCATGTTCACGTACACGTTCTCGAAGCTGCCCGGTTGCGCCTGATAGGTCTCGTGCCAGATGCCCACCGTGCCATCGGTGCCGATGGCCCGATTGAAGCTCTGCCAAGCGGGCAAGTGTGCGGCACTCCTGTCTTTGGCGTAAGCCAGCAACTGATCCATGCTGCGCCAGTACTGCAGCAAGATGATGGTGCGAGAGAACCACATCTCATGGCAGAGCAATCCCAGCTCAGGCTGGCGGTACAACTCGGTGAGCATGCGAGGCATGGCCGAGGCCACCGGCCACCACTTGTGAACGCGGAGTGGCTTGTTGATCCGCATGCCGATCAGGAAGACAACGAAGCTGCCCTCAGGGCGCGCGGTCATGCGAGAGTTCAGCAGCATGGGTAGCCTTCGTTTGGTTGGCGAGATGGTCGGCCCAGACACGCTCGATCAATGCGCGCTCGCGGATGCCCCTGAACCGTAACTACTTCGGGCGGAAAAGCGCGCAGAGCTTGTTGCCGTCCGGATCGCGCACATAGGCCAGGTACATCGAACCCAGTTTCCCTTCGCGAAGACCCGGTGGCTCTTCGATGGAGGTGCCGCCATGCGCCACCGCCACGTCATGAAACTGGCTCACCTGCTCTGGTGAATGGCACCTGAAGCCAATGGTCGCACCGTTGGCATGCGTGGCGGGCTCGCCGTTGATCGGCTGGCTCACGCAAAACGTGCCCCCGTCGTGCCGATAGAACAGGCGCACCTGCCCCGTCTTGTTTTCGTTCTGAACAGGCTCCGGCACACCCAGAACGCCGAGAAGGGCGTTGTAGAAGCGGCGCGAGCGCTCGATGTCGTTGGTGCCGACCATCACGTGACTGAACATGGTTTCTCCTGTTTGTGTTGGCCCGCGCCGCCCGGCGGCGGCCCATGCCCGAGCGGATCAGTATCGCAGCCCGCACACACGGTGGCTCGAGACAAGCCAGATCATCGGTACAAGGTAGACCCATTCGCCGCACCCGGTCGGCATGGACAGAGAATGCCTACGAATCCATATCTACTGATCTCAGGAACTGGCCATTGCAGTCGAAGATCGAGCACTCGACGGCGGGGTTCGATCGCACATGGGCGATCGCGAAAGCTTCTTCAGCCCTATCAGATTCGAAAACCCTGAAACACCGGCCCCGTCTGTTCAGAAGGCGTTCGCCATTGAGCGCCAAAACGACTCCGGTCGCCTTCTCGACAAAGAGCACTGAGAACCGGCCTGACTTCAGCTTGGGAATCGGCATGTTGAAACGTCAGCTCTGCATCCTCGGGTGGCTAGCACGCATACGATTCGAAGAAGGCAGTGGGGCCGTTGGTGCGCAGCGTAACCGAGGCGCCGCCCACAGCGAGCGCTTCCCCATTCCTGAACAGCAGTTCCAGCCGAACCGGCAGGTGCGATTGGTGCGGAACGGGCAAGCGCGATGCACCGGTGCTGGTGGCGCCCTCCGCGGCTAGGCTGCCCGACGACAGCCGGCCAAAGCACAAGCCCAGGTGGCCGCGCCAAGACGCCTGATGCACGATCAGCTCGACGGACTGAAGGTGCCCCTCGGTCCGAGATGAATCGTCTGTCGCTGCGGCGGCCGAGAAGCGCACGACCAAGTCGCCGTCGCACTCGGCGACCGAAGCAATCTCGGAGCCTTCGAACTCCAGTGTGTAGCGGTTGGAATGCACGGCTATCGAATGTCGGGGAGGCCAAATGACGATGGCCAACGGGAGCGGGATAAGTTTCCTACCGTTCAGGCTGGCCAGCACTCGGCGAAGCGACATCAGGCACCTGCTTCACCGTCCACTCGTCGCGCTTGGCCATCAATACGCGGTGCGCCCTTTCCGCATCTCTGACGTCGTCGATGCCGTTCATCAGAAAACAGGCTGCAACGACGATGATCAGAGCGCTCCATGCGGGATGGTCGTTCCATAGGTCCGCAGCCCAAAGCATGCCCATGAAGGATGCCATGAAGTAGCCGCCCGCGGCGGCAGTGGGCCAGCAAGCAATCTCACCGGTTCGATGGTTGACCCACCCCAGCACTGACTGCCAGTCGCCCGGCCTCTTGAGCACCACTGTGACCGTCATGCCCACCTCCAGCTCGGGCTTGCCCGGCACTGCAACGGCGTACTTCTTCAACGGGCCGGCCTCGAAGCCAAACTGAGTGGAGAGAGCCCGATTCCGGTTCATCTGAACCACGTCAAATATGCGATCGAAGGTGACGCTGACAGTTTCCACGTGAATGCCCCTACGCTCTGCGGCAGCCAGCCACCGATCAGCTCGCACCCACATGCGAAAGAACTTCGCAGCCAGTAAGGTCTGACAGCCGCTGGATTTGAGTGGAAGACAGGAGATTCAAGACGTAAACCACGCTCACTGATTTCTCTTTGACAAGCCAAGCAAGCTCCTCTACTTTCCCCCTTCCAAAGATCGTTGCCGAGGTCAGAGGAGAGTCGAGTCGCTTCGCTCCGTTTTGTTTGGATCGAGACACACCGCGGCGCTGAACAAGGTGCGCAACGACGTCAATGCCCTTCTCGGCGAGAACGCCTTGCAGTTCTTGGATGCGCGATTCGGTGTCCGTCGCCTTGGAACTCACCAAGGCGGCGATGATCGCCCGCTTTCCATTCTGGTGCTCACGGTTTTTCATCAGTACTCTGAGTTCGCGTGGACTCCGCTCAATCGCCCCATCTGCTGAAGCGGCGCGACGGCAACTCGCGCACAAGCTAGTCCGGAATGTATCCCTCCAGTGTCAGCAACTGAACACTCTTGACAGTCTCTCCGTCGTGGTTAATGGCGCACGCAAAGTCAGGGTCAAGAAACTGGCTTCTGAACTCAAGATCGTAGATGGAAGATTGATCAAGCTCTTCAACGAAGGTCGCTTGGACGATGTAGGAGCCGTCTATCCGGTGATGCCGCTCAAGGTCAATGAGAACAGAAACGCGCATCCCAGGACGTACTTCCCTACAGAACGCCAGCAACTTGTGGTCGCGCCATTCTTGCCACACCACAACTCCGAGAATCAGCAGAACTGGCGCCGCCGTCAATAAGGAGACCACCCATCGCGAGCACGCCTTCATTGACCACATCCCTGCATCGACATCCGAGTGAGGCACTGCCCTGCGGAACCTGTCATCGGCTCCCGACACCGTTCACCGATATCGCGGAGAGCGATCGAGCCAACGGCCTGAATTCATTCATGACGGAGACGACTTGCTTTGCCGCAAAGCTTGTCGCTGAATCAACGGGAACACCCCGCGTCAAGATCAACCTTCACTGCGCTGGAACTCATACTTGTTCCTGAAGGTTTGCCGCCCCGAAGTGTCGTGTTCGACCTTGGTCATCGACCAGGACTTCCTGGTGAGCGTGAAGGCGTACTTGTCCGTGCGGCCGTCGGCCGTGTGTTCGAAATCGAGCTGCGTCTCCTCGGCACTCGCAGTCGAGCTCGTGATGGTGTACTGCTCGGTGCTGGGCTTTGAGACGCCGGAGAGCCACGTCAAGGTCTTGGCTGAGAAGTCGAAGCTCATGCGCTCGTACGAATAGACCACCTTGCCCGGTCCGTCGTCGAAAACGTAGAAGAGGGTCAACTCCTCTGGCGACGACAGCGCGACCTTCAGCTGGCATGGAAGGGTGACCAGCTTCTCGGGGTTGCTCCAATCGCGATAGGTGAGCGTTCCCGCCCATCCGCCCGGCGCGAGCGCCAGCAAGGGACTGGGTTTCGGATCGTAGAGAGCGCGTGCCGGCGCCGATACAACGGCGGCCGTGGCAGCCAGGGCGAGGCGACGTTGCATGAACTCAGTGCCCAACGTTCAATATGAATGGCGAACCGCGGGCAGCGCGCCTTGACGGAGTGAAGGGTTTACCGATTCTGAATCGACAGGAACGGATGCCCCAACTGCACCTTGTGGCGCGCAGAACGACTCGCTGACAGACAGGTCACGCATAGTTCCAGCTCTTCTTCGGCACAAAGCTCTCCCAGGGGCTCTGACCGTTGAAGCCCCCGACGTAGAGGACTTTCGCTCCGCGGACGATCCACTCCATTCCGTGTTCCTCTTCCCAATCGCAGTTCAGCTCCAGATGGGCCACGGGTTCAGGGAAATCCGGGTTGGGAACGATGAGCGAGGTGGGATGAACCAGCTCGAGAACTTCACGAGGAGACGAGAACTCGATGGTGTCCTCGCCGATCATCTCCCGAAAGTCGTTGCAGTACCGGATACAGGCTTGGCACAGCGACTCGATGGTCTCTTCGCTCCATGAGTTCATGTACTCCGCGCACTGGATGACGTACTCGATGCTGGCCTCATCTTCAACCGCAAAGGGAATGTACCGATCGAAGAGAGAGAGGAAGACTTGACCCTGAAGAGGCCAATTACCTTCCGTGGTGACCTCTTTGACGAGCTCTTGCATGTTGTTCAGCGCCTCACGTGGTCCAAAACGTCAATGCGCCACGCCGCGTGCGGCCCCAGACATCCAGAGGGACGGATGCGCAAGCGTGGCGGGCGCCAATGCCTCTACCTTACACCTGTCACCACGGAGCAAGTTGCCGGCTCAGAGACGGCTCAATGTCACCGAAACGCGGAGATCAGGCAAGACCTGAGCATGTGCGCGAGGCAGAGCGGCACGCACCCGAGGGTACGTGCCGCTGACTGCTCAATCAACGAAATGCCACCGTTGTCTTCTTCGACACGGAGCGGCTGTCCACGTTCACGGTCAACTTTCGGCTGGCGTTGTCGTAGCTCCAGGCAGAGGGCGAGGCCGGGGCGCCGTCCAGCATGACCTGCGTAGGCGGCGTCGCGTTCATGAAGACCACTGACCACGAGCGCTTCGTCACCTGCCCCGCAAAGCTGCCCTTGGCCGCCTGGATGGTCAAGGTGTGGTCGCCGGCCGCTTCGTCGTAGGTGAGGGTCGTGGTCGCGCTTTGATCCAGATCCGGGTTGCGGCCATCGTCTTCGTACAGCGTGAACTTCCCACGGTCGCCGGTAGCCAGCGTCACTGTCAAGCTCTTCATCGGGTTCTGCACGTCGTTGGGCGCGTTGTCGCTGCGGGTGACCACCATGCCACCGGCCCGCAGGAAGACCGGCATCGCATTCAGATCAGTGGTGATGCTGCGCGTGGTGTTTCCGCTGTAGGTGGCGCCAGAGAAGTAGTCGGTCCACGCGCCAGCTGGGAACCACACCGAGGTGGTCGTCGACGTGCCCGGGCTGGCCGCGGGGGCCACGAGAAGATCCGGGCCGTAGAAGTACTGCGACCAGGCGGTGGTGTAGGCCGCCTCCTCCTTCGGGTACTCGAGGTACATCGCACGAACCAGCGGCACGCCCGTCTGGTTGGCCTTCCAGGCCAGCGAATAGGTGGTCGGCACGAGTTGCTCGCGCAGGCGGAGGAACTTCGTTGCCGAAGCCTGGCCCGCCGCCCCGTATTGCCAGGGCAGCCGGTCGCCGTGGTTGCTGTGCAGTCGCAAGATGGGCTGGAAGGTGCCCAGTTGCACCCAGCGGGCATACATGTCGTCGGACATCCGCGTGGTGCCGGGCTCGGCACCAGGCGCCTGATCGCCTGGGTTGTTGTGGCCGCCGATATCGTGGCTCACCGAGGAAATGCCCGTGGCTGCCGATTCGGCCGCGGTGTAGCCGCCTGCGGCGGCCAGCATCTCCCAGGTCGAATAGGTGTCGCCGGTGAAGTGCAGCGTGCTGCGCTTGTCAGCCCACGGCCCCATCGGCTCGTTCGGCAGATTGTTGGCGGGCCCAGAGCCGTAGGCGCGCGAGAAGGCAAAGCCCCGGCCAACCTTCTTGCTCACCCGTGCGGCGTACTTCTGGTTGATGAAGGCGTCGGAGGTCACATCGCGGCGCGAGGCCTGCGATCCGTCGCAGCACCAATCCAGCCACCAGACGTCGACGCCCTGGTCTTCCATCTGCTGGTGCAGATTGAAGTACGCGGCCAGTTGATCGGGGTCGGCCCAATCGAAGCCGTAGCACCCGAAGGGGTTGGAGCCGGCACTGCCGCCACAGTAGGTTCGGGTCAGCTTGTTCTTGGCGGTGGCCTGCGCCTGGGCGAATTGAGGGTCGTTGCCGACGATCGACGGGTGGATGTTGAAGGGTGCGAAAAGGCCTTGGCCATGCACCCAATCAAGAAAGCCTTTGGGATTCGGAAACTTCACCGGATCGATCGCCCAGCCAGACCAGGTATCGAGCGCCTTGAAGTCGGTGTCCACCACCAGGACGTCCAAAGGCACCCCCTCGGAACGGAAGCGCGGCACGATGTTGTTCTGAAAGTCGGCGGCGGTGCGGTCGTAGTACTCGGAGAACCACACGCCATAGGCCCAACGCGGCAACAGCAGCGCCGGCCCCGTCAGCTTCGCCAGGTCACCGAGTGCCTTCTTGTAGTTCTTGCCATAGGCAAAGACGTAGCCATCCTGGTAGGGCTCGCCCCCATGGGTGGGACGCGCGGACAGCACGTCGGTCTTGCTGTCGTAGAGCGCCGTCTGGGTGTCATCCAGCAGGTACCAGCCGTCGCGGTACAGCAAGCCAGGCGTCGTTGGGGGAATCCCCCCGCGAATGCCGTCCAGGCTGCGGCGGTAGCCGCCAAGCGGAAAGTGCGGAGTCAGCGTGGCAGCGCCCGGCGTGGTCAGCGCCATCGTGTCGGCGTTGACGTGACAACTCGACGCGTCCGGGCAACTCAGCGTCAGGTCGTTGTCGCCGGCACGGAGCACCACGTCCACCGTGGCGGTTCGCCAAGTGTCCCAACTGCCGGTGGAAGGCAGACTCAGGTTGGTTTGAGCGCCATTGACGCTGACGCGCATGGACCGCGTCTGGTTCTGGCCATCGCTACCGGTGCTGTTGGCATAGCGCAGTTGCAGCGAATAGGTGCCGTCGGTCGGCACGCTGATGATTTTCGTGGCGATGCTGGAGCCTTGGTTCAACTCGGCCACGAAGCCGCCACCCGCATAGCCTGCGTGGTCTTTCATGACCACCGCCGTGCCGCCCAGTTGGCCACCTTCGGCTTCACACACCGTACCGTAGGGGCAGTCCATGGCCTGGCGGCTCGACACGGGTGGGAAGCCGGAGCCGAGGTTCACGACCGCGACGCTGTCGACGTTCACATGGCCGTTGTCGCCCGCGCCCCGGTAGAGGCGCACGGTGTTCTTGCCCGCAGCGAGCTGCACCTGACCACTCGCCACGCCCCAGGTGTCCCAATTGGCCGTTGTGGGCAACGCAAGCGATTGAGGCGCCCCGCTGCCCACCGCCACACTCAGGTTGCGCTGGACATGTTGACCGTCGCCACCCACACCATTGGCATAGCGGATCTGGAAAGAGTAGGCGCCGGCCGTCGGTACGTTGACATCCATCGTCAGCGAATCATTGACACCGGAGAACCCCGCCATGAAACCGTCGCCTGTATAGCCCGTGTGGTCGGAGGCCAGCGACGGCCCCGAAGCCGACAACTGCTCTGCTTCACACAGGCGGCCCAGTCCACATTCGATGCGCCGCCACGGCGCCGCCGCCAGTGGCGCGTCTGCCTTCAATTGCACGATCAGGTTGCGCGCGTCGAACGCGCCCGAGCCCTCCTTGTACTTCAGCACCATCGACGAGGTGGTGATGATCAACCACCCGTCGCTGCGTTCGGTGGTGAACTTCGGCTTGGTGAACTGGCGTCGTCCCACCGCATTGAAGGTGGCGCCGTCTTGAAACTGTCGGTCGCCCGCATATTCGGTGCGAATCACCCGCGGTGACAGGACTTCGAAGCGCGCCTGTCCTGAAACAACGGCCCAGTCGCGGGGATCGGCATTCGCGGCAAAGGCGCTGTTGGCAGCGGCCGTGATGAGGCCAACCGCTGCGGCAACAGCCAGGGATCGCGGCGCGCAGGGCGCCGCACTGGAACGAACCAACATGTCTCTCCTCGCTCTCTTCGGTGAAGAATCCTGAAGACGCTCGGGTGATCGAGTGCAAACCCGTCGCCCGCGCCCTCCCTCTTGCGAAAAAGGGGCGGGCCGAAGCCCGCCCCGCTCTCCTCCTGCTTCGCGACTCAGCCGTTGGGCCTCGCCGCGTCGCTCAGGGGTGCCAGGCGCTTTGCTGCGCCTTGGCCCCCGCCCTCACCTCGCCACTCTGAATGACGAGGTCTTGTCGTTGAAATCGGCCGGCACCAGCGAGGTGTCGCTGGTCAGCACCAGCGCGCGGCCTTGGTAGTTGGCGTGTTCGTAAAGGGTCACGCGGGTCCCGGCGGGCACGCGCACGGATGAAATGATGTCGTTCCACGAGGCGCCGACCCAGGGGTTGTCGGTGGTCGAGCACAGCACCTTGCCGGCGTAGTTGGCGTGCTCGTAGAAGCAGGCAGGCGTGCGGGCGCCGATGCGGTAGTTCGCGACGATGCCCTTGGTTTCGTTGATGGCGCGTGCCGCGTCGGCCCAGCCGTCTTGCCCGCAGGCCTGGCCCGAGCAGCCGCCGATGCGCGGGTTCGAGTACTTGTAGTAGTGCGTACCGGCGTACGACATCACGTCGCCATAGTTGGTGCCGGGCACGATGTAGCCCCACGCATAGGGGAACACCGGCTCGCCCCCGCCTTGGGCATGGTCGTGGTTCATGCCAAAGTTGTGGCCCACCTCGTGGGCCATCACCATGGTGGGGCAGTTGTCGTCGGTCACACCGTAGGCCCAGTCGGCATGGCCGGTGGGGCCCTTGGTCACGCTCAGGTAGGCGATGCCGCACGAGCCCACGCCCACGGTGGGCTTGTGCAGCAGGTGCACCACATCGGCCTTGGCGGCGTCGCGCTCGGGGCGCACGTTGGCGAAGGCGCCCTGCCCGTTGGTGATCATCGTCAGCAGCGTGCCCTGGTTGACGTTGTCGTCCTGGTTCACATACAGCGCCTTCACCAGCCTGGCGGTCACTTCCACCGCGCTGTCGCGCAGGATCTGGTTGAAGATGGCCATCTGGCTGTCGATGCGGGCGCGGGCGCCGGCATCGCCGCCGTAGCGGCTGACCATGTTGGGCGTGTAGACGACCATCATGTCCACCGTGCTTTGTGCCAAGGGCTGGATGCGCGCTTCATCGCCCTGCCCTTTTTCTTCGGCAGCGGCGGCCTCCAGCTTGCGCTGCACGGCGCTGCTCAGTGTGTCCGGCAGGCGGGGCTCGGCCAGCGGCGCATAGCCGATGCCGGCGCGCTGCGGGTCGATCAGCCAGGTTTGGCCGGTGCGGCCTTCGAGACGCAGGCCACCTTCGGGCAGCGTGACGATGCCGTTGGCCAGGCCGTTCGGGGCCTCGGTGATGATCACGCGGAAGTCTTTGCCGTGGTCGCGCAGGTGGCCCACGAAGGTGTGGTTGCCGGATTCGCTGCGATGCGTTTCATCGTGCACCACCACCATGCGTCGGCCATCGGGCAGGTTCAGCTCGGCCTCGCCCTGGATGGGCAGCTTGCGCAGTTGCCGCAGGTTCACGCTCACCGGAAAGCTGCCTTTGTCGGGCACATCGGCCGGCCGCGCCATCTCGGCCCGGCTCAGGGCCTGGCCTTGCGGGTGGGCGCCAAAGATCTTCACTTCAGCCGCATGTGCGGCGGTGGTGGCGAGCAGGGCCGCGGCAGCGCACCACTTCAACAGGCCGGTGGCCGGGCGCCGTGTGCCGCGCGCCGGTTTCGAGGCCAGCACAGCACGGGAAAGACGAGCGTGGGTATGCATCGGTGACTTCCTTGTCTGATGGGTAGTTGGCAGGAAACGGGGGCCACCGGGTGGCGGTGGCCCCTTCACAGCGCAGCCGCATCACCGCGGCGGCCGGTGGCGGCTGCGGTGTCTCAGGGCGCCCAGGCTGCCTCAACGGCCCAGCGCGAATCGTTTTCGAAGCTCAGCGAGGTGTTCCAGTCGCTACCGCCAAAGCCATCGGCGATCCACACCTGCGAGGCGTAGTGGCGCAGGAAGCGGTTGGGGTAGTTGATCGCCGCAAAACGCACACCGCCGCCCTGCCCGCTGGCCGAGCAGAAGGTGGCGTCCTGCCGGTAGAGATCGTTGTTCTCCAACGGCATGCGCTTCACCCGCGAGGCCTGGTGGCGCAGGTATTCGCCCGGGAAGTTGCGCGATTCGAACGAGTAGCAGGTGGCGTTGGCCAGCCCGGGCACCAGGCGCCAGGTGGCATCGGCCTTCAGCACCGCATCGCTGCCACTGTTGACCACCTCGGTGTTGGCCAGGCCGTCGTAGTGGCGCAGGTAGCGGTTGTCGAAGCCGGGCGTCAGCACGCGCAGCGATTGGTGGTTGCCCGTGGGCAGGATGACGGCGCTGCGCCACCAGCCCACCTGGGGTGACCACGATGCATCGGCCTTGAACAGCTCGCTGTTGTCAGACTGATGCAGCCACACCGCCTCGGCCTGGTGGCGGATGTAGAAGCCGGGTTTGTTGGCCGATTCGAGCGAAACACCGCCACCGCCATCCAGCGCCGTGCGCGGGCAGAAGGTGGCCGATTGCTTGAACGCATCGCTGTTGTCGCTGGCATCGATGCGAATGCGCCCATCCTGGTGGCGCATGAAGCGGCCCGGGATGTTCACCGACTCGAACGACAAGCAGGCGCTGTTCGACAAGCCGGTGACAGGCTTCCACGAGGCATCCTGCTTGAGCAGGTTGTCGCTCGCATCGTCCACCACCGCGGTGTAGCCCTGGCTGTCGAAGTGGCGCAGGTAGCGGTTGGTGACGCCCGGGGTCACCGTTCGCAGCGAGTAGGCGGTGCCCAGCCTGAAGTACGGCACACCGTCGACCAGCGCCTGGTTGGTGGCACGGACGAGCGCAAAGTCCATCTTGCGCACGCGGCGGTCGTAAGTGAGGAAGCCGTTCAACTCGTCTTCCACGTCGGTGATCTCGGTGTAGACCACCGCGCTCAGGCCCTTGGTGCTGACGAGTTCGCGGATCCGGTTCACCTGCCCCACATAGGCCGACTGCAGCGAGGCCTGATCCGGGTACAGCACATAGCAGCAGGTGGAATCGGGGTTCCACATGTGGCCATCCACCCGCAGCCCGTTGCCGCCGTATTCACCCAGCACCGAGATGCGGCCGGGCTTCCAATCGGGGGCGGCCGGGCCGGGGTAGTCGTGCAGGTCGATCAGATCGCCCGCGCCGCTGTCGCCCGGGGCGAAGTTGATGCCCGAGTGGGTGTTGATCAGGCGACTCTTGTCCCACTGGCGGAAGGTAGCGGCCATGCTGGGCATTTCGAAATCGCCCCAGCTCTCGTTGAAGATCACCCAAGTGACGATGGAGGGCGAAGAGCGGTGCTCGTCGACGATCTCCTTGTCTTCGGCACGCACCTTGTCGCGCACGGCGGTGTTGCCCTCGGCGTCCCACGCGTGAGGCATGTCCTGCCACACCAGCAGGCCGAGCTTGTCGGCCCAGTAGTACCAGCGCTGCGGCTCGACCTTGATGTGCTTGCGCACCATGTTGAAGCCCAGGTCCTTGGTGGCCACGAGGTCGGATTTCAACGCTTCGTCGGTGGGCGCGGTGTAAAGGCCATCGGGCCAGAAGCCCTGGTCCAACGGGCCGTTCTGGAAGACGAACTTGCCGTTCAGCAGCGGCCGAGGCACGCCACCCACATCGCCCACGCTGATCGAGCGCATGCCGAAGTAGCTCTCGACCTGATCGACCACCTTGCCCTTGGCGTTCTTCAGCTTGAGCGTGAGGTCGTAGAGGAAGGGGTCTTCGGGCGACCAGAGGTGCGGGTTCTTCACCTTCACGCTCAGCGCGTCGGTGGCACTGCCGCTGGCCGTGGCCACCTTGGTGCCCTTGGAAGAGACCACGGCGTCGATCGTCATCCCGCTGAGCTTCTTGCCCTTGAGCGCGATCTTGAGGCTGTCGGTGTCGAGGTTGGGGGTCAGATCCACCCGGTCGATGTGCGCCGGCGCTACGGGCTCGAGCCACACCGTCTGCCAGATGCCGGAGCTCGGGGTGTAGAAGATCCCGCCGGGCGAGTTGGTTTGCTTGCCCAGCATGTCGGTGCCGTCGGTGGGATCGAAGGCGCCCACCACCAGCTCGTTGGCCCCCGACTTCAGGTACGAGGTGATGTCGAAGCTGAACGCGTCATAGCCACCACTGTGCTGGCCGACCTGCTGGCCGTTGACATACACGGTGGCCAGGCGATCGACCGCACCGAAGTTCAGCAGCACCTGCTTGCCCGACCAACCTGCCGGCACGGTGAAGCTGCGCTTGTACCAAAGGTGGCGCTCGTTCATGCGCTGAATGCCTGAGAGATACGACTCGGCCGGATACGGCACGCGGATCTGCTCAGGGTTGGGCGGAAAGCTGGGTGCGCTGGCCGGCGGGTGCTCGGCATCGGGCGCGCCCGCGCCACCGCGGTAGGCCCATTGGCCGTTGAGGTTGAGCCAATCGCCACGCACCATCTGCGGCCGGGGGTATTCGGGCAGCGGCACGGGCGCCTGCAGAGCGGCATCCGTCCACGGGGTGGTCATGCGCGGGGTCGGTGCCTGCGGCGACACGGGGGCGTCTGCCGAGGGCGATGCGGCCAGCGCCTGCGCCCGCTCGGCCCCGGCGGGCTGGGCCGGATCATCGGCCGCGCCACCGCCGCAGCCGGCCACCACGGCGGTGGTGGCCAGCATGGCAAGTAGAAGCTTTGTCGTCATGCGTTGTCTCTGGTTGATGAAATTGCGGCAGGCGAAGAAACGGGCAGCACCCCGCCTGCCCCCTCGCCCATGGGCAGCGAGGCGGCATGCATCAAGTGGGCGATGCCCGGCGGCGGGGGCCTACCAGCCCTGGTTGCCTTTGCCTTTGTCGAAAAAGCTGTCGGGCGCGTTCTCGCGCTGCAAGGGCGCCACGCCCGAGCCGGCCACGGTGACGCCGACGAAGCGCACCGAGCCGCGCCCGCCGCCGTCGGCCACCTCGATGCCGTAGGTGCCGGCGCGCTTCACATGCACGTTCTCGAGCTTCACCCGGTTGAAGGTGGCGTTGTCGGCGGCCTGCAGCACGAAGGGCGGGATGCGCTCGCCCTGCGCATAGGGCGTGCCGAAGCCACGGAACTCGATGCCGGCGTAGGTGGGCTCGATGATGTCCACGTCTTTCACGTAGATGTCGCTGATGCTGCCCTCACGCAGGTAGAGCTTCAACGCGCCGTGGTGCCAGGGGTTGGGCGTGTCTTCGCGGAACATCGTGCCGCCCGCTCGGGTGAGCGAGATGTTCTGGAAGGTGGTACGCGGCTTGGCGAAGAGATAGGGGCTGAACTCGTGGTCGATGAGGATGCCCGGGTAGGTCAACACGTCTTCGCAGGTGCTGTCGCGGAAGACGTTGTCAGCCCCACCGTAGACCGCGAAGCAGTTGGCCCGCCACGGCATCTGCACCGACACGTGGCGCACGATGTTGCCGTGGCCAATGCCTTGGTCCGGCGCGTTGCGCTGCTCGTCGGTGAAGAAGTTCGGGCCGAACTCCCAGGTCTTGTAGGCGACCCACTTCGTCCACTGGATGGACCAGATCGCCACCGCATCGTCACCGGTATTGCGCATGTGGCAGTGCTCGACGATGGAGTTCGAGGTGCCGTTGTCCAGGTTGACGCCGTCGGCGTAGGTGTTGCGGATGCGGCAATTGCGGATCACCAGGCCATCGGTGGGCTGGGCCTGGTAGGGGGGATCGTTGCCCACCCAGATCGCGGCCACCTTGTGCTCGATCCACAGGTTCTCGATCAGGCTGTTCTTGCCCATCGGGCCGGCAAAGGCTTTCTGCGGGCCGTTGGTCTCCTCATCGCGGGCCTTGCTTTCGCCGAAGATGGAGAAATCGCCGAACACGCAGCGCGAGCTGGCACCGGCGCAGAAGAACATGGACTTGGGGCCACGGATGTTGGTGTGCCACATGCCGGCGCCGCGCACCTCGATGCCGGGGTTGTCCAGGCCCACGTTGCCGCCATGGATGACATTGGCCAGGTAGTTGCCCGGCGGGAACCACAGCTTGCTCGTCGAGTGCATGGCACGCAGGATGTCGTCGGCGTGATCCACCCCATCGTCGGGGAAGATGCCGAACTGGGTGACCGAGGTGAAGCCCTCGGGCATCGTCAACGGCGCGGGGGCTTGCTCCAGATCGACCAGATCGATGACATAGAAAGGCGCGGCGTCTTGCGCATCGCGCTTGAGCATGACGGTCGCGCCTTGCGGGATCTGATCGACCAGCATGCGCACTTCGTCGAAGAAGGTGTGCGGCTGCGGCCCCGGGATGTCGACCACCGGGTCACCGATCTTGCCGCCGAGGTACGACCACGAGTAGCGCGAGGTGAGCGGCAAGGTGCGAACGCGCGTGCCGTTGACGTAAAGGCCCAGCGTGGCATCGATGCCGCCGCCGCCCGGGGCATCAGGGATCGAATAGCGGACGACGATGGCATTGGCGGCTTTCTGGGTGGTGAACGACACGTAGTCGCCGGTCTTGTTCAGGCGCACGGCCTTGCGGCCGATGGCCTCGGCCTCGATGTGATTGGCATCCCACTTCTGCCGGCTGGGGCCCAGCAGCTGCGCGTTGGTCTGCCCGTCTTCGGCCTGGTATTCGATCCATGGCACGTTCGCGCCACGGGCCACGGCCAAGGCCGGCGTGGACGTGGTGCACGACCAGGCCCCCAGCAGCACACACGCGAGCCGGGTGAGCCAGCCGTGTTGCAGGCGATGGTGTTGTTGATGCACGGGCGTTTCTCCTCTTTTCACTGCAAATCGATTCGGGCCGCTGGCCTCACCACCACGGCAGGCCATTGGCCTCGCGCAGCAGCTGGAAGGCGGTGTCGGGCCGCACGACGACGTAGTCGCTGCCCAGGCTGTTGGCCACATTCAGGAAGGTGGTGGGGGTGACGTTCGTCCACGGCTGCGCCTGGATCAGGATGAAGCGGGGCGAAGTGCGGTTCCACCCGGCCGAGGCCGAGGCGATGTGGTTCTTCATCGCCTGCTCGTCGGTGCAGTAGTTGCACGACAGCGCCATGCCTGGCAGCGTGTTGTCGTAGATGGTGAGGCCGCCGCCGGTGTTCTGGGCCGTGAGACCCAGCAGCGTCGGCGCATTGCGCGCATAGGCGCTGCCCGAGGCCTGGCTGATGCCGCCGGTGATGGTGTTCCACACGGTGATCACCTTCAGCCCGGCCTTCTTGTTGTAGCGCTCGGTAGTGGCCACGAACTGGTCCAGCGCGGCAGCGTTCGTCCACGAGTTGGGGTAGGTGTAGCCGTAGCCTGAAGGGCCGGAGATGAGGTTGTCGTTGACGGTGGACGTGCGGTGGAAGAAGTCGAGCGCGCCAGGCATCGCATCGACCATCGCGGGAGAGACCGTCCAGCCGATGGGCACCTTGCCGCGATCGGGGTTGTTCCAGAGCTTGCGCATCAGGTGCTCGACGTACTGCAGGTTGTCGCCGTCGCTGAGGATGAAGGCGACGTAAAGCTTGTTCTGAAGCGTGGGCTTGGCGGGTACCGGCGCGATCTGGATGGTGCGCGGCATGCCGCTGTGCACCGTCAGGTTGGACGACCAGTCGCTCGCCACGGTGGCGATGCCGTACTGCGACGCCCGCTCGACGCCGCTGGCCTCCTCAGGCCACCAGCCCAGCATCACGGTGCCCGCCCCCATCGAGGCGAGGAACTTGTTGAGCAGCTCACTCTCGCCGGGCACACGTGGGTCGAGCCAGAGGGTGGCCGTGCCCACCGCCGTGGCGTATTCGCGCACCGCGGCCCGGTGGATGGTGGGCGAGATGCTCACCACCGCCCGGTGGGTGAGCGTGGGCCAGAGAGTGTCGTACAGCGTCTGGTAGACCTGCAGCTTGCTGGTGAACTGGCCGCGGTAGTCGACGAGGATGGGCAGGTTGTAGGGCGCCGCCGTGAGCCGAGCCGCCAGCGTGGGCGACGCGATCAATGCCTTGCGTTGGCGCGCGATGGCGGTGGCCAGGTTGATGGTGTCCGGCTGGGCCGGATCGACGACGATCAAGCCCTTGAGCGAGTCTCGGTACTTGGTGATCAGGCTCCAGTTGTCGGAAACCTCTGTCCACTGCAGGCCCAGCGACTGCAGCCAGGTGGTCGGCCCCTCGGCGAATGCGTCTCCCTCGTACGAGAAGATGCGCGGCTTCTTGAAGTTGACGATGCCCTTGAGCGAGGCGAACAACACCATCTCGTCCGAGCTGGGGCCCTGGGTGACACCGACGCGGTCGACCTTGATGTACGCCCCACCGAGCCAGTACACCCGCAGCTCCAACGAATGGTTGGCAGCGGCCAGGTTGAAAGGCAGCTGGAAGTTGACGTACTGGCTGGCCACCGGAAAGTCCATCCGGTTGACCGTGCGCTGCGCGAGCACGGCGCCGCTGGTGGCGTCGCGCACATCCAGCACGACCTGGGGCTCGTTGTTGGCCGTGTTGTTGTCGATCTTGAGCACGAACTCGGCGGTGTTCGGGCCGGGCGGCACGCTGTTGTCGTAGGGGCCGTAGACCATGTGCGCATTCGGCGCATCGATGCCCGTCTGGCACAACCAACCATCGCCATCGGGCCGGCCGGTGGCGTGGGCGATGGCCGGGCCCTCGGCCTCCCAGCGCAGCGGGGTTTCGCGCAGGGTGATGAGGTCTTGCACCGGCTTGGGCGCCGCGAAGCTGGGCAGCAGTTGCTTGGTGGGCCAGGTGATGTCGGCGTGCGCTGCCACGGCACACACCAAGCCAGCGCCCAGCACCGCCGCTGCCCGCATCTGCGCCCTTGCTCCCCTGCTGCTGCTCAACATCGCCTGTGCGTCCTCGAAGGTGTCTGCCGGGATTCGGTGGCGTTCAAGCCGCCGTTCGTGGCCGGGGTTATAGGCCACTCAGTTGGAACGGCTTCCATTACCCATTCAGGATAGTGGGATCTGACATAACCACAATGAAACCACTCGCAACACAGGTAGCTTGCAGTGCGTGTTCATGAAGGTTTTATGGATTCCGACATATCATGACAACGATGTCATGCTGCCGAGATTGATATACCGGTCTGCAACAAAGTACAGAGCGCCCTCACCTTCGGGCCCGCCACGCTCGCAGGCAAGACCGCTCATCGCCAGGCGGCGCCACATGAAACTGAGTATCTGACGGCTGCTTTCGCGGGGCTTCCGTCTAGGGTTTTCTATATATTCAATCGACCGGGGTAATGCAGTAGAAAGCGCTTTCTTTGGCCGACCAACCGGGGCGGCACTCAGTGGAGAAAGCCATGCTGTATTCATCGCGCCGCTTGGCGGCGCACGCCCTGTTGTGCACGCCCCTGGCCTGGGCGGCCGCGGGCGCCCAGGCCGTGGCGCCGGACGCGCCCGAAGCCACCATCTGCAACCGCTTCTGCGATGGACGCGACGCGGCACTCTCACCCGGCGGCCGGCAGCCAGTGGGCACCACCGTGTTCTCGCGCCAGATCCTGTTGCACCTGAATGACGTCGACGCGATGGGCTGGGCCTCGATCGACAACGGATCGCCAGGCGACGAGGTGTGGCTCGACCGGTCGTTCGACAACGGGCGCACCTGGGCCAGCGGCAGCAAGCTGGGCGACACGACGGTGCCCGCCGGTGGCCGCGGCTCGCGCACGACGATGTTCAATGTCGACGACTGGGCCAACCGCGGCGTGGGCGTGTTGCGCGCCTGCGGCAAGGCGGGAGACCGCCCGGACATCGCATGCACGCCGTGGGCGCGCGTGACCTGGAATGCCGGCGATCGGCGCACCGCAGCGGCCACAGGCCTGATGGGGTTTTACAACCAGTCCACCGGCCTTTTCGATACCACCGGATGGTGGAATTCAGCCAACGCCTTGACCGCGTTAATACAGAACATCAAGGTCACCGGCATGGGGAGTTATACCTACGCCATCGCCAACACCTACGATCGCAATATCAATGCCGCCAAGGGTCAATTCAGAAACGACTATATCGACGACACGGGCTGGTGGGGCTTGGCCTGGATTGCTGCATATGACCAATCTAAAGACCAGCGGTATCTCAATACCGCCAAGGTCGACGCAGACTACATGGCCTCGTTCTGGGACAGCACCTGCGGCGGTGGCGTCTGGTGGAGCGATGCCAAGACTTACAAGAACGCCATCGCGAACAGCCTGTACCTGCACCTGACCGCCGCGCTGCACAACCGCCTGCCAGGCGACACGCTGTATCTGCAACGGGCGAAAGACACCTGGGCCTGGTTCCAGGGCACCGGCATGATCAACGCCGACAACCTCGTCAACGATGGCGTGGACCTGCGCACCTGCCGCAACAACGGCGACACCGTGTGGACTTACAACCAAGGCGTGCTGATCGGCGCACTGGCCGAGCTGTACCGTGCCACCGGCGACAAGGCGGTGAAGACCATGGCCAAACGCATCGCCAACGCGGCCACCAAGACACCGCTGCTGCACGACGCCAACGGCATCTTGCGCGAGCCCTGCGAAAGCAATGGCTGCGGCGGCGATGGCCCGTCCTTCAAGGGCGCGCACGTGCGCGGCCTGGCCGCCCTGAATGCGCTGCTGGCCAACCACCCGTACGACAGCTACCTGAAGCGCCAGGCCTACAGCGCCTACGCCAACGACCGCAACGCGCAAGACGCCTACGGTTTGCGCTTTGCGGGCCCGCTCGATTCGATCGACGCCGCGCGCCAGCACAGCGCGCTCGACCTGATGAACGCAGCCCCGCTGCCCTGATCACTGACCGCATACCAAGAAGGGCCGGTGCCGGCCAACCCGGCGCACGGCCTGCCCTGCCTGACCCCGCCAGATTCAGCTCGACAAAGCGTGTGGGAGGCGGCCTGAGGAAGACCCAAAACGTCACATACAGAGAGAGGAGTTTCCTGATGAGAAGGCCCACACTCACCCAGCGCCATGTGGCGCTGCAGGTGGCACTTGTTGCTGGCATCGTCGTCGCCGCGTGCGGCGGCAGCGACGAAGCAGACCCTCAGGCCCAAGCCAACGCCGATGGCCGCGCCCAAGCGCTGGCCGATGAAGAACGCGAAGCGCCGATGGCCGACACGGTGTCCATGGTGAACCCGTTCATCGGCACCAAGATCGGCAACCCCGACCCCGACAACCAGGGCACCGGCGGCGCGGTGGGCAACACCTTCCCCGGCGCCACGCTGCCGTTTGGCATGGTGCAGTTCAGCCCCGACACCGGTTACGGCGAGTTCTATGGTTTCGGTGGCTACAACTATGACAAGGAAGTGCTGCAGGGCATCAGCCTGATCCACTCCAGCGGCACGGGCTGCTCGATCCAGCAGGACATCTCGATGCTGCCCATCGTGGGCAACGTCACACAGTCGCCCGGCACCAACCTGGCGGCCTATCAGGTGTCCTACTCGCACGCCAACGAAACCGCGACACCGGGCTACTACCGCGTGGGCCTCAACAACGGCGTCAATACCGAGTTGACGACCAGCAAGCGCGCTGGCTTCGGCCGCTTCAACTGGCCGAACACCAACGACGCCACGATGATCTTGAACATCGGCCGCAACGGTGTAGGCGCGCGCAGCGCGCAGCTGGAGATCGTCGGCACCAACGAAATCCGCGGCTTCGTCGAGACCGGAGGCGTCTGCGGCGGCGGCGGCTACTTCGTCTATTTCCACGGGCAATTCGACAAGCCCTTCAGCAGCTTCGGCACCTATGCCGGCGACACCGTGACGCCCGGCTCGCGCGTGGCCAGCCGCGGCCAGAAAAACGGCGGCTGGGTGAAGTTTGCCGGCGGGGGCCAGGTGCAATTGCGGGTGGGCGTCTCGTACGTCAGCACCGACAACGCCAAGCTGAACATGCAGACCGAGCTGGCCAGCACCGACTTCGACACCGTGAAGACGAGTGCGAAGAAGAGCTGGAACAAGCTGCTGAACCGGGTGCAGATCACCGGCGGCTCCAACGACGACCGGACCAAGTTCTACACCGCGCTGTACCACTCGCTGCTGCACCCCAACCTGTTCAGTGACGTGAACGGCCAGTACATCGGCTTCGACAACAAGACCTACACCGCCGACGGCTGGGACAAGTACGCCACCTTCTCGGGCTGGGACATCTACCGCTCGCAGGTGCAGCTGATCGGCTGGCTGCAGCCAAAAGTGGCCAGTGACATGGCGCAATCGATGGTGGTCGACGCCGAGAAAGGCGGTGGCGGCTATCCGAAATGGCCCACGGCGAACGACGACACCTGCGTGATGGTGGGCGACGCCGGCGCGGTGATCGTGGCCAACCTGCACGCTTTCGGCGGCAAGAACTTCGACACCGCTGCGGCCCTGCGGTTCATGGAGCAGGCGGCCACGCAACCTGGCACTCGCTCACGCAACTGCGAAACCCGCGTCGGCCTGGCCAGCCAACAGAGCCACGGCTACATCCCTGAAGGGGCCGGCGGCGTGTGGGGCCCCGCGGCCACGACGCTGGAATACGCCCTGGCCGATTCGGCGATTGCGCACTTTGCCGACGCGATCGGCCAACCCGCCAAGCGTGACCAGTACCTGGGCTATGCGCAAGACTGGAAGTCGCTGTACTCCGACTTCTCGGGCTACATCCACCCCCGCCAGGATTCCGGCGGTTTCATCAACGGCTTCGATCGCACCAGCGGCAACAGCTTCGTGGAAGGCAACTCGGCGCAATACACCTGGATGGTGCCGCAGAACTACCGCGGGCTGTTCGACCGCATGGGGGGCAACGCTGCGGCCATCGCCCGACTGGACGAGCACTTCACCAAGCTCGATGCGGGCCCCAACAGCCCGTATGCCTTCATGGGCAACGAGCCTGAGCACGGCTCGCCATGGGCTTACCTGTTCGCCGGTGCGCCCTACAGGTCGCAGACGGTGGTGCGCCGCATCCTCACCGACCTGTACCGCAACAGCCCGGACGGCCTGAACGGCAACGACGACCTGGGCGCCACGTCTGCCTGGTATGTGTGGGGCGCGCTGGGCCTGTACCCCGAACTGCCGGGCCTGGGCGGCTTCGCGATCGGCAGCCCGCTGTTCCCGACCATCAAGATCAAGATGGGCAACGGGCACACGCTGACGATCAAGGCGCCGAACGCCGGTGCCAACGGTGCGTACATCCAGAGCATGTCGATCAACGGCGTGGCCAACACCAGCACCTGGCTGCCGCTCAGCAAGCTGAAGGCCGACACCACGCTGCAATTCGAGCTGGGTGCCTCGCCGAACACCAGCTGGGGCAGCGCACCGGCCGACGCGCCACCCTCGTTCGACCACCCGCGGGTCACCCGTAGCGCGGCCAACTTCAGCGCCGACTTCGACAGCCGTGACAGCCAGCCCGACTGGAACGACACCATCGATTTCGCGGCCAACATCACCGGCTACTGCTGTGCGTTGAACCACATGGAGACCTCGACCCGCCGTGAAGGCGGCACGCACAGCGGCGCAGGCGCGCTGATGTACTCGGGCAACGACAACGACGCGACCCGTTCGTTCTCGTACAACAAGGTGTTCGATGTGAACATCCCGGTCACCAGCGCCACCTCGCTGTCGTATTGGATCCGGCCGAGCTCAGTGAACGCGAACAGCGCCTTCGTCGCGATCGACCTGGTCTTCACCGACGGCACCAGCCTGCGCGACTCGGGCGCCACCGACCAGAACGGCATCCGCGTCCACCCCGAGTTCCAGGGCCGCGGCGGCAAGCTGGCGTTGGACACCTGGAACGAGGTGCGTTCCAACATCGGCCAATGGGCCGCCGGCAAAACGATCGACCGCATCCTGATTGGCTACGACCGCCCCGACGCGACCGGCCAGTTCCGCGGCTTGATCGACGACCTGCGCATCGGCGCGCCCTGATGAAGCGCGACATCGGCCGGCGGGGGGGAATCACCCTCCTCCCGCCGTCCGGTTGGGCGTGGTGGGCGGCATGATGGGTGGCGCGGGGGTGAGCGTCAGTCTGATCCGGCCACCACCCGCAACACCTTCCCGCTCCGGCCGCGTCGGCCGGGCTGACCGCTGCGGCACTGGATGTGCACCTCGGGGACGCCCTGGGTGAGCAGGAAGCCCTCCAGCGCATGGCGCGCGGTTCGCAACTGCTGCGTGACGTCGGCGCCACGGCGGCCCGTGGACAGCAGCAAGTCACGCGGGCCGCGCTGGCGCAGTTGAAAGTCGAACAGGCCGGCATCTTCTTCCAGCACCGTGGTGATCGCCAGCGGCAGCACCGGGACGCGCCGACGGCCGTGGCCTGCGAGCTGCAGGGTGTCGTCACGGCGGCCCTGGATATCAATGACTGGCAGTGGCGAGCCGCAGATGCAAGGCTCGGTCGCGAAAGTGATCTGGTCACCCAGGTCGTAGCGGATCAGTGGCTGCACATGATTGGCCAGGTTGGTGAGCCACGTGCTGGCGCTGCGGCATCCCGGCGGTACCGGCCGGCCCTGTTCGTCGACGGGCTCCAGGATCAGCCAGTCGGTGTTCAGGTGCAACTGCCCCAGACGGCACTCTGCCGCCATCGGCAGGAATTCCGAAGCGCCGTAGCTGTTGCGCACCGGGCAGCCCAGGCCTTGCTCGATGCCATGGCGCATCGCAGGCGTGAGGTTTTCGCCGCCGGTCCACACCTCGCGCAGGTTCAGCCGCAATCTCCCCTCCTGCTGCGCCTGCGCCAGCAGCAAAGCCGCGCTGGGGTAGCTGGCGATCACCGTGGGCCTGCATTGCTGAGTCTCGTCCAACATCTCGTCGATCGGGCGCAGGAAGGACACACTGTGCACCCGCGATGCCAGGGCCGGATTGAGCCGGCGCAGGCGCTCGACCGACACGACGCTCGCAAAGTGGCCGCCGGTGGCCCCCAGGAACACGATGCGTTCGCTCATCAGCCAGGGGTCGAGCAAGCGGTGCCACAGGCTGGGCGCCGGGCGGCGCACGCTTTCGATGGCGTCGTACACCGCCATGGCGTGGCGGTCCTGCACAAAGATGCCCGGCTCGCCGGTGCTGCCCGAACTCTCCCACACCGCATAACGGCCCAGGAAGGGCTCGCCGATGCGACGGCTGTCGCGGGTGAAACGCCGCAACTCGCCCAGATTCAGGGCCTGGTCGGTCACCCAATCATCGAAGCGTGCCATCAATTCGGCCTTGCCGATGGGCGGCAACCCCTCCAGGCGCGGGTCGGCGCCCAAAGCCGCAGCCGGCAGGCGCTCGCGGTACAGGCGTGAGCCTTTGGCTGCCACAGCGAACAGCCGCGCGAGCCGGCGCGCCTGCCGGTCGGCCAGCACCCGCGCGTCCGACTGCGACGCTCGCCAGACATCGGCGGCCACCGCGGCGGTCAACCAAGGGTCGATGGGCAACATGCGCGTGGTTCGAGGACCTGCCGGTTGAAAGCACACCCGCAACGGGCCAGGATCCGGACAACGCACGACCGGACCAGGCCAGACTGCGGAACCCTGAAAGACAAAAGGGGCGCCAGGTCAAACCTGGCGCCCCTCGTCGTTCTTGGTGGCGGAGACGGAGGGATTCGAACCCTCGATGGAGTTTTTGACCCCATACTCCCTTAGCAGGGGAGCACCTTCGGCCACTCGGTCACGTCTCCAGCCGAAGCAGGCATTCTAGCCTGATCATTGGGCGTTTTTCGCGCCCTGTGCGTTCGACGCTACTTTTATTCCTCTTCGGCCGCTGCAGTGACGGCATTCGGGTCGTCGAGCTCGAAGACCTTGTGCAGTGCGCGCACGGCCAACTCCATGTACTTCTCGTCGATGACCACCGAGGTCTTGATCTCGCTGGTGGAGATCATCTGGATGTTGATGCCCTCTTCGGACAGGGCGCGGAACATCTTGCTGGCCACGCCCACGTGGCTGCGCATGCCGATGCCCACGATCGACACCTTGCAGATCTTGGGGTCGCCGATGACGGTGGCGGCGCCGGTGGCCGGCTGCACCTTGGTCTTCAGCAGGTCCATCGTGCGCTGGTAGTCGTTGCGGTGCACGGTGAACGAGAAGTCGGTTTTGCCGTCGTGCGACACGTTCTGGATGATGACGTCCACGTCGATGTTCGCATCGGCCACTTCGCCGAGGATCTGGTAGGCGATGCCAGGCTTGTCGGGCACGCCCATCACGGTGACCTTGGCTTCATCGCGGTTGAAGGCGATGCCCGAAACAACGGCTTGTTCCATCTTGACGTCTTCCTCGAAAGTGATCAGGGTGCCGGACTTGGCCTCTTCGTTGATGTCGATGTCCCAGGGCGTGAAGCTGGACAGCACACGCAGCGGCACACGGTACTTGCCGGCAAATTCCACCGAGCGGATCTGCAGCACCTTCGAGCCGAGGCTGGCCATTTCCAGCATTTCCTCGAAGGTGATGGTGTGCAGGCGGCGCGCCTCGGGTACGACGCGCGGATCGGTGGTGTAGACGCCGTCCACGTCGGTGTAGATCAGGCACTCGTCGGCCTTCATCGCGGCGGCCACGGCCACGGCCGAGGTGTCAGAGCCGCCACGCCCGAGCGTGGTGATGTTGAGATCGTCGTCCACCCCCTGGAAGCCGGTGATGATGACGACCCTGCCCGCCGCCAGGTCGGCCCGAACGCGGGCGTCGTCGATGCTCTGGATGCGGGCCTTGGTGAAAGCGGAATCGGTCTTGATGGGCACCTGCCAGCCGTTGTAGCTGACCGCCTCCATGCCTTCGGCCTGCAGCGCCAGCGACAGCAGGCCCACGGAAACCTGTTCACCGGTGCAGGCGATCATGTCCATCTCCCGCAGCACGCTGGCGCTGTGCTTGGACGGCGCCACTTCTTTGGCCAAACCCAGCAGGCGGTTGGTCTCGCCGCTCATGGCCGAAGGCACCACCACCATCTGGTGCCCGGCGCGGGCCCATTTGGCAACACGTTTGGCCACGTTGCGAATGCGCTCGGTGGTCCCCATCGAGGTACCGCCGTACTTGTGAACAATCAGTGCCATGGGCTTCTCAAAGGTCTCGCTGGAGTTGCACGACTGAACGCGCCATCGGCCGCCAGGGCCGCGGCGGGCGTGACCTGTGGCCACGCAAACCCGTCAAGTTTAGCTGCCGCAGTGCAACAAAACTCTGATACCTCACCGAGCAAGAAAGTGGCCTTCGCGTCACGCGAAGGCTGATGCCCCTCAGGTTTCCGCGCCGGCGCACTCCAGCACGGGGTCAGCGCTCTTTGGGGAGGGTGCCCTTCTCCGCCGATGGCGGCGGCTCGTCCGACGCCCAGTGGATCGACAACTGCGGCTCGCCCGGAGCCGCCCAGGCGCGGGCATCGATGCCCAGACCCGGCACGTAGACCACCTGATCGGCGGTCGCGATGAGAGGCCCGCCACGAGCCCACGCCGGAACGGCCGCAGCCTGGAACTGCTTTTTCAGGCTGCGCGGCAGGCTGCGGGGCGCCATCTGGAATTGGTCGCCGGGTTGCCGTTCACGCAGCATGGCGCGCTCCAGAAGGGCCACCGGCACGCCGCCCGAGTCGACCCCCGACAGCGTCAGCGTCCCGCCCCACGCAGGCACCGGCCAGCGACCCGGGCGGTGCAGAGGGAACGGAGCGGTCTCCTGCGCTGTCGCGGCCGCGCCGGGTGACCACGTCGGCGACAGCATGGCCCGCTGCGCACATTCCAGCCTGCCGCGGTACAGCCGCAGTTCGCGCTGCCCGTCCAGTGGCCAGCGGGCCGCCTTGGCGCCTGGCAACTGGATCAGCAGACGCGTCACCAGCGTTTCAGGCACGCCCTCGTCCACCTGCTGACGCAACCAGTGCCGCAGCGAAGCCGCGCGCCGTGCCGCGGAAAGATCCAGCCACCCGGCCACGCTCAGAAGCCCCTCTGCGCAGCGCAACGCCGCCACATCGGCCGCCGCCACTTCATCGACCAGTGCCTGCGCCTGCTGGGCGAGGTGCGCAGCCTGAACCAGCGCAGACTCCGCATGCGCAAACGCGGCCAGCAACGCCGGCCAGACGTCGTGGCGCAGTCGGTTGCGATCAAAGCGGGTGTCGTGGTTGCTGTCGTCTTCGATGTGCGACAGGCGATACCGCGCCACGTAAGCCGCGATGGCCGACGCCGGCTGATCCAGCCACGGGCGAATCCACCGCAGCCCGCCCCGCACGGCCTCGCGCGGCATCGACGACAAGCCCGCCGGGCCAGCACCCCTCAAGGCCTGCAGCAAAAACGTCTCGGCCTGGTCACGGCGATGGTGTGCGAGCAGCACGAGCGGGGCGCCGGCCTGCTGCGCCATGTGCGCCAGAGCGGCGTAGCGCTCCCGCCGGGCCCAGGCCTCGACGCTTTCTCCGGGCGAAGGGCTGCCCTGCAGCCGCGTGCAACGGGCACTGACCGGCCAGCCGTCACGCGCCCAGCGGGCGCATTGCCGCTCGACTTGTGCCTGCCACTGGTCCGCTGCCGGGTTCAAACCATGGTGGACATGCAAAGCCACCACCTGGACGCCAAGCGCCTTGGCGGCGCGGGTGGTGGCGTGCAGCAGAGCGGTCGAATCGCGCCCGCCGCTGACGGCCACCGCGACCACACGCGACGCGTGAGACACCGCTATCGCCAAAGATGAGTTTCAACGCCACCCGCGCGGGCGGCGAAGCTTCCCCGCCCGCCCGGTGGGCGGTGGTGGCGCACGGCCACCACGCGGCGCATTCAGCGAGCGGTCGTGTCGTTGAAGCGGCCGTAGCTCTTGAGGCGCTCGTAACGTCGCTCAAGCAATTCGGTGGGGGTGAGGTCCGCCACCTGCCGCAGGGCGTCGACCAAGCCGCGCTTCAGCTGCGAAGCCATCTGCTTCGGGTCACGGTGAGCACCGCCCACCGGCTCGTTCACGATCTTGTCGATCAGACCCAGCGCCTTGAGGCGGTGGGCGGTGATGCCCAGGGCCTCGGCCGCATCCGAGGCACGCTCGGCCGTCTTCCACAGGATCGAGGCACAGCCTTCCGGGGAGATCACCGAGTACACCGAGAACTGCAGCATCAGCACCTGGTCGCCCACGCTGATGGCCAGTGCACCGCCCGAGCCGCCTTCACCGATGATGGTGGTGATGATGGGCACCTCGAGCTGGGCCATCTCGAAGATGTTGCGGCCGATTGCTTCGGACTGGCCGCGCTCTTCGGCGCCGACACCCGGGTAAGCACCGGGCGTGTCAACAAACGTGAACACCGGCAGGCCGAACTTCTCGGCCAGCTTCATCAGGCGCAGTGCCTTGCGGTAGCCCTCAGGGCGCGGCATGCCGAAGTTGCGCAGGCCACGCTCTTTCGTGTCACGTCCCTTTTGCTGGCCGATCACCATGCAGGCCTGGCCATTGAAGCGCGCGAGACCACCGACGATCGACTGGTCGTCCGCGAAGGCGCGGTCGCCGTGCAGTTCCTGGAACTCGGTGAAGATCTCGTTGACGTAGTCCAGCGTGTACGGCCGTTGCGGGTGGCGCGCAATCTGCGTCACCTGCCAGGGGTTCAGCTGGGTGTAGATGTCCTTGGTGAGCTGAAGGCTCTTCTTGTCCAGCCGATCGATCTCTTCCGAGATGTCGACCGCCGACTCGTTCTGCACGTAGCGCAGTTCTTCGATCTTCGACTCCAACTCGGCGATCGGCTGTTCGAACTCCAGGAAGTGGCGTTTGCTCATCGGATGATTCTCTCGCGATGGTTGCAGGTCAGTACTCGACGGGCAGCGGATCCAGGCTGCGCCAGAGGTACCAGGTGGCGACCGAGCGGTAAGGTGCCCAGCCCTCACCCAACTCACGTGCTTCGGCACGCGATACGGGTTCACCGCTGAAATAGCTCAGGCTGATGCCCTTGAGCAGGCCCAGGTCGTCCAGCGGCAGGACATTCGGGCGCATCAGGTGAAAAATCAGAAACATCTCCGCCGTCCACCGGCCGATGCCGCGGATGGCGACGAGCTCATCGATGATGGCCTCGTCGTCCATCTGCTGCCATTGCCTGACGTGCACGGTGCCGTCGTCAAAGTGGCGGGCCAAGTCGACAAGATATTCTGCCTTGCGCGCGGACAGGCCCGCCGTGCGCAGCGTCAAGCCCTCGAGCGCCAGTACGGCCGCAGGTGAGAGGCGATGCGATGGACCGCCCACCAACGCTGCGAACTTGTCCCACACCGATTGGGCGGCCTTCACCGAAATCTGCTGCCCGACGATCGAGCGCGCCAGCGTGGTGAAGGCATCGCCCCGGCTCTGCAAGCGGGCCTCGCCGAACTGGGGGATGAGCTTTTTCATCACCCGGTCGCGCTTGGCCAGATGCTTGCAGGCATCATCCCAATACTCCGGCGTGACGCCGGCCGCGTTACTGCCCTTGGACGCCATGTCAGGCTTTGACCCAGGTGGTGCCTTGCGGGGTGTCTTTCAACATCACGCCGGCGGCCGAAAGCTCGTCACGGATGCGGTCGGATGCCGCGAAATCACGCGCCTTCTTGGCGGCATTGCGGGCCTCGATGCGTTCGTTGATCCAACCCTCGTCGAGGCCGGAGCCGGCCCGCAGAAATGCCGTGGGCTGCTGCTGCAGCACGCCCAGCGTGCCGGCCAGTGCCCGCAGCAGGCGCGCCACGTCGGCAGATGCGCTGCGGTTGACTTCAGCTGCCAGTTCAAACAACACCGCCATCGCACCGGGGGTGTTGAAATCGTCGTCCATCGCCGTCTTGAAGGCCGCGGCGGCGGGTTGCTGCCAATCGATCGGGCCCGAGTTGCCTTGCGGCGACCCGCCCTTCTCCAGCGCGGTGTACAGGCGGCGCAGCGCGCTGCGCGCGTCTTCGAGATTGGCGTCGCTGAAATTGAACGGGCTGCGGTAGTGCGTGCGCAGCATGAAGAAGCGCAGCGTCTCGCCGTCGAACTTCTTCAGCACGTCGCGGATGGTGAAGAAGTTGCCCAGTGACTTGGACATCTTCTCGTTGTCGACGTTCAGGAACCCGTTGTGCAGCCAGTAGTTGACGAACGGGTGGCCCAGGGCCCCCTCGCTCTGCGCGATCTCGTTCTCGTGGTGCGGGAACTGCAGGTCCATGCCGCCGCCGTGGATGTCGAAGCGCTCACCCAGCACAGCGCAGCTCATCGCCGAGCATTCAATGTGCCAACCGGGGCGGCCCGGCCCGTAGCCGCCATCGAACTTCGCATCGGCCGGCTCATCGGCCTTGGCAGCCTTCCACAGCACGAAGTCCAGCGGGTCTTCCTTGCCCTCGGCCGCAGCACGCGCCTTCAGATCGCGGTCGGCCAGGCCGGCACCGGCGCGCAAGTCGTCGATCGACTTGCCGCTGAGCTTGCCGTAACCGGGGAACTTGCGCACGGCGTAGTTCACGTCACCGTTGCTCGCGCGGTAGGCGAGGCCCTTCTGCTCGAGCGTGCCGATCATCGACAGCATCTGCGGCACGTATTCGGTGGCACGCGGCTCGTGCGTGGGCGGCGCGGCGCCGATGGCGCCCAGGTCTTGACGCATCGCCTCGATCATCTCGTCGGTCAACGCGCGAATGGTGATGCCGCGCTCGACCGCCCGCTTGATGATCTTGTCTTCGATGTCGGTGATGTTTCGAACGTAGGTGACCTTGTAACCGCTGGCCTCAAGCCAGCGGTAGACGACGTCAAACGCCATCATCATCCGCGCATGGCCCATGTGACACAGGTCATAGATGGTCATGCCGCACACGTACATGCGGACATGCCCCGGTTCGATGGGAACGAAGTCTTCGACCTGACGGGTCAGGGTGTTGTAGATGCGCAGGGCCATCAACGAGAGGGGCAAGGGGCGCGGTGGCATCGCATGGGAAGCGATGGCTGCAAGAAGGATTTCCTGCCCGGGCGCCCGTTGTGCGGGGGTCGCTAGAATCGTCTGAGTATAGCCAAGGAGACTTTTGACGTGACATCGAACGCCACCCGGGCAACCACTATCCTTTGCGGCTTGGGCCGTCGTGCCTGCTTGCAAGCCCTGGGCCTGGCCCTCGGCGCGGCGTGCACGCTTTCGGCGCATGGCCAAGCGGCATCGGCGCCGGAAGCCCCCGCTTCTGCGGCACCGGCGGCCGTGGCCAGCCACAAGGTGCGCCTGGCCACCAGCATGGGCGACATCGTGGTGGAGTTGTACCGCGACAAGGCACCGAAGACGGTTGACAACTTCGTGCAGTACGTGAAGGCCGGCCATTACGACGGCACCATCTTTCACCGCGTGATCAGCAACTTCATGATCCAAGGCGGCGGCATGAAGCCCGACATGAGCGAAAAGCCCACGCGCGCGCCGATTCCGCTGGAAAGCCGCAACGGCTTGTCCAACGTGAAGGGCTCGATCGCGATGGCCCGCACGATGGTGCCGAACTCGGCCACCTCGCAGTTCTTCATCAACGTCAACGACAACACCTTCCTCGACCAGCCCAACGCCCGCGATGGCGAGGGCTACGCCGTCTTCGGCAAGGTGATTGCCGGCCTGGACGTGGTCGAGAAGATCAAGGACGTGGAGACCAAACCCAAGGGCCCGCATCAGAACGTCCCCGCGCAGCCCATCACCATCAAGAAAGCGACGTTGGAGTAAACATGACCAAGACCGTTGAACTCACCACCAGCGCGGGCGTGATCCGCCTTGAACTCGACGACGCCAAGGCGCCCCAGAGCGTGGCCAACTTCATCTCGTATGTGAACAAGGGCCACTACGACGGCACCGTGTTCCACCGCGTGATCAAGGGCTTCATGGTCCAGGGCGGTGGCATGACCGCCGACATGAAGCAGAAGCCGACCGACGCGCCGATCAACAACGAGGCCAACAACGGCCTGACGAACGACAAGTACACGGTGGCGATGGCCCGCACGAACGCGCCGCACTCGGCCACCTCGCAGTTCTTCATCAACACCAAGGACAACGGCTTCCTGAACTTCACGGCCGAATCGGCCAGTGGCTGGGGCTATGCGGTGTTCGGCAAGGTGGTGGCGGGCCAGGACGTGGTCGACACCATCGAGAAAGTGCGCACGGGCACCAAGGGCTTCCACGACGACGTGCCGCTCGAGGCCGTGACCATCGAAAAGGCGACCGTCGTCTCCTGACGCAGTGCCTGCCCGCATCGACCTGCCACCGTCCACCCGGACGGTGGATTTCATTTCAGACCTGCACCTGTGCCCCGAGTTGCCGCGCACGCTCGCGCTGCTTCGGCACTATCTGGAGCGCACGTCGGCCGATGCGGTGTTCATCCTCGGTGACCTGTTCGAAGCCTGGGTGGGCGACGATGCCGCCACCCTGCCCTTTGAAGCCGACTGCGTGAGCCTGCTGGCGGCAGCGGCCCGGCAGCGGCCTGTGTACGTGATGCGCGGCAATCGCGATTTCCTGCTGGGCCCGGCCTTCTTCCAGGCCACCGGCGCGATTGATCTGCCGGATCCGGTCGCGCTCCATGCCCCTGGCCTTTCCGCCCAACCCGTTCTGCTCAGCCACGGCGACGCGTTGTGCCTCAGCGATACGGCGTACCAGCAGTTTCGCGCCCAGGTGAGGCAGCCGGCATGGCAACAGGCGTTTCTGGCTAAACCGCTGGACGAGCGGCAGGCCATTGGTGCACAAATGCGCGCCGCCAGCCGCGAGCATCAGCGACAGCAAGCCGACACCCCTCACGGCCAAGCCTCGGCGCCCGTGACCTACGCAGACGCCGATCCCGCCCTCGCGCAGCAATGGCTGGCCGAATCGGACGCGCAGGTGCTGATCCACGGCCACACCCACCGGCCGCAGACCGAGCATCACGCCTCGGGATGGACGCGCCATGTGCTGTGCGATTGGGAAGTTGATCACCACCAGCCGCCGCGCGCCGAAGTGCTGCGGTGGTCGGATCGGGGTTTCCAGCGCCTCGACCCCGCAGCGGCCTGACCATGGTGTTGCCACGTCTGCTGCGCGGCGTGTCACGCTGGCGAGAAGCTCGCGCTCTGGAGCGCCACGCCATCCCGGACGAGCTCTGGAGCCGCATCCTCGCCGCCTTCCCGTTCATTGCGGCACGTTCGGAAGACGACCGACAGACCCTGCGCACGCTCAGCAGCCTGTTCCTCTCGCGCAAAGAGTTCCATGGTGCCCAGGGCATCGAGGTCACCGACGAGATGGCGGTGGCGATCGCGGCCCAGGCGTGTCTGCCCATCTTGAAATTCGGGATCGATGCCTACGATCGCTTCGTCGGCATCGTCGTGCACCCGGACGAGGTGGTGGCCAGCCGTGAAGTGATGGACGACGACGGTGTCGTCCACGAGTACGACGAAGTGCTCACGGGTGAAGCGGTGGAAGGCGGGCCGGTGATGCTCTCCTGGTCGGACGTGGTCGCCGCCACCACCGACAGCGACGAGACGGTTTACAACGTCGTCATCCATGAGTTCGCCCATGTGCTGGACATGGTCGATGGCGCCGCTGATGGCGTGCCCCCTTTGCCCAGCCTGGCGGCGCGCGACGCCTGGATCGAGTGCATCGACGCCGAGTACGAGCGCTTCGCTGAACGCATCGACGCCGGCGAAGAGGACACGCTGCTGGACCCCTACGGTGCGGAAGCGGTGGAAGAGTTTTTCGCGGTCGCCGTCGAGGCCTTCTTCGTGGCGCCTCAGGCGATGCGCGACGAACACCCGCGGCTGTATGAACTCTTCCGCGGCTACTTCAAGCAGTCGCCGGCCGATCAACCCGGGGCCTGAAGCCACTCGCGCCGGACCGCTGCAGGGTCTCTGAGGGGCGTTCGCCAAATTGCTGCCGGTAGTCGCATGCGAACTGGCTCAGGTTCCAGAAGCCCCAGGCCGCCGCCGCGTCCCGCACCGACGTGGAGCCCACCGCCCCCTGCCGCAGCAGCCGCCGCACACCATTGAGCCGAATGCTGCGCAGGTAGGCGACCGGGCTCATGGCCGTCTCGGCCTCGAACGCGTATTGCAGGGTGCGCCGGCTCACATGCAGCCGTTCGCACAACTGCGGCACGCTCGGCACGATGTCAGGATGGGTCTCCAGCCATTCGTGGACCTGCTGCACCAGCCTTCGGCGAGCCGCCGCGTTGCAGCGCCCTTCGACAGGCTCGTCCGCATGGGCCAGCAGGTCAACCACGGCGTCGAGCAGTGTCAATTCAAGCCGGGCCCAGTCGCCCACGGGCGGCCCCGCCACGCCGCCCGTATGTGGGGCCGTGTGCTGGGCCAAGGGCGGCGGGTCCATATCCGGCGCCGCATGCGGGGCCAGCGCCAGCACCGCACGCAGCTTCGCCTGCGCACGTCTCCGTCGCTCAGCCGCAGGCAGCAGCCAAGCCGGTGGGTCGAGCCGCGCCCCATCGATCTCGACCTGTATGGCGGCTGCGTGGGCCAGCAAACGGTCACGGTCCACCACCACGCCGAGGATGTCGTGTCCCGCCGGGCTGACCAGCTCGAAATGGCCCGCGCCGCCGCACACCATGACGCCACCGTCTCCCACCAGGCGGCCATCGATGCGTGAGCCATCGTGCCGGTCGGTGATGCCGCACCACACCGCATCGGGGCGGATATCGCAGCGCTGCCGCAGTGCCTGGCTGGTCTGCTCGCGAAACACCTGGGCCGACTCGATCGTCAACTCGTCCAGCCGCCCCAGGAAGCCGCCCGCGGTGAGCTGGTCGTAGCGCTGATGCCAGCCGCGCAGGTGGGCGGCATGCTCGTCCACATCGTTCGCCAGCCAGGCCTGGTGTTGCCATGCCGGTGCATCGTGCGCGCAGATCGTGCTCATGATGTTTGCCGAATCTCGATAACGCCACACCCCGCGCCGCTCTTACGCTTGATGTCGAACGCCCATGCAATCAACGGGCCAGCCGGCCCGACCAGGAGGAACGGATGGACAGCAGCACGCCCCGCCCTGCGCTCGACAAATCGCTCAGCACCCTGCAGCTCTGGGGCATCGCCGTCGGGCTGGTGATCTCGGGCGAGTATTTCGGCTGGAGCTACGGCTGGGCCTCGGCCGGCACGATGGGCTTCTTGATCACCGCCGCGTTCATCGCATTGATGTACGCCACCTTCATCTTCAGCTTCACCGAGCTGACCACGTCGATCCCGCATGCCG
This sequence comes from Ideonella lacteola, assembly GCF_038066555.1. Classification (NCBI taxonomy): domain Bacteria; kingdom Pseudomonadati; phylum Pseudomonadota; class Betaproteobacteria; order Burkholderiales; family Sphaerotilaceae; genus Ideonella; species Ideonella lacteola. The sequence goes on along the minus strand of NZ_JBBUTG010000012.1, from coordinate 145,117 downwards.
GCGGGCCCTTCGAGTACAGCCGCCGCGCGTTCGGCCCCACGGGCGGCTACGTGGCCGGGTTTGCCACGCTGGTCGAATTCGTGTTCGCACCGCCGGCCATCGCCTTGGCGATCGGCGCCTACCTGAACGTGCAGTTTCCGGCACTCGATCCGAAACTGGCCGCCGTCGGGGCCTATGCCGTCTTCATGGCCTTGAACATTGCCGGGGTGCAGATCGCCGCCACCTTCGAGCTGGTGATCACGCTCGTGGCCATCTTCGAGCTGCTGGTGTTCATGGGCGTGGTGGCCCCGGGCTTCTCGATCGCCAACTTTGCCAAGGGCGGGTGGGCGGGGCAGGACAGCTTCAGCACGGCCGCCATTCCGGGCATGTTCGCCGCCATCCCGTTCGCGATCTGGTTCTTCCTGGCGATCGAAGGGGTGGCGATGGCCGCCGAAGAGGCCAAAGACCCGAAACGCTCGATCCCGATCGCCTACATCGCCGGCATCCTGACGCTGCTGGTGCTGGCGGCCGGTGTGATGCTGTTTGCCGGCGGCGCAGGCGACTGGACCAAGCTGTCGAACATCAACGATCCACTGCCGCAGGCGATGAAGCTCATCGTCGGCGAACAGAGCGGCTGGCTGCACATGCTGGTATGGCTGGGCCTGTTCGGTCTGATCGCCTCGTTCCACGGCATCATCCTTGGCTATTCGCGCCAGATCTTTGCGCTGGCCCGCGCCGGCATGCTCCCGTCGGTGCTGTGCCAGGTGCATCCACGGCTGCATACGCCCCACTGGGCGGTGCTGGCCGGCGGCGTGATCGGCATCGCGGCGATCTTCAGCGACGAGGTCTTCTCGTTTGGCGGACAGACGCTGACAGCCAACATCGTCACGATGAGCGTCTTCGGGGCGATCGTGATGTACATCGTCAGCATGGCCAGCCTGTTCAAGCTTCGCCGCAGCGAGCCCGACATGGTGCGCCCGTTCCGTGCGCCGCTGTACCCCTGGTTCCCCGCGTTCGCGCTGCTGGCGGCGGTCGTGTGCCTTCTGACGATGGTCTACTACAACCCGCTGGTGGCCGGCCTGTTCTTCGGCTTGGGCGTGCTGGGCTATGTGACGTTCCGGCTGACCAGCCGGCAACCCGAAGCGACCCGGCCCGCGCAATCCGTGGCTTGAGACACTGAGCATCACCGCCTCCGGCACGAAATCGCCCGGGAAGGCGCTGCCCCGACACGGACATGCCCATCTACCACCACCGACTCGGCGTTCACCAATACCGCTTCGATGGCCTGGCCGAGCTGCTCGCCAAGGCATCGCCCGAGCGCTCGGGCGACCACTTGGCCGGCGTGGCTGCCGAATCCGCCCAGGAGCGGGTGGCCGCCCAGATGACTCTGGCCGATCTGCCCTTGTCCACCTTCCTGTCCGAGGTGGTGGTGCCGTATGAGGCCGACGAGATCACTCGCCTGATCATCGACAGCCACGACCGCGGCGCCTTCCAGCCCGTGGCCGGCCTCACCGTGGGTGGATTGCGTGACTGGCTGCTCTCAGACGCGGCAGACACCGCAACGCTGCGGGCGCTGGCCCCCGGCCTGACGCCGGAAATGGCCGCAGCCGTCTCGAAGCTGATGCGCCACCAGGATCTGATCCTCGTGGCGCGCAAGTGCCAGGTTCAGACGCGGTTTCGCGGCACCATCGGGCTGCCCGGGCGGCTTTCTACGCGGCTGCAGCCCAACCACCCCACCGACGACGCTGCCGGCATCGCCGCCAGCGTGCTCGACGGGCTGATGTACGGCAGCGGCGACGCGGTGATCGGCATCAACCCTGCGACCGACAACGTGCCGCAGGTGGAGCGCCTGCTGCAAATGCTCGACGGGTTGATCTCGCAATACGAGATACCGACCCAATCCTGCGTGCTGACCCATGTGACCAACACACTGCAGGCGATGGAGCGCGGCGCGCCCGTCGACCTGGTGTTCCAGTCAATCGGCGGCACCGAAGCCACCAACCGCAGCTTCGGCATCGACCTGGCGCTGCTGGCCGAGGCCCAAGACGCGGCGTTCGGCCTGCAACGCGGGCGATTGTTCGACGATGGCGAGCGCGGCGGCCACGTCATGTATTTCGAAACCGGCCAGGGCAGTGCGCTGTCGGCGCATGCCCACCACGGCTGCGACCAGCAGACGATCGAGGCCCGCGCCTACGCGGTGGCGCGCCGATTCAAGCCGCTGCTCGTCAACAGCGTGGTCGGATTCATCGGCCCCGAGTACCTGTACGACGGCAAGCAGATCATTCGAGCGGGTCTGGAAGACCATTTCTGCGCCAAGCTGCTGGGCTTGCCCATGGGCTGCGACATCTGCTACACCAACCACGCAGAGGCCGACCAGAACGACATGGACACGCTGCTCACGCTGCTGGGCGTGGCCGGGGTCACCTTCATCATGGGCGTGCCGGGCGCCGACGACGTGATGCTGAACTACCAGACCACCTCGTTTCACGATGCGCTGTACGCTCGCCGCGCCTTGGGCCTGCGACCCGCCCCCGAGTTCGAGGCCTGGCTGCAGCGCATGGGCGTGTCCGATGCGGCAAGGCCCGGCCACTTGAAAGACGCGATGCCGGCCACCTTCGCACACCTGTTGCCCGCTGCATGAAGCCGCCGGTCGTCGACAACCCCTGGGGCGTGCTGCGCCGCTTCACCCCTGCCCGCATCGCCCTCGGGCGCGCCGGCAGCAGCCTGCCGACCGCTCCGCAGCTCGCGTTTCAACTCGCTCATGCGCAGGCACGGGACGCGGTTCACCATGTCATGGACGTCGACACGGTCGCGAACGCCCTGTGCGCCTTGGGGCTGGAGGTGTCGCTGGCCCACAGCGCCGCGAGCGATCGCGCCACCTACCTGAAGCGGCCCGACCTGGGGCGGCGGCTGGACGCCGCTTCGTCGGCCGCGTTGGCCGAGACCGGCTCGCGCCGCCCCGCGGACCTGGCGATCGTCGTCGCGGACGGCTTGTCAGCCTTAGCGATCGAGCGGCACGCTGGCCCCTTCCTGGCCGAGCTGCTGCCCCACCTGCGCGCGGCGGAGCCTGGCTGGTCGCTGGCCCCTGTCACCGTGGTGCGCCAGGGACGGGTGGCGATCGGCGATCCGATCGGTGCGGCGCTGCGAGCCCGATTGGCAATGGTCTTGATTGGCGAGCGGCCGGGCCTGAGCTCACCGGACAGCATGGGCCTGTACCTCACCTGGGCTCCGCGCCCGGGCCGTGCCGACGCAGAGCGAAACTGCATCTCCAACATCCGGCCCGAGGGGCTTTCTTACACCGAGGCTGCGCACCGAGCCGCCTGGCTGATGCAGGCCGCCCGCACCCGCCTGCTGACCGGCGTGGGGCTGAAGGACGAAACCCCGGCCCTGACTCCTGGGCCACGACCGCTGCAAGACGCGGCAGCTCAACGCCTTGGGGCCGGTTCGGATAGCGGCCAGCATCACGCCACGGTCGATGTGGTGGGCGAATCCGACGGCCCAAACAAAACGCCGACGGCTCCAGGAAGCACGTCGGCGACAATGTTCGGCTGGCCCGCAGAACCAGGCCGGCCTGCAGAATCGGGCCGCTGAGGCAGCCCACCGAGCCGGCCGGCCGCCCTTTTGGGGCTCACCAGCCAAGCGGGTGAGCCGCGTCGGCTCTACATCGCGGCCGCTTCGGCCTTGGGCTTGTCGCCGCTGCGACCGGTCGGCTGGATGTCCAGCACCGTCTGGCCCTCGGCGTCCACGTCCACCGTCAGGCGGCCACCGTCGACCAGGCGGCCGAACAGCAGTTCGTCGGCCAGCGCCTTGCGGATCGCATCCTGGATCAGGCGCTGCATCGGTCGTGCGCCCATCAGCGGATCGAAGCCCTTCTTGGCAAGCTGCTTGCGCAGACCGTCGGTGAAGGTGACCTCGACCTTCTTCTCGGCCAGTTGCTGTTCCAGCTGCAGCAGGAACTTGTCCACCACCCGGAGGATGATCTCTTCGTCCAGCGGACGGAAGCTGACGATCGCGTCCAGGCGGTTGCGGAATTCCGGCGTGAACAGGCGCTTGATGTCGCCCATTTCATCGCCCTGCTCCCGCTTGGTCGTGAAGCCAATGGTCGACTTGTTCATCGTCTCGGCGCCCGCGTTCGTGGTCATGATGATGATCACGTTGCGGAAGTCGGCCTTGCGCCCGTTGTTGTCGGTCAGCGTGCCGTGGTCCATGACCTGCAGCAGCACGTTGAAGACATCCGGGTGGGCCTTCTCGATTTCGTCGAGCAGCAGCACCGCATGCGGCTTCTTCGTGATGGCCTCGGTCAGCAGGCCGCCTTGGTCAAAGCCCACATACCCCGGGGGCGCACCGATCAGGCGGCTGACGGCATGACGCTCCATGTACTCGGACATGTCGAACCGGATCAGCTCGATGCCCAGGATGTAGGCCAGCTGCTTGGCGACCTCGGTCTTGCCGACCCCCGTGGGGCCGCTGAACAAGAAGGCGCCAATTGGCTTGTCCGCCTTGCCCAGGCCGGAGCGCGCCATCTTGATGGCCGCAGACAGGGCATCGACCGCCGGATCCTGGCCGAAGACGACGCTCTTCAGGTCGCGCTCGAGGCTCTTGAGCTTGCCGCGATCATCGCTGGACACACTGGCCGGCGGGATGCGCGCAATCTTGGCGACGATCTCTTCCACCTCGTTGCGGGTGATCGTCTTCTTCTGCTTGCTCTTGGGCAGGATGCGCTGGGCGGCGCCGGCCTCGTCGATCACGTCGATCGCCTTGTCAGGCAGGTGACGATCATTGATGAACTTGGCCGACAACTCGGCCGCCGCCTGCAAGGCACCCAGCGCGTACTTGACGCTGTGATGCTCCTCGAAACGCGACTTCAAGCCCTTGAGGATCTCGACCGTCTGTTCGACCGACGGCTCCACGACGTCGACCTTCTGGAAGCGGCGTGACAGCGCAGCGTCTTTCTCGAAGATGCCGCGGTACTCGGTGAACGTGGTGGCGCCGATGCACTTCATCGCACCCGACGACAGCGCCGGCTTGAGCAGGTTGCTGGCGTCCAGCGTGCCACCGGACGCAGCGCCCGCGCCGATCAGGGTGTGGATCTCGTCGATGAACAGGATCGACTTCGGGCTCTCCTTCAACTGCTTGAGGACGCCCTTCAGCCGCTGTTCGAAATCGCCGCGGTACTTGGTGCCGGCCAGCAGTGCGCCCATGTCGAGCGCGTACACCGTGGCATCGGCCAGCACTTCGGGCACGTCGCCCTCGGTGATGCGCCAGGCCAGGCCTTCTGCGATGGCGGTCTTGCCCACGCCGGCTTCGCCGACAAGCAGCGGGTTGTTCTTGCGGCGGCGGCAAAGCACCTGGATGACGCGCTCGACCTCGCTCTCGCGACCGATCAGCGGATCGATCTTGCCGTCGCGGGCCTGCTGATTTAAGTTGGTGGTGAACTGGTCCAGCGGAGAGCCCTTGCCCTCGCCGGAACCTTCTTCCTTCTCACCGTCACCGGGGTTGCCCTCGTTGCCCTTTTGGGGCTCGGGCGGATCCGACTTCTTGATGCCGTGCGCGATGAAGTTCACGACGTCCAGGCGGGTGACGCCCTGCTGGTGCAGGTAGTAGACCGCGTGGGAATCCTTCTCGCCGAAGATGGCCACCAGCACATTGGCGCCGGTGACTTCCTTCTTGCCGCCGCCGGTGGACTGCACGTGCATGATCGCGCGCTGGATCACCCGCTGGAAACCCAGCGTCGGCTGCGTATCGACCTCTTCGGTGCCACCCACGGTCGGGGTGTTCTCCCGTATGAAGGCGACCAGGCTCTTGCGCAGGTCTTCGATGTTGGCCGCGCAGGCTCGCAACACTTCAGCCGCCGAGGGGTTGTCCAACAACGCCAGCAACAGGTGCTCGACGGTGATGAACTCATGCCGCTGCTGGCGCGCCTCGACGAACGCCATGTGCAAGCTGACTTCAAGTTCCTGGGCAATCATGCGGCCTCCATAATGCATTGAAGCGGGTGCCCTGAGCGACGCGCGGCGGCGAGCACCAGCTCGACCTTGGTGGCCGCAACGTCTTTGGAAAAGACGCCGCAGACGGCCCGACCCTCATGGTGGATTTTCAACATGATGAGGGTGGCGGACTCAAGATCAAGCCTGAAATATTCCTGCAGCACCATCACGACGAATTCCATCGGCGTGAAATCGTCATTCAACATGACGACCTGGTACATCCGGGGCGGTTTGGTCCGTGCTGCTTTCTTCTCGGCGACAACCGAGCCGTCACCCTCGTCCGGCCGTGAGACCGAGGGCGGCAAGGCAGGAGGCTTGGGCGCTTTCGAAGGCATGAAACGAGTATAGCCAGTTGACTTGCGCAGCACAGGAACACCGTCATGTTCGCCGCAGAAGCCAACGGGCCATTGAGTGAAAAAGCGCCGCAGGCCGGGGCTTATCGACTCCCTCATCCGTGGGATCAGGGCGTTGTCAGTCTGCCGAAGGTATGACGATCGACCAGTCCTTGCCATTGACACGGCCGAACCCGGCCCACAAAAATAGCCTCACAAGCCTTCGCAAAAAAGGCGTCAGGAGGAAAGCATGGACTTGATGGGTACCGTCAAATGGTTCAACGATGCCAAAGGTTTTGGCTTCATTGAGCCGCAGGGCGGCGGCGACGATGTGTTCGCCCATTTCTCGGCCATCCAGATGGATGGCTTTCGCACTCTGAAACAGGGCAGCCAGGTCACTTTTGAACTGGTGCAAGGCCCGAAGGGCCACCTGGCCCAGAACATTCGCACGGTCGGCGCCTCGACGGCGTCTGAAGAACAGCCGGGCTGAGCCCGCGCGTCATGGGCCGGTTGGTGGGTGGCCCAAGGCGCGTTCTCCCCAAGAAATGGGAATATCAAACTGGCGTCGCCCGCACGGGTGACGCCCGCTACGCCATGGTGGCGTGGATCAGTCTGCCGCTGGGCGGGCACGATCCTGCGCCTCTGAGGCGGGATCTGTCTCGCCCCGATGGCGGGGGTATCGACGCAGCACGACGATGGGTGCGGCTGAGCGACCGACGTCGCCTCCCGCCGCCCTCTTCAGGTGCAACGTGGGTGCCCCTCGACGTGGGTCGAGTCTGACTCGCCAGGCCACGACGCGCCCCGGGCGAGGAGGCGTGTCGCCCGCAGGTTGAAGACGTCTGTTTGCGGCCGTGCGCGTGCCCCGGCTTGAGCCCCGTTAACGCGCCCCCCGTGCTCAGGTGGGCTTGGCGACCATCAGGAAGAAGACCACCACGAGCGCGGCAAAGGCCGGGATGCCCAACAGCACCCAGTAGCGCAGATAACGCCCGTATTCCGGCGGCAGCGGTTCACCTGCCTGCGCAGCAGTGCACGCCATATCGCGCATGCGCAGTTGCAGCCACACCACGGGCAGCCAGCAGGCACCAGCCACCATGTACAAGGCAATCGAGGCCGCGATCCAGGGCGTGGTCCACGGCCACCCGGCGAGGCTGGCCAGCCACAGGCCCGTCACCGGCTGCACGATGATCGCGGTGGTCGTGAAGATCCAGTCGGCCAGCACCACCAGGCGCACCACCACCGCGATCGCTCGCACGTCGCGGCTCAGACTCGCCATCAGCATGTAGTACGCCGAGCCAATGCCCGTGCCAAAGAGCAGCGTCGACGACACGATGTGGGTCCACTTCAGCAACAGATAGGTCATCGGGCGGGTCGTGCGGGTTCGAGAGCGATCAGCAGCGAGAGCGCCGCCAGGATGGGCAGGTTCTTGAGAACCGGTCCGTAGGGGTGAAGCCAGAACTCAGGCAGTTTCCAGCTGATGATCACGGTGTAGAGCACGATCAAGCCGATCTGCGCCCACCACAACGCCTTGCCGGGCCTGGCCAGCGTGGCCGCGCCCAGCAACAGGTCAACCGCCGCCGCGCCATAGAGCATCGCTGGCGCCCAGGCATCGGGCATCCCCGCTCGGGCCAACAGGGCTAGGGCGTGTTCACACTACGGAGCCCCGATGCGTTGCCACCAGAACCGGTCGAGCGCAAGGCGCAAAACGAAGCCGGGGTGCGGCCCCGGCCAGGCTTTGCAACGCCGCGGGCGGCTGGTTCTGGTGGCAACCCTTCGGGAACGGGCCGTCCAGGGCGCATGGCGGCGTTGCCCACCTTGCCCAGGCACCAGCCTGGGCGGCGTCGGGCGCCTTGCCCTGCATCCCTGGACAACCCGTTCGCACGGGGCTGCGTAGTGTGAACACGCCCTAGGCTGTCTGCCACCGGAAACAGCCCGAACGACACGATTGCCGTCACGATCCACACCAGCGCCAGACTGAAGCGCAGCAGGGCGAGCGCGGGCGGCAGGCGCGCCATCAGCCGTGCCGCTGCTTGCTCATCGACCGACAGGAACCGCTCCGCCGGCCTGCAAGGCCGGCTCGGCCGGGCCATCGGCGCCGTGTTTCCACGCTGCAGCATCGCCCAGATCTCGCGGGTCACCAGACGCGAGTGCAACCGCTCGCCCAACGACACCGCCACATCTACGCAGGCGAGGGGCACCCTCCAGACCGGCGCTCGCGGCAGGCCCATGGCGGCGCGAAGGCGTTGCAAGTACTCCTCCCAGGCCAGCGGTTCAGGTCCGACGACCGGGATGACCGGGTCGGACGCTTCGCCCCCACCTGTCCGTTCGACCAGTTGCAGCACGCACGCGCTCAGGTCATCCACATGCACCGGCTGCACCGGCCCCGCCCCCTCCGGCACCAGCAGACGCGGCCAAGTGGCCCATTGCAGGAAGAGCTGGGTGCTGGCGCCGCCCAAACCAAAAACGAGCGACGGTTGCAGCACCACACCGTCCAGTCCTTGAGCCCGCCGGACGAGCAGCGCCTCATCGCCCGCCCGCTTGCTCAGGTGGTAGCGGCTTGTGGCACTGGCGTCAGCGCCCAGGGCGGACAGATGGATGACCCGCTTCACGCCGGCCCGCTGACAGGCCTCGAACAGCAAGGCGGATGTGCGATGGTGCAATCGCTCGAACCCTGCCGAGCCCGGCTCTTCCGAGACGATGCCCACCGCATTGATCACCACATCGACATCGGCCAGCCAAGGCAACCATGCCTCGGGAGACTCGACGGTGGCGAAGTCGATGTCGTGCCAGGCCTGACAGGCGTCGGCGACATCCGGAGAGGGCCGGCGGCGCGCGGCACCGATCACCGTGTGCCCGGCGCCTGAGAGCATGCTCGCGAGGTGGCGGCCGATGAAACCGCTGGCGCCGGTCAACAGAATCCGCAATCGATCGTCTCCAGGATAGGAAGCCGCGGGGGAGCCACTCAGCCTGCCCGGCGGCACGCGACTTGCCACGCGCCGGCCATCCGCCAAATAGCCTGGAGGGACGATGAATCACCTGACCATCGCACCGCGCCGTCGCGCGGCAACGATTTTGCCCGCGGGCATGATGGCCAGCCTGTTGTCGGCCGCCGCGCTGGCCTGGCGCGGACGCGTTTAAGCCGGCAGCATGGCAGCGCCTTTCAACGCGGTGAGCCACTGGCTCTACGAGTCGCGCGCTTTGCGCCTGGATACAGCCGATATCCGGCACACCGCGGTGGGCGCAGCCATCCACACCGGCAGTTCGTTGTTTTGGGCGGCCGTGTACGAAGAAGCAGTGTGCCGGCCCTCGCCCCCACCCTCCCCGGCCCGGTTGGCCGCCGGCGCGGCAGCTGTGGCGGCAGTCGCCGCGGTGACCGATTACAGCTGGTTCGCCGCAGGGCTGGCGCTCGGCACCTGGGCGGACCACCGTCGCCGTTGAGCCTTCTCCATCCGGTGCCAGCGCCAGTAGCCCAGCGACACGCTGGCCACCATCAGCGCGACCAGGCCCACCGCCTCGGCGGCCACCTCGTGCAGGCTGGCACCCAGCTGGTTCAGGGCGACGAAGCCCTGAATGCCAGGCGTGGACGGGATCAACCAGCGCGCTGCCTTCAGGACATCCGGCAACGCCTCCACCGGCCAGGTGACGCCCGACAGGAAGATGATCGGCATCGCGGTGCACACCAGCAGCTGAGCGCTGCGCTCACGAGAGCGGAACAGGTTCCCCACCATGATCGCGAAAGCGGACACGGCGAAGGCGAACAACAGGGTGAAGAGCATCAGCCCGCCGAAATTGCCACCGCGCGGATAGTCTTGCCACCAGAAGACGAAGCCAAAGTAATAGAGGCTGTTGAGAATGGGCACACAGGCGACCGCGCACCACATGCCGACGTAGCCGGCCACATCGCGCCGCACGGGGAACCCGCCCCGCTCGGCCCAGGTGCCGAACAGCAGCGTCACCGCCAGCAGCAAGGTCTGCTGGATGATCAGCACCGCCGCGGCGGGCACCACATAGGCGCCATAGCCTTCACGCACATTGAACAGTGCCACCGCATTGAGGCCCACCGGCCCACGCTGCGCCTGGGCCTGGGCGCTGGATGGCGTGGCCGCCGACAGGCGCTTGATCTCGATACCGGCCGACACCGTGCCTACCGCCTGGGCCAGCCCGTTCAGGGCGGCCTTGTTCAGCATCATGTAAATGCCGTTGCCTGCCACCTCCACCTCGGCCGCCCGCCCCGCGGCCACCTTGCTTTGCAAGCCCGAGGGGATGAACAGCATGCCGGCCACCTCGTTGCGCCAGATCAGGTCCTGGGCTTCGCGCAGATCGGCTGACACGGCCACCACCTGGATGGCCGGGTGGGCCGAGGCGTAGCGAGTGATCTGGCGCGAGAGCGCGCTGCGGTCTTGGTCCACCACGGCCACCGGCACGCGCTGCACGGTTTCCTTCGCGTACGGCAACGGGTAGAAGAATGAGTAGACGATGCCGCCGGCGAACAGCAGCATCATGGCCGCGCTGTCGGAGAGCATCGCCCGCCAGGTGGCGACAAAGGCGTGCAGCACCTCGCGCCAGGCCGTCATGCACGCCCCCAGGCTTGTGGGTGCGCGGCGCGGCGGCTGAGCAACCACGCGCCTGCCGCCAGCGAGACCAGGGCGAACAGGCCCAACACCAGGGCCTCACCCGCGCTGTAGGCGGCCGGGGCGCCCGCCATCCAGTGGCGGCTCTGCAGTTGCAGGTAGTGTGTCAGTGGCAGCGCTTCGGCCCACGCCCGAGCCGCCGTCGGCATGGCCACCAGCGGAAAGCCCTGGCCCGAGAAGGCGAAAGCCGGCGCCGTGATGAAGGCCGCGGCCGACAGCGCCAGGCGCATGTTGAGTGTGGCGCCGATGAGGAAGGTGCCCAAGCCCAGGTAGGCCGCGACCAACAAGCCCAGGCCGGCCACCACCATGCCGGCGCTGCCCTCGATGGCCCAGCCCCGCACGGCCGTGAAGAACGCCAGGTACAGAAGCGAGAGCACGACAAACGCCGCCGCCGGGATCACCAGCTTGCCGACCATCGCCGCCCCCCAACGGCCGCCCGCGGCCTCCAGCCATGCCGGCACGCTGCCGGCCTTCAGCTCACGGCCGAAAGCGGTGATGGCGGCGAGCGCCACAAAGGCCTGGAGCAGCGACGGGATGATCGCCAACACCAGAAACGACTCGTAGTTCGCGTTCTCGTTGAACAGCGTCACCAGCCTCACGCGGATCGGCTCATAGGCCACCGTGGCCTGCCTCACCGACGCGCCCCGTTTCTCGCGCCCGGTGAGTTCCGCGCCGGCGGACAGCGTGGCCACCACCGTGCGCACATCGCGGCCGAGGCCGCCGACATGCGCCGAGAACTGGCCGTTGTAGAACCACTGGACGTTGGCGCTGCGGCCGCCCGACAGGTCGCGCTGCAAGCCCGCTGGAATGATGACGATGCCGAACGCCGTGCGCTCGCGCAGCAGCTGCTGCGCTTCGGCCTCGGTGGCCAGCTGAGCCGCCACGTGAATCCCGGGCGATTCGTCGAGCATGCGCACGAGCGATCGCGACACGCTCGACGCGTCGCGGTCGATCACCACGATCGGCAGGTCACGCGCCACGCCCGCGCTGAAGATCCACCAACTCAGGGCGAAGAGCGCCAGGGGGATCCAGGTCAGCATGCCCAGATCCCACGGGTCGCGCTTCAGGTGGCGCCACTCACGCGCCACCACCCTGGCCCATCCGCCGCCCTGCGAGTCGCGCACGGCGTCAACGAGGCGGGAAGACCACGCTCATGCCGGGCCGCAAGCCCGCCGGCACCAGCTCGGGCCGCAGCCGGATCTCGAAAGTGCGCAGATCCGTGCCCCCGGGGCGCGCGGCGCGCCAGGTGGCGAAATCGGGCAGCACCGCGATCGAGCTCACCTTGAACGATACCTGGGCCTTCAGCGCCGGCACCTCACCGGTGTGGCTGCTGCCCATGCCGAAGGCCGACATGTCGTCTTCGCGCACCTGCAACACGGCCCAAATGTCCGACAGGTTGACCAGCGTGACGACCGGGAAGCCCTGGGGCGCCAGCTCGCCGGGCTGGATCTGCACCTTCGCCACCTCACCGGCGATCGGCGCCTTGATCTTGGTTTCAGCCTGGGCCACCTCGGCCTCCTGGACCACCCCGCCCACCTGCTGCGCCTGGGCCTCTGCCGCCCGCTTGTCTTCGGTGCGTGCTCCGCGACGGGCCATCTCGTACTGGGCCTGTGCCGCATGGGCCTGCTGATCAGCGGCCATCCATTGCGCCTCGGCCTCGTCGCGCTTCTGGCGCGCCAGCACACCCTCTTTGAACATCGCGTCCACCCGATCGAAGGTGGTGCGCGAGATGCGGGCGGCGGTCTGGGCCCGCTCCCAGGCGAGCCGGGCCATCTCCACTTCTTCGGGCCGCGCGCCGGCCTGGGCCTTGGCCGCCACGGCCTGCGCAGCCGCCTGGGCTGAGCGCGCCTGCGTGATCTTGGCCGCCACCTCGGGGCTGTCCAGCTCGAACAGCAGGTCGCCCGCCTTCACCGATTGGCCGAGCCGAACGTGCACCGTACCGACCCGCCCGGGCACCTTGGAAGAGACGTTGACTTCCTGCGCCTCGATCTGCGCCTGCAGCGGCAGCGCACGTGGCGCGAACGCCTGGCTCAGCCCCCAGGCCAGGAAGCCGATCACGCCCACGGCCACGGCGACCCCCGCGAGGGTCTTGCCGATCGATGCTTTGTTGCGTTCTGCCATGGCGGCGCTCATTCGAGGGTGAAGGTGATGTCGGCGCTGCGCGCGTACTCGGGCAGACGCTCGGGCTGGCCGCAGGCTTCGAGCAGGCGCGACAGGGACATCACGTATTCATAAGCGGCTTGCGCCCGTTCGGTTTCGTTCTTGGCCAGGCTGAGCCGCGCGTCGGTCACATCGAGTGTGGTGGCCTGTTGCTGCGAGAACGCGACCGTCTGCAGGCGCAGGCTCTCGCGGGCCAGCTTCAAGGTCGAGTCCATCGACAGGACCTGCGCTCGCGCGTTCTCCATCGCCCGCCACTGGCTTTCGATCAGCGTGGGAATGTCTCGCTTGGCCTGCTCGGCTGTTTCATCCACCCGCTGGCGGTCCAGCTTGGCGGCCAGGGCCGACTTGCCGTGGTCCACATGCCCGAACAAGGGGATGCTGACGAACACGCCCACGTACCAGTTGGGCTGCACCAGCTTGTCGTCGCCCTTGTTGAAGTTGTAGTTGCCCACGCCAAACACCATGGGCGAGAACTCGCTGCCACTGAGCTTCACGGCCTGGTCGGCCTGATCACGCTTGCTGGCCAGCTTGCGCCACGCGGGGTGATGCGCCATGCCCAGATCGATGAAGCTCTGAAGCCCACCCACCGGCTGGCTGTGCACGAACAGGGGCGTCGTCGGCCGGATATCGGTTTCGGCGGCCAATTGCCGCCGCAGCGCCACGCCAGCGATCTCCACGTCGCTGCGGGCCTTGGAGAGCTCGCGCTTCGCGCCGTCGAGCGCCACATCGGCGCGCAGCCGATCGGCGGTCGAGATCAAACCCGCGCTTTCCAGGCGGCTGGCCTGGCGCTGGTGCTCCGCGATGCCATCGACGGCGTCGCCCCGCACCTTGGCCGCCCACTGCGCCAACTGCAGTTGGAAATAGCGCTGCACGGTGGTGGACGCTGCCTTGTCCTGCGCCTCTTGCAGCTCGGCCTGGGCTTCACCAATGCGGGCCTGGGCCACGCCACGCACCGCCTCCAGCCGGCCGCCGGTGTAAACCGGCCAATTGGCCGACACGCCCACCGAGCTGAGATTGAACTCGCGGGTGGTCGACAAGGTGTTCGGCAGGGGCGGGATGTCCAGGCCGGCCGCCGCATCGAGGCCCGCGATCAACGGATTGGCCGCGGCGGAAAGGCGCGAGATGTCGAGGTTGAAGCTGGTGGACACGCGCCCGGCGAAGCCCGACAGGCTGACCGCCGGCCCATTCAGATTCGACAGGGCCTCGGCCTGCAAGCCCTTGGCCTGGACATCGAGCGACGCACTGCGCACCGAGCCGGCCACGTCCATGCCGCGTGTCAAGGCCTGGGCCAGATCCATCGGCTCTCCGGCCGCGGCCCACGCACCCGACGCAGACACACTGAACGCGCCACAGGCCACCACAGCCCAGCGGGTCGCCGTTCGAAAGACCGGCCGCGACGACTGCAACATGACTCCTCGCCCACTCTTGTTCATCTTGGCCCGTGCCGGGCAACCGGAGGCAGCCTTGCCGCACCCCGCCAACGGACCCGACGTTAACTGAAGCCATGCCCGGCCGGTAGGCGAACGGCCCGTCTCGCGGTCACACAGCGTCTTTGACGCAACGGAAACCCAGCGTGCCGGCGCGGTCCTTGGCCGGCGCCATCAACAGGTACTTGCCGTGCTCGTTCAGCTTGAGCGTCAGCGGGAAGTACCACATCGCGCCTTGAGGCCGGTAGTGGCTGCCACCTCGGACGATGGCGGCGCGGGTGTGTTCGTCGTGGTACTCGTCGGTCCATTGCCAGACATGGCCGACCAGGTCTTCCACACCAAAGGGGCTGGCCGATTGAGGGAATCGGCCCACCTCCGGCGGGGGCGCCAGGTCACGCCCGGTGGACGGAGCCGGCACCTTGGCATCGTCCCAGGTGGATCCCCATGGGTAGAGCCGGCCATCGGTGCCCTGGGCGGCGTACTGCCACTCCCACTCGTGCGGCAGCCGCTTGCCCGCCCATTGGCAATAGGCGCGGGCATCGTCCAACGACACCCAGGTGACGGGCCGCCGACCCTCCCCTTCACGTGGCGCCCCGCCCTGCCAATGCCTCAGGAAGTGGTGATCGTCGGCCGGCCTATAGCCGGTGGCATCGACAAAGCGCTTGTACTCGTCGTTGGTGACCGGGTGACGATCGATGTGGAAGGGTTTCATCGACAGACGTCGGCTGTGCTCGCGCCGAGGCAGGTCTTCCCACGGGTATTGCACATCCATACCCGGGCGGTTTTCGCCCTCGATCTCCACGCCGCGAACCCGGAAGTGGAACTCGCCCGCGGGGATGGTCACCATGCCCGACGGGGCGGTGGCGGCCGGTGCAGTGCTCGGCACCTCCACCATCGTCTGCCGCAGCGGCTGCCAGACCGATGAATACGACGCCAGGGGCTTGGCCGAGAGATCGCGCATGCTGGCCAGGAAGGTGTGCAAGCGGCGCGCATCGGCCCCCTCTCCGACCTCAAGCACCGCACCATAGCCACGCGCTTCGATGGGCACGTCCAGCCAGGCCTGCCCATCGGCAGTGCGCACGGGCCGAAGCTCGGTGCCGCGCCAGGCGTCGTAGTAGCGCACGCCGGGCCGAGCCTCGACCGGAAGCAGGTTCTGCTCGACGCCGAAGTCATTGCGATTGACCAGCGTCCACAGGCTCACGCGGTCCAACGGGAAGCGGCTGCCATAGACACCATAGTGGCCCGTGGCCACATGGGGCGTCCAGTCTGCGCTGACCAGAAGCTCGGGCCAGGCTCGGTAGATGCGGCTGATGCGGCGCAGGATCTCGCCGTCGCGAGGCGTGAGCCCGTTCCACCAGCCCCAGATGTTCTCCCAGCTCTGGATGCCGGTGCCGTTGAAGAACGCGGCCTGAAAGATCTGGTGCCGATCGGTCGCCCAGCGGTCGGCCACGTGCACCATGTGGCGCGGCTCCAGCCACTTCCATTTGCTCACCAGCGGGACGAACGGTGTCTCCCAGTAGCCCCAGGTGAGCTGGTTGTGGGCCAGCATCGCATCGTCGCGCAACGCCAGCTCGGGCTCGAGCGCGATCGGGTGGCCGGTCGCATCGGCGGCCTCGCGGTACTCGCGCGGCAGGCCGTCCATGGTGTCGCCATTGATCCCGTCACCGCCCAGCTCGGCCACCAGCCGCGCCGCCGCCTCGGCCAGCGGGCGCCCTTCGTCTCGGGTGCCCGTGTCCCATGGCATCACCGGGAAGAACACCCGCACGCCCCGCCGGTGGAAGTCGTCGACCATCGCGCGCACAGCAGGCACGCCGCCCGGCATGTCGCGCAGCATGTCGAGCTGGTTGCGGTTGTCGATGCCGATGTTGGGATAGATGGGCCAGATCAGCACGCTGTCGATGCCGCCGTAGCGCTTCTCGAGATCATCGAGGTAGCGATCGACCGTGTAGCGGCGCTGCTGGGGGTCGTACAGGTATCGGTCTTCGACCATCGCTTGGGGCTGCACGAAGCTGCGCTGCGTCCACTGCAGGTCGGCACGGCCATAGCGCGCGCCGTCGTGACCCAGACGTTGCCGCTGTTCCTGACGCCAGGCCTGCATCGCCTGCCACCACGCATCGCGGGTGCCCGCGACATCGCGCTTCCAGTTGTTCAGGCGGGCCATCCAGTCAGGCTCACCCAGGTCTTGCTGCGCGGGGCCAGCGATCTGGCTGCCCCGCACCTCGATCTTCACCTCTTGCCCCTGCGCCATGGCAGCCCCTGTCAGTGTCAGCGCAGCCGCGGCGCAAGCGGCCGGCCGCCCGGTTCGGCACAGCAGGCCGACGATGGTGTTTGAAAGCGATTTCACCCTTTCATTCTGACCGTCCGTGCGCACGCTGGCGAACGGTAGTTGCACGGACGCGTTCTGCGTCTTGGGCGTTGATAGGGCCAACCCACCGCGGTCTCCGAGACCGCCAACAACAAAAAACCCCGGGCCGCGCGAGCGGGCCGGGGTTGCTTGGGCCGCGGGAGCACGAGGCGCCCGCGCCGGGAGAACTTACATGTTCTCGATCATCACCTGGCCGAAGCCCGAGCAGGAGACCTGCGTCGCGCCGTCCATCAGGCGGGCGAAGTCGTAGGTGACCTTCTTGCTCTGGATGGCTTTTTCCATCGAGCTGATGATCAGGTCGGCGGCTTCGATCCAGCCCATGTGGCGCAGCATCATCTCGGCCGAGAGGATCTCGGAACCCGGGTTCACGTAGTCCTTGCCGGCGTACTTCGGGGCGGTGCCGTGGGTGGCTTCGAAGCAGGCGACAGAGTCCGACAGGTTGGCGCCCGGGGCGATGCCGATGCCGCCCACTTGCGCGGCCAGCGCATCGGAGATGTAGTCACCGTTCAGGTTCAGGGTGGCGATCACCGAGTATTCGGCCGGGCGCAGCAGGATCTGCTGCAGGAAGGCGTCGGCGATCGAATCCTTGACGATGATGTCCTTGCCCGTCTTCGGGTTCTTGAACTTGCACCACGGGCCGCCGTCGATCAGCTCGGCGCCGAATTCCTTCTGGGCCAGGGCGTAGGCCCAATCACGGAAGCCACCTTCGGTGAACTTCATGATGTTGCCCTTGTGGACGATGGTGACGTTGGGCTTGTCGTTGTCGATCGCGTATTGGATGGCCTTGCGCACCAGACGCTCGGTGCCTTCGCGCGAGACCGGCTTCACGCCGATGCCCGAGGTGTCGGGGAAGCGGATCTTCTTGACGCCCATTTCCTCGATCAGGAACTTGATGACCTTCTTGGCCTTCTCGCTCTCAGCTTCCCACTCGACGCCGGCGTAGATGTCTTCCGAGTTCTCGCGGAAGATCACCATGTCGACCTTCTGCGGCTCCTTCACCGGCGAAGGCACGCCAGCGAAGTACTGCACCGGGCGCAGGCAGACGTACAGGTCGAGCTCCTGGCGCAGGGCCACGTTCAGCGAACGGATGCCGCCGCCCACGGGCGTGGTCAGCGGGCCCTTGATCGAGACGACGAACTCGCGCAGTGCGGCGAGCGACTCTTCGGGCAGCCACACGTCGGGGCCGTAGACCTTGGTCGACTTCTCGCCGGCGTAGATCTCCATCCAGTGGATCTTCTTGGCGCCGCCATAGGCCTTGGCGACCGCTGCGTCCACCACCTTGATCATCACCGGCGTGATGTCAAAGCCGGTGCCATCACCCTCGATGTACGGAATGATCGGGTTGTTCGGGACGTTGAGCGAGAAGTCCGCATTCACGGTGATCTTCTGCCCGCCCTCGGGCACCTTGATGTGCTGGTACATGCTTGCCAAGCTCCGCGCTCCGTGTAGGAGGTTGTGAAAAGGGTTTTCGGAACCCGAAATTCTAGTTCAGCCGACCTGTCACCCGGCTGACCACCCTGGAGACGGTCCGGTCGGGCCTCTGACGCCCGGCGCTGCCGCTCTCAAACGCCAGAAAACTGTCGGAAAAACGCAGGAAAGCCCCGGGAACCTCGCCGGGAAGGGTAGTGAGTCGAGCACCCATCAGCTCAGGCAGAACGCCACCAGGCGGGTCAGCACGTCGTGGCCCAGCGCCCACACCGAGGCGCCGGCCAGCAAGGCCCCCGCCAGGCGGATGGCACCGGCTTCCACACCGGCGGTGATGCTGCGGCCACTGGCGGCGCTCCACCGGGCCCACAGCCACGGCGCCACGCCCAGCGCCGGCGCCGTCGCCAACCCAAAGACCAGCATGACCGCAGCGCCGCCCATGGAATCGTTGGCCAGCGCGGCCACGACCAGCGCCGATTGCAGCAGCCCGCACGGCCACGTCACCCAGGCCAGACCCAGGCCACCGGCCTTGACCGGGCCCCGCATGCGTTGCCAGCCCTGCGCATCCGGCCGGGCCGCCGAGGTGGGTGTGCGCCCTGCCCGTTCCAGCCACTCGGGCTGGCGACCGCGAACCAGCAGCCACAGGCCGAGCGCCAGCGCCGCCACGTGCAGCACCGCCCAGATGGGCCTCAGGGCCGGGCTCAGCGCGCTCCAGCGCGACACGGCCCCGACACTGGCCGCCGCCAGCGCGCCCGCCAGCGTGTAGGCCACGAGCCGGCCGGCATGAAACGCTGCCCAGCCCTCGCGCCGACCGGCGCCGCAGGCCCGCACACCCGCCGCGCTGGGTGCAGCGCACATGGCCACGCAGTGCACCGAGCCCGCCAGGCCCATCAGCAGCGCGGTCAATACCAAGGCGCCGTTCATCGCCCCGTGCCCTCGCCCAGCCTCTCAGATGATGCGCGAGAAGCGCTCGCGCACGCGATCGGCTTGCAGGTGCTTGTCGAACACCATCGCGATCGCGCGCACCAGGAACCAACCCGGCGCCGTCACCTGTACCGAATCGGACTCGATGGTCACCAGCCCTTCGGCCTCGAAAGCCGCCAGCTCGTTCAACTCGGCCCGGAAGTGGTCGCGGAACTTGACCAGGTAGGCCAGCTCGATGGATTCGAATTCGACCCTGCCCTGACACATCAGCGCCATGATCACCGCGCGGCGCAGCAGATCATCCCGCGTGAGCGCCAGGCCGCGAACGGTGGCGAACTGGCCGCGGTGGATCGCGTCGTAGTACTCGGGCAGCGTCTTGGCGTTCTGGCTGTAGGTGGCCCCCATCCGGCCGATGGCCGAGACGCCGAGCGCCACCAGGTCGCAATCCGGCTGGGTGCTGTAGCCCTGGAAGTTGCGGTGCAGACGCCCCTGGCGCTTGGCCACCGCCAACGCATCGTCGGCCAGCGCGAAGTGGTCCATGCCGATGTAGCTGTAGCCATGGCCCAGGAAGCTGGCGATGGCGCCGGACAGCATCGACACCCGGTCACCCGGCGGCGGCAGCGTCGACGGCTCGATGCGCCGCTGCGGCTTGAAGCGCAGTGGCAGGTGCGCGTAGGCATAGAGCGCAATACGATCCGGCCGAAGCTCGCCCACCTGCGCCACCGTGCGGGCGAACGACGCCGGCGTCTGCTTGGGCAGGCCGTAGATGAGATCGGCATTGATCGATTCGAAGCCCAGTTCGCGGGCCGCGCGCATCAGGCCCCGCACCGATTCGAACGACTGCACGCGATGAACCGCCTTCTGCACGTCGGGGTCGAAATCCTGGATGCCGAAGCTGATGCGGTTGAAGCCCATTCGCCGCCACGCGGCCAGCCGCTCGGGGGACGCGGTGCGCGGGTCAACCTCGATCGACACCTCGGCGCCCGGCAGGATACGGAAGGCATCGCCCAGCTCGGCCATCAGGCCTTGGAGTTCTTCGTCGCTCAGGAAGGTGGGCGAACCGCCGCCGAGGTGAACCTGCGACACCGGTTGGGCCGACCCCAGGGCCTTGGCGTGCATCGCGATCTCGGCGCGCAAGGCAAGCAGGTATTCGGCGGCCCGGCTGTGATGCTTGGTGATGACCTTGTTGCACGCACAGTAGTAGCAAACCGATTCGCAGAACGGGATGTGCACATACAGCGACAGCGCCGCCCGGGCACCGACGCTGGCCCCCTCGGCGCGCTGGCGCAGGGCCTGCTCATAGTCGGCCGGGCCGAAGGCTTCGACGAAACGATCGGCGGTGGGATACGAGGTGTAGCGCGGCCCCGGCACGTCGAAGCGCTTGAGCAGCGGCATCGGCAGAACGTCGATCGGGGGCGCGCTGGCGTCGGTGGCCACGGGCGTGGCGGCAACGGTGGAGTCTTCCATGCCGCGATCGTGCCGCTGCCCGCGTCCCCACCACTTGATCTTGCGCAAGCCCGACACGCGGCGCCGGGAGAAAAATCTCCCCGTCATTGAGGATGGTCATGCCCACCACTGAAGTCATTGCATCGATCCAGCCGAGCCCCCCACCGGTGGGTGGCCATACCGAAAGAAATTGCGCATTCAAGGTCGCGTGCTCCAGCTGCAACCTGCGTGAGCTGTGCCTGCCCCTGGGGCTCACCACACAGGAGCTCGAGCGCCTGGACAAGCTGGTGGCCACGCGCCGCAGCGTCCGCCGAGGCGACGCCCTGTTCCGCGCTGGCGAGCCGTTCCAGTCGCTCTATGCGGTGCGCACGGGCTTCTTCAAGACCTGCGTCTCGGCCGAGGATGGTCGAGACCAGGTCACCGGCTTCCAGATGGCGGGCGAGTTGCTCGGCCTGGATGGCATCAGCGGCGATTCGCACTCGTGCGACGCGGTGGCACTGGAGGACTCACAGGTCTGCGTGATCCCCTTTGCCGATCTGGAGCGGCTGTCGCGCGAATTCGTCGACCTGCAGCGCCAGTTCCACAAGATCATGAGCCGCGAGATCGTGCGCGATCACGGGGTGATGCTGCTGCTGGGCAGCATGCGGGCGGAAGAACGCCTGGCCGCGTTCTTGCTGAACCTGACCCAACGCCTGCAGGCGCGCGGCTTTTCACCTTCGGCGCTGGTGCTGCGCATGACGCGCGAAGAGATCGGCAGCTACCTCGGCCTCAAGCTCGAGACGGTGAGCCGCACCTTCTCGAAGTTCCAGGACGACGGACTGCTGGAGGTGAAGCAGCGGCACATCCGCATCCTCGATCAGGCGGGGCTGCAGCAGTTGGTCAACGGCGCCACCTGCTGAGGCACGAAGGCGCCCAGCAGATCGAGCTCGCCCGAGAGTGCCCAGTCCAGAGCGCTCACTCCAGAGCGCTCACTCCAGAGCGCCCACGCAAAACGACAACGGCCCGGAATACCCGGGCCGTTTTCTTTGTCGGTGAGTTCTTTGTCGGTGACGACGGCGGCGCATCCGCCACGCCCCGCCGGCAGTCACTGCGTTTCTGGGTGAACCAGGAACTGCGTGAGCGCCGAAGCCATCGAGATCACCATCCAGAAGACGAGGAACGCCACCGAATACAACGTGGTCGGCTCCCAGGTGACGGGTGTGCTGCCAAACCAGTGCAGCTCGCCCGGGTCCACCAGCGTGAACACCAAGGCCTCGAGCACACCGGCCATCACGAAGGCCGGCCAGAAAATGCAGATCCAACGCGCGGGGCCGGTAGGTGCCGCATGCGCCGTCACCTCCTGGGGAACTGGGAGGGTGGCCATGGCTGCGGCCTCAGGGCTTGGCCGTGGCGGCGTGGTTGCGGGCCTGCAGCGCCGGTGTCAACGAATCCGGCGTGGCCGCTTTCTCACTGACACCGCCACGCTCTTGCAGCGTGAGCACCGGATCGGCGCCTCGCGCTGCGATGAATGCAGTGGCCAGGCTGGCCACCACCACGGCCAGCGGGCCGCCAATCACCATCCAGACAATCGGCAGCCGCCACCACACTGGCGAATCCACGGCCGGTTCACGAGCAGTCGAGGAATTCATCGTGTCTCCTTGGGTGTGCATGAGTTGTCGGCCCATCCTAAGCGCTATCGCGGCACCACGAAGCTGGATCTTTCACTGACACGCGCCGAATTGGCGTTGCCTGCGGCCAGGCGTTCGATGTGGAAGACGATCGGGTGGGCACCGGTGCCCGCCTGGTTGGCCGCCTCGGGAGGAACCCTCACGGCCACGGTCAGCCAGCGGGCTTCGGCGCCCTGCAGGCTCAGCGCGGCCCCCCGCTCGATGGCCACGCCGGGCAGGCCTTCCACCGTCACGCGGTAGCTCTGGGGCGCTTCGGTGACGTTCATCACCTGCAGGCGATAGACGTTCTCGATGTAGCCGTCGTCGACCAGACGCGCGAGCGCCGCACGATCACGCACCACATCCACCCTGAACGGGCTGCGCACCGCCAGGCTGCCGACGAAGGCCCCGGCGATGAGCAGCATCACGGCCGTGTAGATCAGCACCCGCGGCCGAATGATCCGGGCGATGATCTGCCGCCAGCCCAGGTGCTCGGACATGCTGTTCTCGGTGGCGTACCGGATCAGCCCGCGCGGGTAGGCCATCTTGTCCATGATCCCGTCGCACACGTCCACACAGGCGGCGCAGCCGATGCACTCGTACTGCAGGCCCTTGCGGATGTCGATGCCGGTGGGGCAAACCTGCACGCACAAGCCGCAATCGATGCACGAGCCCAGGCCCAGTTGCTTCGGATCGGCCTTGCGCGAGCGCGAGCCACGGGGCTCTCCGCGTTCGGGGTCGTAGCTGATGATCAGCGTATCGCGGTCGAACATCGCGCTCTGGAAGCGCGCATACGGGCACATGTACTTGCAGACCTGCTCACGCATGTAGCCTGCATTGCCGTAGGTGGCGAAGCCGTAGAACAGCACCCAGAACCATTCCCAGGGGCCGAAGCCGAGGGTCATGGCCTCTTCGGCAAGGTGCCGGATCGGGGTGAAGTAGCCGACGAAGGTGAAGCCCGTCCACAGGCCGATCGTGATCCACAAGCCCTGCTTGCCGGCTTTGCGCCAGATGCGGTTCCAGTCCCAGGGGCCTTCGTCGAGCTTCATGCGCTGGGCGCGGTCGCCCTCGAACTTGCGTTCGACCCACATGAAGATCTCGGTATAAACCGTCTGGGGGCAGGCATAGCCGCACCAGAGCCGGCCCGCCACTGCGGTGAACAGGAACAGCGCATAGGCCGAGAGGATCAGCAGACCCGTCAGGTAGATGAAGTCCTGCGGGTAGAGCACCAGGCCGAAGATGTAGAAGCGGCGCGACGCCAGGTCGAGCAACACGGCCTGGCGATCGTTCCACATCAGCCACGGCATGCCATAGAAGACCAGCTGTGTGGCCCAGACCAGCATCCATCGCCAGGTGGCGAAGGTGCCGGTCACCGAGCGTGGGTAGATCTTGCGCTGCTTCTGGTACAGCGAGACGGTTTCCCCGCTGCTCACGTCGCCCACGTCCGCCCCGCCCTGGGGCCCCATGCCGGCAGAGCCGGAGGGCACCGGAGCGATGGGAATCACGCGGGCGGGTGCGCCGCTGGTAGGTGCCTCGGCCATGGACTTCGTTGCTCCGCTCTCAGCGACCCGCCACCTGCGTGCTCTGCGACAGGCTCCAGACGTAGGCGGTCAGCACTTCGATCTGCTCGGGCGTCAGGCGCTGGCCTTGCGGCGGCATCACGTTCGTCTTGCCCTGATTGATCATCGCCAGGATGGCCGGCTCGCCCCAGCCGTGCAGCCAGATCTTGTCGGTCAGGTTCGGCGCGCCGATCGCCGGGTTGCCCTTGCCGTCAACGCCGTGGCAGGCGGCGCAGGCTGCGAACTTGGGCTTGCCCAGTTGAGCCGCGATCTCGTTGTGAGGGCTGCCAGACAGGCTCAACACATACTGCGCCACGTTGCGCACTTCGTCGCCGCTGCCGACTGCCGCGGCCATCGGCGGCATCACGCCGCTGCGCCCTTCGACGATCGTCTTGTGGATGTACTGCGGCAACTGGTCGATGTTGCTGCCCAGCCAGTCGCGGTCGGTCAGGTTGGGGAAGGACTTGCTGCCGCGGCCGTCCGCACCGTGGCACTGGGCGCAGGTGTTGGCAAACAGGCGCTCACCGATCGCCATGGCCTTGGGGTTCTTCGCCAGCTCCTCCACGGGCTTGCCCACGAGGTCGGCGTAGATCGGGCTCATGGCCTGGTGGGCCTTGTCCTGCTCGGCTTGCCACTGGCCGGTGCTGCTCCAGCCCAGCGTGCCTTGCGCGCTGCCGAGGCCCGGGTACAGGGCCAGGTAGCCAACGGCGAAGACCACGGTGATGACGAACAGGCCCATCCACCAGCGCGGCAGCGGGTTGTTCATCTCACGCAGGTCTTCGTCCCACACGTGGCCGGTGGTGTTGTCGTTGGCCATCACCTTGCGGCGGCTGGCCACCATCAGCAGCACCAGGCAGAAGACCAGGCCGGCTACGGTGATGGCGCCGATGTAGATCGACCAACCGGCATTGAAAAAGTCGCTCATGACAAAGTGCTCCGCTGGGCTGAGGTATCGGCCGCATCGGCGGCCGGGTCGGCGAAGGGCAGTTGCGCCGCTTCGTCGAAGGCGCCTTGGCGCCGGCGGTTCAGGGTCCAGGCCATCAGGCCCAGGAACAACAGCAGCGACAGCACGGTGATGGCGCTGCGCCAGGTATTGACATCAAACTCCATGGCGTCACCCCTCACTTGCGCGCGGTTCCGAGCACCTGCAGGTAGGCGACCAGCGCCTCCAGCTCGGTGCGGCCCTTCACGTCGTCCGCGGCCTTGTTGATCTCGTCGTCCGAGTACGGCACGCCCACCAGCCGCAGCGCCTTCATCTTCGGCGCCAGCTCGGCCGGGTCGAGCGCGTTCTTCGCCAGCCAGGGGTAGGCCGGCATGTTCGACTCGGGCACCACGTCACGCGGGTTGTTCAGGTGCAGTTGGTGCCACTCGTCGCTGTAGCGGCCGCCCACGCGGTGCAGATCGGGCCCGGTGCGCTTGCTGCCCCACTGGAAGGGGTGGTCGTAGACGAACTCGCCGGCCACCGAGTAAGGGCCATAGCGCAGCGTCTCGGCACGGAACGGGCGCACCATCTGCGAATGGCAGTTGTAGCAACCCTCGCGCAGGTAGATGTCCCGGCCCGCCAGTTGCAGCGGCGTGTAGGGCTTCAGGCCTTCGACCGGCTGGGTGGTCGAGCGTTGGAAGAACAGCGGCACGATCTCGACCAGGCCGCCAAAGGCGACCGCGGCCAGGATCAGCACGATCATCAGGAAGTTGCTGGTCTCGATCTTCTCGTGACCAGTCGGATGGGAATGGGCTGACATCAGGTTCTCCAGCAAATCGTCAGGCGTGTGCCGTCTGCACCGTGGGGATGGGGGCCACCGCCGCGCGGCTGCTGCGCACCGTCATCCAGGTGTTCCAGGCCATGATGAACATGCCGCTCACGTACAGCAGGCCGCCCAGCACACGGATCACGTAGAACGGATAGGTCGCCTTCACGCCTTCCACGAAGCTGTAGACCAGGGTGCCGTCGGGGTTGACCGCACGCCACATCAGGCCTTGCATCACACCGGCGATCCACATCGCGGCGATGTAGAGCACGATGCCGATGGTGGCCACCCAGAAGTGCAACGCGATGGCGCGGGTGCTGTACATCGTCTTGCGGCCCCACAGACGCGGGATCAGGAAGTACAGCGCGCCGATCGACACGAAGCCCACCCAGCCCAGCGCGCCGGAGTGCACGTGGCCCACCGTCCAGTCGGTGTAGTGCGACAGCGCATTCACCGTCTTGATCGACATCATCGGGCCCTCGAAGGTCGACATGCCGTAGAACGAGAGCGAGACGATCAGGAACTTCAGGATGGGATCGTCACGCAGTTTGTACCAAGCACCCGACAGGGTCATGATCCCGTTGATCATGCCGCCCCACGACGGCGCCAGCAGCACCAGCGAGAACAGCATGCCGATCGACTGGGCCCAGTCCGGCAGCGCGGTGTAGTGCAGGTGGTGGGGGCCCGCCCACATGTAGGTGAAGATCAGCGCCCAGAAGTGGACGATCGACAGGCGATACGAATACACCGGGCGATCGGCCTGCTTCGGGATGTAGTAGTACATGATCCCGAGGAAGCCGGCCGTGAGGAAAAAGCCGACCGCGTTGTGGCCGTACCACCACTGCACCATCGCGTCTTGCACACCGGCGTAGGCCGAGTAGCTCTTGAACAGGCTCACCGGCACTTCAGCACTGTTGACCACGTGCAGCAGGGCCACGGCGATGATGAAGGCGCCGAAGAACCAGTTGGCCACGTAGATGTGCTTGACCTTTCGGGTGCCCACCGTGCCGAAGAACACGATGGCATACGAGACCCAGACCACAGTGATCAGCAGGTCGATCGGCCATTCGAGTTCGGCGTATTCCTTGCCGGTGGTGATGCCCATCGGCAGCGTCAACACCGCCAGCAGGATCACGAGGTTCCAGCCCAGGAAGGTGAACATCGCGAGCTTCGGCGCGAACAGCGTCACCTGCGAGGTGCGTTGCACGACGTGATAGCTCGTGGCAAAGAGCACGCAGCCACCGAACGCGAAGATGACCGCGTTGGTGTGAAGCGGTCGCAAGCGACCGTAGCTCAGCCACGGGATGCCAAAGTTCAATTCCGGCCAGGCCAGTTGTGCGGCGATGAACACGCCAACCAGCATGCCGACGATGCCGTAGATCACCGACGCCAGCGCGAAGCCGCGTATGACGGTGTCGTTGTAGGCCGGCTGCGCCGGCACTGAAGCAGTTGCCATCGAAGGTTCCCTCAGGTTCGCAGGGCCGCATTGCGGATGCTTTGCGAGCCCGTGGGCATTCTTCGGCGAAGGCGCCCCAGAGGGATTGATCGCGGTCAATCGGCCGCGATTTCGGCCTTCGCTTCGGGCTCGAGGATGCGTTCACCCTCGCGTTCGAGGTCGTCGAATTGGCCTCGATGCAACGCCCAGCCGAACACGCCGATGATGGCCAGCACCAGCACGGCAGACAGAGGCACCAGGAGATAAAGGATGTCCATGTGTGGCTCAGGTCCGAGCAAGCCTCAACGAGTTGCCGACCACCAGCAGCGAGCTGAAGGCCATGCCCAGCCCCGCTGCCCAGGGCGGCAACCAGCCGATCAGCGCGAGGGGCACGCAAGCCAGGTTGTAGAGCGCGGCCCACGCCAGGTTCTGGCGGGTGATGCGCAGCAGCTTGCGCGACAACCGACGTGCCAACGCCACATCGGCCAGGCGATTGGACGTCAGCACCGCGTCAGCATGAAGACGCGACACCATCGCGCCCCGCCCCATCGCGAGAGACACATCGGCTTGCGCCAGCACCGGCGCATCGTTGACCCCATCGCCCAGCATGCCGACGCGTTCGCCGCGGCACTGAGCCTCGGCCACCGCGCGCAGCTTCGCCTCGGGGCTGGCCTGCGCTTGCACATCCGTCAGGCCCAGGCGGCTGGCCAAGCGGGCAGCCCGAGCCGGGCTGTCGCCGGAGAGCAGCGTGAGCTTCAGCCCATCGGCCCGCAAGGCATCGACGGCTTCAGCCGCGTCGGCTCGCAAGCCTTCATCCACCCGCAGGCGAACCACCGGCTGGCCCACCGGGCCGAAGTACACCCGCGCCGCTTCGTCACCGCCACGCTCATGGGCTGCGCCATCCTGGACGCCACGCACCCAATGCGACTGCCCCAGGCGCCAACGGTGGCCGAGTTCATCTTCGCCTTCCAACCCTTGGCCGGGCACTTCCTGCACGCGGTGCCAGGCGATCGGCGCCGTACCCGGGCCCCCGGTGACATCGGGGGCATCCGCGGCCCAGGCCACGATGGCACGCGACAACGGATGGTTCGAGCGCTGGGCCAGCGAAGCCGCCCTCGCCCGCAGTTCCGGCGGCAGCGCCTGGGGCATGGGCACGCCATGGGCGTCGATCAACTCGCCGCCACTGCACACCGGCAGATCGTCGGTCAAGGTGCCGGTCTTGTCGATGAACAGGCGGTCGATCGTGGCCAGCGTTTCCAAGGCGTCGAGCCGCTGCAGCATGACGCCGCGGCGAGCCAGTGCCCCGGCTGCGGCCACCAAGGCGGACGGCACAGCCAGCGACAGCGCACAGGGGCAGGTGACGATCAGCACGGCCATCGCCACGGCCACGGCGCGCGACGGGTCGATCCACCACCACGCGACGCCGGCCGCCAGGGCCAGCACCAGCACCACCCCCAGGAACGGCCCGGCCCACGCGTCGGCCTGCCGCGCCAGCGCCGGCCGCTGCGTGAGGGCCTGGCGCATCAGCGAGACGATGGCGCCGTGGCGGGTGTCCGCCCCGACCCGCAGCACTTGCATGACCACCGGGGCACCCAGGTTGACGCTGCCGCCGACCACCTCGTCGCCCGGTTGACGGGCCATGGGCACCGCTTCACCGGTGAGCAGGCTCTCGTCCACACGGGTGCTGCCCTCTTCCAGTCGGCCATCGGCCGGGAAGCTGGAGCCCAGCGCGACCTGCACCCGATCACCCGGCCGCAGCCGGTGGATGCTGACCGATTCGATGCCACCGCCTTCCACCAGCCGTTGCGCGGATTCGGGCAGCGCAGCCAGCGCCGACTCCAGGCTCTCGGCAGCGCGGTGGCGAGCCAGCGTTTCGAGGTAACGCGCCCCCAGCAGGAAGCTGACGAACATCGCGATCGAATCGAAATAGACCTCGTGCCCGAACAGGCCGCCCGGGTCGAAGGCGGCGCCGCTGCTGGCCACAAAGCCCACCGCGATGCCCAGCGCCACCGGCACATCCATGCCCAATTGGCGTTGCCGCAGGGCACGCCAGGCGCCCCGGAAGAAGGGCCCCGCGGAGAACAGCAGCACCGGCATGCTCAGCAGCCAACTGCCCCAATTGAGCAGCTGGCGCAGATCGGGCTCCAGGCTGCCATCGGTCGCCACATAGGCGGGCGTGGCGAACATCATGATCTGCATCGCGCAGAAGGCCGCCACGAACAGCCGCCACAGCGCGAGGCGCCGCTCTTTCAGACGCAGCGTGCGGGCGGGCGCCGCGGCGTCGGGCACCGCGTCATAGCCGGCCTGGCGGATCGCGCGGACCAGGGCAGACAGCCGCGTGGCTTGCGGATCCCATCGGATCTGCGCCCGTTGCCCCGCCGCGCTGACTTCGGCCCGCTCCACGCCGGGCACCGCCTGCAGCGCGGACTCGATGATGCCGGCGCAGGCCGCGCAGTGCATGCCGCCAATCAGCAGGCTGGTGTCGGCGCTGCGCCGGCCCTGCGGATCGGTGAGCCAGCGCGTGCAGGCCTGCTGCTCGATCGGGTCGTCCAGCGTCGCCAGTGCCGGATCGGGGTCGGCGGGAGTGACAGCCAGGGCGGGATCAACGGGAAGAGACAGGGTCGACATTCGGGACGATCGCAGCGGTCAGCGGCGCCGGGCCGGCTGCGTTCGATAATCTATCGACCGACGGGAACAGGACCCATGACTTTGATCAAGTTTCGAACCGCTCTCTTGTGGCTGGCGCTCACCTCGCTGGGCACGGTGCCGGCCCAGGCCCAGAACATGGGCCAGCCGCAGGAACTGCCCACCGTGACCTTGCACGCCGGCATGCACAACATCGTCGCCCAGGTCGCCAAGACCAACGAGCAGCGCCAGATCGGGCTGATGTTCCGCAAGGAAATGGCGGCCCATGAGGGGATGATCTTCATCTTCGAAGAGCCGGCCACCCAGTGCTTCTGGATGCGCAACACGCTGCTGCCGCTCTCAGCCGCCTTCGTGGCCGACGATGGCAGCATCGTCAACATCGAAGACATGAAACCCTTGAGCGATGCCTCGCACTGCTCGACCAAGCCGGTGCGCTATGTGCTGGAGATGAACCAGGGTTGGTTCGCCAAGCGTGGGCTGAAGTCGGGCTCGAAACTGACCGGCCCGCTGTTCAAGTAGGTCTCGGGTCCGCCCCGGCGGCGGTTCACTTCGCCAGGCGGATGGTGAAACGCAGGCCATCAAACTCGGGCCGCGTGTGGGCCTCGATCGTGCCGCCCAGGCGCAGCACCACCTCCCGGGCGATCGTCAGGCCCAGGCCGGTGCCCCCATCGTTGCGCAGATCGGCCCGGTCACCACGCCAGAAGGGCTCGAACAGATGGGCCAACTGGTCGGCCGCCACGCCCTGGCCATCGTCTTCCACGCTGACCAATGCCCCACCCTCGGGCAACGGCGCCACCCGCAGCGTCACCTTGGGCCCGCCGTAGCGCAGGGCGTTGTCCAGCAGGTTGTTGACCACCTCACCCAGCCAGATGGGGTGGGCCCGCGCCGGCACCGGCTCGTCCGGCGCTTCGAGGGCGATGTGCCGGCCTTGCCGCAGCGCCTGCAGCACCAGCGGCTCGGCAGATTCGCGCAGCAGCGGCACCACATCCATCGTTTGATGCTCGCTGTCCAGCGACAGCGCGGTTTCGGACCGCGCCAGGCTCAGCAGTTGGCCGATCAGGCGAGACAAGCGATCGGTCGAGCGCTCAAGCTGCGACAGCAGCGGCTGCCATCCGGCCTGCTGCCCCTGCCCGCCCGGTGGTGCCGCTTCAAGCTCTTGCGCCAGGCTTTGCGCCAGCACCCGGATGCCCGCCACCGGTGTGCGCAGTTGGTGTGCCGCGTCGGCCACGAAGCGGCGCTGCAGCTGGATGGACTGCTCCACGTCGGCCAGCAGGCTGTTGATGCGCTCGATGAGAGGCACGGCTTCGCGCGGCACGTGCTGCAGGGGCAGCGGCCGCCAATCCTGGCTGTCCCGACGCGCCACATCCGTCGCCACATCACGCAGCGGCTGCAACCCCCGCCGAATGCCCCAGCCGATCATCACAAAGGTGACCGTGCCCAGCGCCAGCGCGGGCAGCACGATGGACAGCTGCAAGTCGCGCATCAGCACGGTGCGCTTGTTCTTGGTCTCGACGACGATCACCGCCACCGAGCGGTCGAGCATCGGCGAGCTGATGGAAAACACGGCACCGCGCACCGGCTCGCCCTCCATCTCGCCATCAAAAAGCCGCGGCTGGGTAAAGCTGGACTTGCGCAGCGACGCACTTGGCACCGGCACGTGGGAATCGCCGGCCAGCGGATTGCCGTCGACATCGACCATCACATAGCCGTTGCGGTCGTCGCGGTCCCAGGTGACCAACTCCATCGCCTGGCGCGAAAGATCGAGCAGCGGACCGCGATCAGACCAGGTGACTTTCGCCGCCAGGGCGCTGACCTCGTCCTGCAAGCCCCGATCGAATGCGAGGTTCGCGCTCGTGCGCGCCAGCAGGTAGGCGCCGATCACCGCCGCGAACAGGCCGATGCCCCAGCTCCACAACAACGGCCGAAGCAGCGCCCGGCGGACGCTGGGGCCATGGGTGGCGGCCTCAGCTCGACTCATCCGTATCCGCCGCGCCGTTGGGGGGAGCCAGCTCCATCAGATAGCCGAAACCCCTGACGGTGCGGATCACGACGCCCAGCGCCGCGAACCGCTTGCGCAGGCGGTGCACGTACACCTCGACCGAGTTCTCGCTGAAGTCGGCCTCCCAGCTGGACATGCCCGCAACGATCGAATCCTTGGGCACCACCCGGCCAGGCTTTTGCATCAGCATCTCGGTGAGGGCCAGTTCCCGCGGGCTGAGCGCGATGCGCTGGCCACAGTGGGTGAGCTCGCGGTGGACGAGATCGAGCCGCAACTCGCCCAGCTGCAGGTGCTCATCGATGCGCCCTTGCGAGCGCCGTTTCAAAGCCCGTATGCGTGCCAGCAACTCGGGCAGGTCGAAGGGCTTGACGAGGTAATCGTCGGCGCCGGCGTCCAGGCCTTGCACACGGTCGCTCAGCTCATCGCGGGCCGTCAGCAGCAAGACGGGCATGCGCGCGCCCTTGGCACGCCAGTGGCGCAATACCTCCATGCCATCTCGGCGCGGCAAGCCCAGATCCAGGATGCCCAGGTCGTACTGCCCCATCACGCCTTCGGAAAGGGCCTGCTCGCCGTCGTGCAGCACGTCGACCTGCCAGCCTTCGCGTTCCAGGCCGCGGGCCACACCCAGGCTCAGCGCGGCGTCATCTTCCACCAGCAGGATTCGCATGTCGTTGGCCTCTTGGTATCCCTCTTTCTGCTGGCGAGCGTAGCAAAAGAAAAAGCCGGCACCAGGCCGGCTTTCCAGGATGGCGCCACAGGCGCCGCGGTCAGGCGAAGTTCTTCTCGGCGAACGACCAGTTGACCAGCGAATTCAAGAAGGTCTCGACGAACTTCGGGCGCAGGTTGCGGAAGTCGATGTAGTAGGCGTGCTCCCACACGTCGACGGTCAGCAGGGCCTTGTCGCCGGTCGTCAGCGGGGTGCCGGCGGCGCCCATGTTGACGATGTCGACCGAACCGTCGGCCTTCTTGACCAGCCAGGTCCAGCCAGAGCCGAAGTTGCCGACGGCGCTCTTGGTGAAGGCCTCCTTGAACGCGTCGTACGAGCCCCACTTGGCCTTGATGGCGTCGGCCAGCGCGCCGCTGGGCTCACCGCCGCCGCCCTTCTTCAGGCAGTTCCAGAAGAAGGTGTGGTTCCAGATCTGGGCCGCGTTGTTGTAGACGCCACCGCTGGACTTCTTGACGATGTCCTCGAGCGACATCGACTCGAACTCGGTGCCCTTCTGCAGGTTGTTCAGGTTCACCACATAGGCGTTGTGGTGCTTGCCATGGTGGTACTCGAGCGTCTCGCGGCTCATGTGCGGGGCGAGGTCGTCCAGGCCAAAGGGCAGCGGCGGCAGGGTGTGTTCCATGCTTGTTCCTTTCGAGGTGGGCGCGCCGCCTCAGCGAGCAGCGCGGGCCAGTGATAGAGGGGCCGCGGGCATTGTAGGCAGCGAGCGGGCCCGCTTGAGCCCGTCGCAGGCTTCACCCTACGGTGTGCGCCGCTTCTTGCTGGGCGGAGGGCTCCCGGGCTCGACCTCGACCTCGGTGACCCGCGCCGTCGCCCGGCCGTCGGCCCATACCGCCCGCATCGATTGCCCAGGCAGCAGGGAATGGGCGGACACGATCGCCTGACCATCGTCGTTCTCGACCCAGGCGTACCCGCGCGCGAGCACGCGCCGCGGGTCCAGCGCCGCCAGCCGTGCCGCCTGGGCCTGCAGCCGATCGGCGTGGCGAGCGCGCATCGCCCCGCCCGCCTGCGCCACGCGCTGGGCCCGGTGGCCCAATGCCAACCTTTGGCGCTCAAGGGCACGCGACAGCGCCGCGTGGTGGCGCTGGGCCAGCGTCTCGAGCCGCCCTTGTTCGATGCGAAGGCGTTGAGCGGGCCGGTGCAGCCGCAGTGCCAGCGTGTCGAGCATCTGCGCTGCTCCGTCCAGGCGGCGCTGCACCCGGCGCTCGAGCAGTTCGGCGCGCAGCCCCAGCCCCTGGAGCAACGCCGCACGCTCCGGGGCCGCCAGTTCGGCGGCAGCGGTGGGCGTGGGTGCACGCAGGTCGGCGGCGAGATCCGCCAGCGTCACATCGGTTTCGTGGCCGACACCGCAAACGACCGGCAGGCCCGACGCCCGCACCGC
The DNA here is from genome assembly GCF_038066555.1 of Ideonella lacteola. Lineage (NCBI taxonomy): Bacteria > Pseudomonadati > Pseudomonadota > Betaproteobacteria > Burkholderiales > Sphaerotilaceae > Ideonella > Ideonella lacteola. Next base: position 111,303 of record NZ_JBBUTG010000012.1, on the reverse strand, counting down.
TCGGACCACCCGCTCGTCATTGAACGACCACAGGTCTTCGAGCGAGCCGCCGCCGCGGCACAGCAAGATGGCGTCGGCCTCGTCGACGGCATTCGCCAGGGCCAGCGCACGCACGATGGCTTCGGGCGCTTGGGCCCCCTGGACGAGCGTGGGCACCAGCACCACGTGGACATGCGGAGCGCGCCGCGCCAGCGTGGTGAGCACGTCATGGATCGCCGCGCCGCTGGCCGACGTGACGACCACCAGCCTGCGTGGATAGGCGGGCAACGGGCGCTTTCGCACCGCATCGAACAGGCCCTCGGCTTCGAGCCGGGCTTTCAGGCGCAAGAACTCTTCATACAGCGCGCCGGCGCCGACGCGCTGCATCGACTCGACCACCATCTGCAGCTCGCCGCGCGCCTCGTACACGGCGAGCCGGCCTCGAAGCTCGACCTGCTGCCCATCCTGTGGGTTGAAGGCCATCAGCATCGCCGCGCGGCGGAACATGGCGCAACGCAGACCCGCATTGCCACCTTGGGCGTCTTTCAGGGTGAAGTAGCAGTGGCCACTGCTGGCGCGGCTGAAGCCCGACAGTTCACCACGCACCGCCACCGACGAGAAGCGGGCGGCCAATGCATCGGAGACGGCCAGCAGCAGACCCGCCACACCCCAGACCTGGACACCGGAAGTCGAACTGGATTGCATCAGGTTGTTCGCTGGCGCAGGGCGCCACATTTTTAAGCAACGTGGCGGGAACCCGCGCCGTTGCACGCTTTGTGAAGGTTGCGCCCCGCTTTCACACAGTGTTTTCCACAGGCGCTGTGGAAAGATGACATCGGTGTGACGCCTCGATAAGCCGAGCGATCAGTTCATAATCGCGCGTCTTAAGTTGCGGGCCTTGCGCCAGAGGCATTCTTGCTGTCGATCATACAAGCCGCCGGCTGGCCGATCTGGCCGCTGCTCCTGTGTTCCGTGGCCGCTCTGGCCCTGGTTGTCGAACGCTCCATGGCGCTGCGTCGCCGTCAAGTGGCGCCAGCCGGGTTGGTGGATGAGGTGCTGCAGGTGCTGCGGCAAGGCGTCCCATCGGGCGACGTGCTGGGCAAGCTGGCCGCCAACTCGGTGATGGGCATGCTGCTGGCCACCGGCATTCGCACCATGGCCCAGGATCCGCGTTGCAGCGAGACCTTGCTGCGCGACTCGTTCGAGGCCGCCGGCCGCAGCGCCGCACACAAGCTTGAGCGCTACCTGAACGCATTGGCGACCATCGCCTCGGCTGCACCGCTGCTGGGCCTGCTTGGCACCGTCATCGGCATGATCGAGATCTTCGGCTCGCAGGCGCCCGGCAGTTCGGGCGCCAACCCGGCACAACTGGCCCACGGCATCTCGGTGGCGCTGTACAACACGGCGTTCGGCCTGATGGTCGCAATCCCTTCGTTGATGTGCCACCGCTTCTTCCGCGGCCGCGTCAACGACTACCTGCACGACATGGAACAAGGCGCCGAGCGCGTGGTGCACCAGTTGCTCCGCATGGATCGTCACCCGCCTGAGCGCCACCAGGGGTCGAAGCGATGAACTTCCGCGGCGATCGCAACGATGAACCGGAGATCAATTTGATCCCGTTCATTGATGTGCTGCTGGTGATCCTCATCTTCCTGATGCTGTCGACGACCTACTCGAAGTTCACCGAGCTTCAGTTGACGTTGCCGGTGTCCGATGCCGATCAGGCACGCGACCGGCCCTCGGAAATCATCGTCGCCGTGTCGGCTGATGGCCGCTACTCGATCGACAAGCAGGCCGTTGAGGGCCGCAGCGTCGAATTGCTGGCCGCCGCGATGCGCGCCGCAGCCCAGCAACGCCAGGATCCGTTCCTCATCATCTCCGCCGACGCGACCGCTGCGCACCAGTCCGTGATCAACGTGCTGGACGCTGCCCGGCGTGCCGGCCTGCCCCGGGTGACCTTCGCCGCGCAGAACTCATCGGCTGCGGCGGCTGGGGGCCAGTGAAGCGGCTGCGCAGCCGTTGAAAAGGCCGGGGTCTTCCATCCATGGCCGACTCTGAGGCGCGTGGACGCGAGCAGCGCGCCGTAGCTTCACCCCCGCTGGCAGCGTCATCGAGTGGCTGGTCGCAGCGGCTGCAACAGCACTGGTGGCGCCCGCAAGTCAGCGGCTGGATGCACGCTCTTCGGCCGCTGGCCGTGTTGTTCCAAGGCCTCGCGGCGCTGCACCGGCAAAGCCAGCTGCGGCAGCGCCCGGCCTCTGTGGGCCGGCCGGTCATCGTCGTCGGCAATCTCGTGGTGGGTGGCGCAGGGAAGACGCCCACCGTCATCGCGCTGATCGAGCTGCTCCGGCGAGACGGTTGGCGGCCCGGTGTGGTGTCGCGCGGCTACGGCCGAACCAACGAGGCCGCCCTGGTCGAGCTGGACGAGCACTCCGAGGCCAGCGACTGCGGAGACGAGCCCCTGCTGATCCACCGCCGAACCGGAGCCCCGGTGGTCGTCGGGCGAGACCGCCTCGCCGGTGCGCGTCACCTGCTCGAACGTCACCCGCAGGTCGACGTGATCGTGTCGGACGATGGTCTGCAGCACCACCGCCTGCCGCGCGATGTGGAGGTGGTTGTGTTCGACGGCCGCGGTGCGGGCAACGGGCTGACCTTGCCCGCTGGTCCGCTGCGTCAACCCGTGCCGGATTCGGCCGCGCCGCACATGCTGGTGGTCTACAACGCGGCAGAACCCAGCACCCCGCTGCCCGGCCATGTGGTGCGGCGCCAGTTGGCTGGTGCCGTGGCATTGGGGCCGTGGTGGAAAGGTCAGCAGCCTCAAGCCGTGCACCCGTTGTCTGACTGGGCAGGCCGCCGCGTGCTGGCCGCCGCGGGCACGGGCGATCCCGAGCGCTTCTTCAGGATGCTGGAGGAAGCAGGGCTGACGATCGACCGACTGCCCCTGCCCGACCACGCCCGCTTGACCCCGCCCCCCTGGCCCACGGACACCCCCGACGTGTTCATCACCGAGAAAGATGCCGTGAAGCTGCGGCCCGAAGCAGTCGGAGCCACGAGGGTGTGGGTGGTGGCGCTAGACTTCGCTCTCCCCCCGGCATTCGCCCAGGCGCTGCGCCAGCGGCTGCCTCGAACTGCCCATCCTGCCTGACAAAGACAACGATCAACATGGACCATCGCCTGACCGAGATGCTGGTGTGCCCGGTGTGCAAAGGGCCGCTGCAACTGCACCGCGACGAGGCCTCGCGTCCGACCGAGCTGATCTGCCCCGCCGATCGCCTGGCCTTCCCGGTGCGCGACGGCATTCCCGTGATGCTGGAGAACGAAGCTCGCCACCTGGCCGCCGAGGAGGAGTGATGAGCTTCTCGGTACTGATCCCGGCTCGGCTGGCCTCGACGCGCCTGCCGAACAAGCCATTGGCCGACATCGGCGGCAAGCCGATGGTCGTGCGCGTGGCCGAGCGCGTCGCGCGGGCGGGAGCGCGAGGGGTTTGGGTGGCCGCCGATGACATGGCGACCGTTCAGGCATGCGAAGCGCACGGTGTCAAGGCACTGATGACACGTCGGGACCATGTGAGCGGCAGCGACCGGCTCGCCGAGGCCTGTGAGCAGCTGGGGCTCGATGGCGGCGATGTGGTCGTCAACGTGCAAGGCGACGAGCCGCTGATCGACCCGACCCTCGTCAGCGCGTGTGCGCAACTGCTGTCCGACCGGCCCGACTGCGCCGTGGCAACCGCGGCCCATGCGTTGACCGATGCCGCTGAGTTCGCGAACCCCAATGTGGTGAAGGTGGTCTGCGATCAGGCTGGCCGAGCCCTCTACTTCAGCCGGGCGCCTCTTCCGTGGTGGCGCGACGGCTCGTCTGCGGGGGCCCCAGCCCTGCAGCCGGGACAGGCGCTGCGACACATCGGCTTGTACGCCTACCGCGCTGGGTTTCTGCGCCGCTTTCCGGCATTGTCACCGGCGCCCATCGAGCAGTTGGAGTCGTTGGAGCAGCTGCGGGTGCTGTGGCACGGCGAGCGCATTGCCGTGCACGTCGCGGCTCAAGCGCCCGCGGCAGGCGTCGACACGCCAGAGGACCTGGAGCGCGTTCGCGCCTTGTGGCCGGGCGTCGCATCGGCCTGACAATGCCCTGACAATGGCCGCCCGGATCATCCCGGGTTGTCAGCCTGATGCAGGTTGACACATGCTATCCTGCCCCGAATCAGTGCCGGGCCACCCTTGCCCGAGCCGCGCCTGTGCTGCCCGAGCGCACAGCCGCCGTCCACGAGCGGCGCTACAGAATCATCTTCCATACTGAGACAACCACCATGCGACTGATCCTGTTGGGCGCCCCGGGTGCCGGAAAAGGCACCCAGGCGGCATTCATCTGCCAGAAGTACGGCATTCCCCAAATCTCCACCGGCGACATGCTTCGCGCGGCTGTGAAGGCCGGCACGCCGCTGGGCCAGCAGGCCGATGCGGTGATGAAGTCCGGCGGTCTCGTCAGCGACGACATCATCATTGGGCTCGTGAAGGAACGCATTGCGCAGCCCGATTGCGCCAAGGGCTTCCTGTTTGATGGTTTCCCCCGCACCATCCCCCAGGCCGAGGCGATGAAGACCGCCGGCGTCAAACTCGACCTGGTGCTCGAAATCGACGTGCCCTTCGACGCCATCATCGAACGCATGAGCGGCCGCCGTTCGCACCCGGCCTCGGGCCGCACCTACCACGTCAAGTTCAACCCGCCGAAAGTTCCTGGCAAGGACGACGTGACCGGCGAAGACCTGGTCCAGCGGGACGACGACAAGGAAGAGACCGTCCGCAAGCGGCTGGACGTCTATTCAGCGCAGACCCGCCCGCTGGTCGACTACTACGGCCAGTGGGCCGCTACCGGCGAAGCGCAGGCACCGAAGTACCGCAAGGTGGCTGGCGTGGGCTCGGTCGAAGAAATCACCGCCCGGGTGCTGGGCGCGCTGGAGGCTTGACGGCACATCGGGCGAGCAGCTCGCTCCTGAAGACGGCCGGCGCGCGAAAGCGTGTCGGCCGTTTCGCTTTTGGGGCTGCGGCAATTTCAGCGCACAATTGACGTTTACGTCAACGTCAACCGAGGTACCTCACCTCGGCCTACGAGAAGGAGCAACCATGGACATTTCGGGCAAGGTCTTCATCGTCACGGGGGGTGCTTCAGGCCTCGGCGAAGGCACGGCGCGCATGCTGGCGGCCCACGGCGGCAAGGTGGTGATCGCCGACCTGCAGGTCGACAAGGGCGAGGCTCTGGCGAAGGAACTGGGTGGTGTCTTCGTGCGCTGCGACGTCAGCCAGGAGGCCGACGGCCGCGCCGTGGTGGCGGCGGCGACCGGCTTGGGCAAGCTCATGGGCCTGGTGAACTGCGCGGGCATCGCCCCGGCCATCAAGACCGTCGGCAAGGACGGCGCTCACCCCTTGGACACCTACACCAAGGTGATCATGGTGAACCTGGTGGGCAGCTTCAACATGATCCGCCTCGCGGCCGAAGCGATGTGCAAGAACGAGCCGGAAGCCACCGGCGAGCGCGGCGTGATGATCAGCACCGCCAGCGTCGCCGCCTACGACGGCCAGATTGGCCAAGCCGCCTATGCCGCGAGCAAGGGCGGTGTGGTGGGAATGACACTGCCGATTGCACGCGACCTGGCGCGCAACGGCATCCGCAACATGACCATCGCCCCGGGCATCTTCGGCACCCCGATGCTGTTCTCGATGCCCAAGGAAGTGCAAGACGCACTGGCAGCGAGCGTCCCCTTCCCCAGCCGCCTCGGCAAGCCCGAAGACTACGCCAAACTGGTGCACCAGATCGTCACCAACGACATGCTCAATGGCGAAGTCATTCGCCTCGACGGTGCCATCCGGATGGCGCCGAAGTAACGCGCGACCCACGTCTGCGCATCGGCGGCAACCCTCCCGAGGGTCTGCCGCATCGACGCCACATCATCGGCAGCCGAAAATGATCGCCCTGCGCCCTCAGTTGGGCGATGGTGCTGTCGATGTCTGTTTCTCCGTCACTTCTCGCTCAACTGGCCGATCACGAATCGCGCGCACTGGCCGCCGAGCGCCAGGGCCGCCTGGCCGAGGCCCTGATCAGTTGGCGAGAGGTGCTTCAACTGAAGCCGGACCATCCCCGCGCCCTGCTCGCTTCGGGCTTCGATGCGCATCAGCGGGGAGACCTGGCCGGCGCCCGCGAGCTCTACACGCGCGCCGCCCAGCTGACGCGAGACGATCCCACGCCGTGGATCAATGTGGCTCGCATCTGCAAGCACCTGAAGGACGATGCTGGCGAAGAGCAAGCTCTCTTCGAAGCCCTCACGGTCGACGCCAGCGACCTGCTCGCACTGCTGATGCGAGGGCAGTTGTTCGAGCGGCAAGGCCGGACGCGTGAGGCGGCACGCGCTTACACGGCGGCGTGCATGGTCGCCCCCCCTCCCGACAGGCTGCGGCCCGACCTTCGGCCGATGCTGGCCCACGCCAAGTCTTACAGAGACCGGCAAAGCCAGCACATGGCTGAGCAACTGGATCAGGCCCTGGCACCGGCGTATGCCAAGCTCCAGGGCGCTGACCTCGATCGGTTCAAGCTGTCGTTGGACATCATGCTGGGCCGGCGCCAGCGTTTCGACGCGAAGCCGGCTCAGTACTACCTGCCACATGTACCCGCGATCGAGTTCTTCGATGACCGACGAATGTTCCCCTGGATCGCCGACTTGGAGGCCGGCACCGAGGACATCCGGCAAGAGTTTCTGAAGGTGCTCGACACCGACGAAGGATTCACGCCCTACATCCACTATGACAAGGACCTGCCCCTGAACCAGTGGGTCGAGCTCAACCACTCGCCTCGGTGGAGCGCGTACCACCTGATCAAAGACGGCGTGCGCCACGAGCCAGGTGCCAGCCGCTGCCCACGAACGATGGAATTGTTGGCGCGAGCACCACAGCCGGACCAACCAGGCCGCACGCCTGTGGCCCTGTTCTCCCTGCTCAAGCCCAAGACACGCATCCCGCCCCACACCGGTGTCAGCAACGCTCGGCTGCTGGTGCACCTGCCCTTGATCGTCCCCGAAGGCTGCGGATTTCGCGTAGGCAATCAGACACGGCCATGGGTGCCTGGACAAGCGTGGGTCTTCGACGACACCATCGAACACGAAGCCTGGAATGACAGCGACAAGTTGCGAGTCATCCTGATCTTCGACATCTGGCATCCCGCGCTGTCTGAAGCCGAGCGGACCATGCTGACGGCGATGTCGACAGCCATGAACGCCATCTCCGGCCCGCCCGAAGGCTACGGCAACTGAAGCACTGCAGGCCACCGGCGCAGCGGCATGACGTGCAGATCGGCAGGCTATGATCCCCGAGCCCTATGCCGACCTTCGCAGAGTTCATCGCACCGTTCGACCCGGCCGAGTTCAGGACGCACTACTACGGCCGCAAACCGCTGCACATCGCGGCGAACGGCCCCAGTCGCGGCAATCCGATGCCGTGGCAAAGCTTCAACGACATCCTGAACCTCACGTCATTCTGGAATGAAGACACGCTGAAGGTCTTCTATCAGAACCGTCTGGCGCTTCGCGAGAACTACTGCGACGCCACGGACCCTTCACCCGGCGCCAAGGCACCGGCCAATCCGCGCAAGGTCAAGGCCCTGCTCGGCTTTGGGGCCAGCCTGGTGGCCAACCAGATCCAGCGCGCGAGCGCGCCCGTGGCAGCTCTTGTTCACATGCTGCAGCGCGAGTTCGGAGCGGGAGCCGGCGCCAACGCGTATTGCTCTTTCCAGAAGATCCAGGCCTTCAATACCCACTACGACCTTCACGACGTCTTTGCCCTGCAAACCGAGGGCGAAAAGCTGTGGAGGATCTACGAAGCCCGCGCCGACAACCCGACGACGCCGACTCCCCCAGGTGACGAGGCCGAGAAGTGGCTCGTTGCATCGCGCGGCAGGCTGATGACAGAAGTGCTGATGCGGCCGGGAGACATCCTCTACCTGCCACGGGGCCAGTACCACGATGCCATCACGGGCGCCGAAGCGTCGCTGCACGTCACCTTCTGGGTCAAGCCCGCGACCGGCCTGTCGCTCTTCAAGCTTCTGGAGTCAGCGGCTGCAGCGGAAAGCGCCTTCCGCGCCGACCTGCCGGACCCGCGCGACACCGAAGCGATGGCCGCGCACCTGGCTGGTTTGGCACGCCATCTGGATCGCTTGATGACCTCACCGAGCTTCCAGATCGAGGTCCGCAATCACCAACGGTCCTTGGCCTCGCAAGCACCAGGCTTCGAATTGCCGTCCCGCCAACGAGCGCAGTACTTCTCAACGGCGAAGCGCGGCGACATCATTCGCCGCACTGATGGGTTCGGAGTGGAGATCGACGGCAAGCACGTTGAAGTGGGAGCCACCTACCCGGCCGTCGCCTGGCTGCTGCAGCAGCGACTCTTCTCGATGGAGGACCTGCTCGCACGCTTCCCATTTGTCGATGAGGCGGAGATGCACGCCGTGCTTCAGCAGTTGTTGGCGGTCGATGCCATCGTTGTGGCTGACATGCGCTGAACCGCGCCGCCGCGATGTCCAGCAGAGAATCCAGCCCGGGCCTGCCCGTTCGATCGGCACTTGATGGCACCGGACTTCACCTCGCGATGGCCGACATCGCACCCGGTGAACTCCAAGAGCCATTTCTTCACGAGACGGTCCAGCGTCTGGCCCGCACGCCCTGGGTGGTGCATACCCCGCTGGGGCAGCTTGATCGCGTCGGCGAACAGGCCGCCCCGGCTGGCGTGATTTTTCACGTGGCGCGCTGCGGATCGACACTGGTGTCGCAGATGCTGAAGCAGCACCCTGACACCGTGGTGTACTCGGAGCCGCTCGCCATCAATGAATTGCTCGTCCCACCGCATGCAGGCGATCGTGCCTCGCGAGTGGCCGCGCTTCGATCCTTGGGCGCCCGCTTCTCCGCCCACGCCGGGCGCCGCTACGTGCTGAAGCTATCGAGCTGGAACACGCTGTTCGCTGACCTGATCGTCGAGGCGTTTCCCCAAACGCCACTGGCCCTGTGTGTTCGCGATCCGTTGGAGGTTGCGGTTTCACTGCAGCAGAGTCGTCCCCGCTGGCTTCACGACGATCATGCGGCGCTCTTTTCGAATGCCGTGCAGGGCAACCTGCAGGCCAAAGGCCCGGACGAAAGAATCGCACTGTTCATCGCAGCCTTCCTGCGCGCGGCCGGGATGCTCCCCGCGAATCGCAGCTTGCTGCTTCCCTACCTCTCCTTGCCCGACGCCGTGGTCGCGCAACTGGCACCGCATTTCGGGCTGCCGCTGGATGACCCGGTTCGGCAGCGCATCTCGTCGGTGTCGCGACACCACTCAAAGTCCAGACCCGGCCACCTCAGCGACTTCGTTCCTGACGCAGAGCGCAAGCGCGCAGCCGCATCGGCCGGCCTGTCGCAACTCGTCGAGACCTTCTGCCGCCCCGCGTACCAGACCCTGTTCATGAGGCTGGCCAGCGTGTCCTATTAGGCAAGCCGCCGACGGTTCGAATCGCCACAGCGATGTCGAACGTGGCGTGTCTGCCTCCGCGAGGCCAACGCCGCCGCTTCCATCCGTTGCACCGCATGGATCGATGAGTACACGTTGGCGCGACCAAGGGTTTGCCATCCCAAGCGCGCCATGCAGGCCGATCTCGGCCTCCCTTGAGCAGCACGCGAGGACGCAACGAAAAAGGGCGCCTCGACGGCGCCCTTTTGGAGTGTTCGACATGAACCGGCTCACGCCGGTTCGTCGATCAGTTTGTCGATCAGAACTTCGCGTTGACCGTCAGCGACACGCGGCGACCCAGCGCGTCATACACCTGCGGATAGGTGTTGCCATTGGTGAAGCCCGAGCCTTGCGTACGCAGCGGCGGATCGGTGTCCAGCACGTTGTTGATCGCAGCCGACAGCGTGACGTTCTTCGTGACCTTGTAGCTGGCGCCCAGGTCGAAGTAGTTCACGGCCTTCAAGGTCTTCACGACGTCCGAGTAGGCACCGGCCAGGTGCTCGTCGGAGCTGCTGGCATCGATATCGACAGAGTCAATGTGACGCCAGTTGAGCGACAGGTCCACATTCCACGGCGAACGCCAGGTGGTGCGCAGCGAATGGCGCCACTGGGGCAGCGGAGTACCGCACGTCGCGCCATAGTATCCAGCGCAGTCGTAGCTACCCAGGCCAGGCGCGTCCTCTTGCTCGAAGCTGTTCAGCCAGGTGCCCTTGAAGGTGAAGTCCACACGGCCCATCGCATCCAGCTTCAACTGGTAATCGGCACCAATGTCCAGACCTTCCGTGGCGCGCATCCCCAGGTTGAGGTTGTTGGCCTTGATGTAGGCATCGTTCGTCGCCCACAAGGTTCCCAACGAATCGCGATGGATCAGATCGCAGAATGCCGCGTCACCCGTGTTCAAGCACTGGGTCAGTGTCGTCGTGGCAGGCAGATTCCCGATGACGTCCTTCACCTTCATGTGGAAGTAGTCGAACGTCAGGTTCATGTCCTTGATCGGGTTGATCACGACACCCAAGGTCCAGCTGTTCGAGGTCTCCGGCTTCAACTGGGTGTTGCCGCCGAAGATCGCGTTGTACTGGCCAGCCGGGCTGTCAAGGATGTGCCCGTACTGTGCCGCGGTCACGCCCGTGCGAGCGCACTCCGCGGCAGACGCTGAAGGCGTAGCGCCGGCGCAGGGATCGCCGTCGTTGTCATACAGGCCGATCGCAGCCGTGGAGAACAGCTCAACGATGTTCGCTGCACGCGACGCACGCTGGGCGCTGGCACGGACCTTCATCGCGCTGATGGGCGCCCACTCGAGGCCGAGACCCCAGGTGCTGGTCGTCTTGTCAGTGCTGTAGTCCGAGTAGCGGTAGCTGGCGTTCACGGCAAGCAGCTCAGCGAACGGTGCCTTTTCCACCAACGGCATACGCAGCTCGGTGAAGACATCCCACACCTTGTAGCCGCCACCGACACCAATGGTCGGGCCGCCTTGGCCAGCCAGATCACCGGTGGTGAAGGCCGAGTCAGTGCTCAGGTCCATTTCTTCGGTGCGATGCTCCACACCGACTGCCACGCCCAAGCCACTCTTGGCCCACGGCGTCTTGACGCCATAGCCCGTCAGATCGCCGTTCACCGACGCGGAGATCACTTCCGTGGACGTGAAGCCCTTCTGGAAGCCCGGGGTCTGCAGGTACGCCAGCGCGCCGGGGGTCACACCGCCCAGCGTCCAAACGTTGTAGGGCACGCAGTTCGGATCCGTGCCATCAACCACTGACCGGCAAACCGCATTGCCGTTGCCGTCGTCCACGACATCCAGAGAGCGCGCCAGACGCGCATTGGAGAAGTCGTTCTTGTAGGTCTCTTGGTAGACGACCTTGCCCACCAGGGCAGACAAGTCGTAGCTCCAGGTTTCGTTGATATCGCCCTTGACGCCGATCACACCACGATAAGAGGTGTGACGGATGTCGTCCTGACGACCACCGCCTTCGATGTTTCGACGGAACAGATAGATGTCAGCGGTGTCCCCGGCCTTGTTGAAGGTGAGCCCCAGGGGAACGCCGTTTTCGTCCGTGATGGCCGCGTTCGCATCGTTCAACTGAGCACGCCATGCATCGGACAGCAGCGGGTTCTCATACTTGATCGACAGCGGCACACCGAAGGCGCCGCTCGGCGCGATCTGCGCCACGGTGTGATCGTCGTGAAAGCCGAACTCGCCATAGACGCGGGCGGTGTCGTCAAGGTCGTAGTGGGCCGTGGCGTAGGCCGAATAGCGATCCGACGGACGCTGGAAATAGTTGATCGGGGCGAAGTTGAAGAAGTCGCTCGGAATACCCCACTCGCGAACGCCACCGTTGGCATCAGCAACCGTGTAGCTGGCACCGGTACCGGCGTGCAAGAAGCGGCCCGGGTAGCTGGTACCCGAACCACCGCAGGACCACGTGTCGCCAGCGTTCAGTGCGCAGTTGGAGAAATCACGCTCGGATTGCAGCAGAGCGTCTTCCAGCTTGTGCGAGACGAAGAAGGTGGCGTTGCCCTTGCCATCGGCGAAGTTGCCACCCAGGGTCAAGCTGAAGTCGGTGACCTTGCCGTCGGCAGCCTTGTCACCCGGCAGCTTGAAGCCGCGGGCTTCGTTGGCATCCTTGACACCCTTGCTGGTGTGCTGCGAGTGGTTGAAGAACTCGTGGTTCAGGTCGATCTGAACGCCCTCGAACTTGTCGTCGAGGATGAAGTTCACCACACCGGCCACAGCGTCCGAGCCATAAATGGCCGAGGCACCGCCCGTCAGAATTTCGACTTTCTTGATCAACGAGACTGGAATCTGGTTCAAGTCCGATGCCAGCGAACGCGGGCTGCCAGCGGGCATGCGGCGACCGTTGATCAGAACCAGCGTACGGTCCGCGCCGAAGTTGCGCAGGTTGACCGTCGCGGTACCGGTGGCACCGTTCGACACGCTGCCGCCCTGGTCAGCAAAGACCTGGGGCAGGTTGTTCAGCAGTTGCTCGGCGTTGCGAACACCTTCCAGCGCAATCGCTTCCTTGCCCAGCACCACGACCGGGGACGTGCCCTCGGTCTGGACCGTCTTGATGCGCGAGCCTGTGATCTCGACGCGTTCCTGCGCGGAAGCCGCGCCAGACGCGAAGAGCAGCCCGCCGCCAAAGGCGAGCAGCAAGCTCGTGCTGAGCTTTGTTTTCTGGAACATACGTACCACTCCTGAGTAAGGGAAGGTTGATCGATAGACCCTGCCACGAAGCAAGTCACATGCCGGTCTTGTGAAGCCGAGATGTACCCGCGTCGAAAACATGTGAACGGATTGTCACTGACCCAACTTGGGGCCCCGCTAGCGGGAAACCCTCTACGACGGTGTTTGCGGCGGCGTTTGTTGTGTTTACGCAGCACATTTCACCGCACACACGGAGTTGTCTAGTCAATCAATGCGGCGCGGCACGCGTCATAAAAATCGGCCCGGACACTCCCGCGCCGGGCCGTTGCTGCATCAACAACTCGTCAGTCAGGTATTGGCGTTAACCCGCATCGACCTCAAGCAGCCATCGTCGCCAACCTCGGCACCGACGCAATCAGCTTCTTGGTGTAGGCATCCCGCGGGCGGCTCAGGACATCGTCGCAACTGCCCTGCTCCACGATGCGCCCAGCCCGCATGACGGCGACTTCGTCGGCGATGTACTCGACCACCCCGATGTTGTGGGTGATGAACAGGTAGGAGACGCCCAACTCACGTTGAAGGTCGCGCAGCAGATTGAGGATCTGAGCCTGTACCGAAACGTCGAGTGCGGAGGTGGGCTCATCGCACACGATCAGCTTGGGTTGCACCGCCAATGCCCGGGCAATCGCGATGCGCTGACGCTGGCCGCCGGAGAACTCGTGCGGATAGCGGTCGAGCGCATCCTGGCGCAGGCCCACTTGATCGGCCAAGCGTTTCAGGCGGTCTCGACGGCCCGCGGCGTCCAGATCGGGTTGAAGGGACAGGAGCCCTTCTTCCAGGATGTCGAAGACCCGCATCCGCGGATTCAGGGAAGCGAACGGATCCTGGAAAATGATCTGGATGTCGCGTCGCGCTTTCTGAAGCGCTTCGCCTTCGAGATCGAACAGGTTCTGCCCATGAAGCAAAGCCTGGCCCTCGAAGGTGGCCTGATGGCGAAGCAATTGAACGATGGCTTTGCCGGTCGTCGTCTTGCCACAGCCGGATTCCCCCACGAGCGCGAGCGTTTGGCCCGGCATGACCTTGTACGAGACGCCATCGACGGCATCGAAGTAGCCATGCACCCGCTGCAGCAGGCCCTTTCGAATCGGGAAGCGAACCCGCAGTTGGTCCACCTGCAGCAATGGCTGCCGCGAAGCGTCGGCCGCTGCGGGCGCGGCTTGCGCCGACGCCGCGGCGGGCACGATGTTGATGATCGCCTCGGTGGCCTCGGCGTTGTGCCCAGGCACATAGCGCAAGCAGCGCACCGAGCGAGTGCCGGCCAGCGTGTTCAGTTCGGGCAGCGTGGTCTTGCAAGCAGGCTCGGTACAGTAGCAGCGCGGCTCGAAGCGGCAACCCATGAACTGCTGCGTCAGCGGCGGCACGGTGCCCGGGATGGCAGCCAGCGACTGACCACGGCGGGCCGCATCGGGAAGAGCTCGCAGCAAGGCCTTGGCGTAGGGGTGCTTCGGCGACGAGAAGAACTCTTCGGCGGTGGCCACCTCGATGATCTGGCCGGCGTACATCAGCGCCACCCGATGCGCCATGCCCGACACAACGGCGAGGTCGTGGGTGATCAACAGCAACCCCAGGCCATGTTCTGCCTGCAGCTGCTTGAGCAGATCGAGCACTTGCGCCTGGATGGTCACATCAAGCGCTGTCGTCGGCTCGTCGGCAATGATGTAGTCGGGCTCGCCCGCCAGCGTCATCGCGATCATCACGCGCTGCTTCTGGCCGCCACTCATGCGGAACGGGTAATCGTCGATGCGGCGCTCGGGCTCTGGAATGCCGACCTTGCGCAGCCAATCCAGTGCCTTGGCGCGAGCGGCCTCACCACGCAAGGGCGTGTGCGCCTCGATGGCTTCGACAATCTGGTCGCCGATCTTCATGACCGGGTTCAGGCTGGTCGACGGCTCCTGGAAGATCATGCCGATGCGTCCACCACGCACCGCACGCATTTGCGATTCCGGCAGCGCGAGCACATCTTCCTGATCGACCAACACGTCGCCCGAAGCGATGTAGCCGTTCTCAGGCAGCAGGCGCATCAGCGCAAGTGCCGTCATGCTCTTGCCGCAACCTGACTCGCCAACCAGCGCAAACGTCTCACCGCGCTGCAGCGTCAGCCGCATGCCGTCAATGGCGCGCACGAGACCGGACTCCGCGTCCAGCTCGACCTTGATGTTCTTGATTTCCAACATGTCGCGTTGTCCCTCAGGCCGGCTTCTTTTGATGGGTCACGGGACGGGGGCGGAACACACGGGCCCGCGGGTCGAACGCGTCGCGCACGCCGTCGGCGAACAGGTTGGCCGACAGCACCAGCGTGACCATGAAGACAAATGCCGCGGCGAAAGGCCACCACACAACGGGGTCGCGACTCATCTCGTTGCGCGCGAAGTTGATCATGCCGCCGAAGCTGTTCATGGACGGATCGACGCCCACACCGACATACGAGAGCACGGCCTCATAGAGGATCAGCGCCGAGAAGTCGAGCACCGTGACGATGAGGATCAGGTGCACCACATTCGGGAAGATGTGCCGCATCATGATGCGTGCATGCCCCACGCCAAAGGCATTGGCAGCCTGCACGAACTCGAGTTCGCGCAGCTTCAGTGTCTCGGCGCGCAGCAGGCGGCACAGGCTGGCCCAGCCGGTCAAGCCGAGCACAGCGCACAGCAGGAAAAGCTTGAGATCCGAACGCTCGACGCCGGTCTCGAACAGCTCGGGGTGCTTGTCAAGGAACACTTGAACCATTAGCACACACGCGGCGATCAGCAGGATGTTCGGAATCGACGACAACACCGTGTACAGGTACTGGATCAGCTCATCGACCCAGCCCTTGAGGTAGCCCCCCATGATGCCGAGCACCACGGCCAGAGGCAGTGTGGCCAGCGTGGCCAGCGTGCCGATGACGAAGGCGGTGCGGATGCTCTTCAAGGTCTGGTACAGCACATCATTGCCAGTGATGTCGGTGCCGAACACGTGGTAGTGCCCCATCAGCGAAATCACCACGCCCACCGACAAGCCGATGCCAACGAGCGTCCAGCATGCCGCCATCCAAGGAACAGGCGTCTGGCCCTGGCGGATCTTCTGAAAGGCCACGGACCAGGCCTCAGCCCGCGCGCGAGCCACCATCGCGATCATCAGAGCGGACAGCAGCAATGCGACGATGCCGCCGCCGACCAGCCCCACCACGACGCGCTGCGACACATCGCCGGCCCACTGCTTGTCGGGTTCACTCAGGTGCGCACCGCCGAACTTCAGCCTCGGCGCCACCCGCTCGACCTTGCCCTGGACCTCCATCGACTCTTTCGTGAACCCCACGTAAGCCAAGGGACGCGAGTAGGTCGATTCACGCGACTCCACCACGCTGCGCATCGCCGCATCGAGCAGCGATTGCACGCGAGCGTCGTACACCACACTGCCCGCTGGCGCACCGGCAGCCGGTGGCAGCACCGGACGGAAGTGCACGCTGTCGGCCAAGGTCACCAGCAGGCACGCCAGCAACACGAGCGACGAGGACAAGGCCGGGGCATTGCGGAAGACCTTGCCCCAATTGGCGGCGAGGTTCGGCTTGCGCTTCACCGTCCAGCCATAAGCCACCATGGCGACGATCAGCAGCCACACGGCCACGTCCGTCCACAACATCACAAACTTCGGCATCACCGAGACTCCAGACGTTCTTCTGCCGACCGCATCAAGCCAGGCGCACCCGGGGGTCGACCCAGGAGTAGGCGATGTCGATCAGGATGTAGGTGGCGATGTACAGCAGCGAGCCAACGAACACCATCGTGCGGACAATGGCGAAGTCCTGCTTGCCGATCGCTTCGATCACATAGGCGCCCAATCCGGGGATGCCAAAGAAGCTCTCGAACACCAGGCTGCCCATGAACACGTAAGGCAGATAGCCGCCCATGCTGGTGATGATCGGGATCATCGCGTTACGCAGTACATGACGGAACAGCACCACGTACTCGCTCAAGCCCTTGGCGCGCGCGGTGCGAACGTAGTCCTTGCCAATTTCTTCCAGGAACATCGCGCGGTACAGGCGGGCCTCGGTGCCCAGGCGCGCGAGCGCCGACAGCATCACCGGCAGAATCAGGAAGCGGACCAAGTCCAGGCCCTGCGCAAAGCCAGAGATCGGCACGAGCTTCAGCACCCGCGAGAAGAGGTACTGGCCGACGATGATGTAGAACAGGCTCGAGATCGACAGCATCAGCACGCACAAGACCACGCCCCATAAATCGAGCTTCGTGTGCCTGAACATCACCAGCAGCAACGCGAAACTGGTGCTGGCGATCACCTGCAGCAAGAAGATGGGCAAGGCCAGTTGGACGCTGACCCACATGCGCGTGGCCACCTCGTGGCCCAGGTCACCGCCGCTCTCGGCATCTGCGCGACCGAAATTCAAGGTGAACAGCGAGACCGAACGTTCCCAGAAGATGGTCTCGGTGAGTCGATCCGCACCGTCCTTCTTCTCGTTCCAGTACAGCGGCTTGTCATAGCCGCGCTCGGTCTTCCACTTCTCGATCAGCTCTTGGGTGACGCGCTTGCCGCCAATATTCAACCGGGCCATGTCGTCCGGCGTGTTGACGGTGAAGAACAGGAAAAAGGTCGCCAGGTTGACGCCCAGCAGGATCAGCACGCCGTAGAAAAGTCGGCGCAAGGTGTAGGAAAGCATGTTCTAGGCTCGGCCTTTACCCAAGTCAGACCAGAATTTCGCCGCGCGCATTCATGCGTTCGCGACGGCGCAGACTGTTGCGGGCGACCATGACGCCCGCGGCGATCACCGCCACAAGCAGTGCCAGCGGCCACCACACTGGGCGGTTCCATTCGGCCAGGCTGGCCGTCCGCTCCGTGCTGTTCAGGCGCAAATAGCGGCCGTGGTCGCGCACGAGAATGGCGGGCTTCGAGTTCGTCACCCACTTCTGCACCGCCGCGGAGGCGTACGGATAGAACCCGAAACTCAGCGGCGCGTCACGTCGCAGCAGTTCCATCATCTTGTCGATGATTTCCTGCTTGGCCGGCCCTTCGTCCATCATCTTCAGCTGGGTGAACAGCTTGTCGAACTCGGGGTTCTGATAGTTCGCGGTGTTCTCGCCGTCCGAAATGCTCTTCGAGTTCGGCCCGTAGAACAGGAACAGGAAGTTCTCAGCGTCAGGATAGTCGGCGTTCCAGCCCAGCCAGAACACCTGGTGCTTGCCCTTGCGAACCTTGTCCTGGAACTGGTTGTTGTCGGTGGCCCGCACTTCGAGCTGGATGCCCAGCTTGGCAAACTGCTTGACCACCCAGTCGATCTCCGGCTTGCGCTCCGGCGTCGGCGGTGCGTAGAAGTCGTAGTTGATGACCAGTGGCTTGCCGCTCTTCACGTCGCGGCCACCCGGGTAGCCGGCCTCTTCCATCAGCTTCTGGGCGTCCTCGATGGAGCGGCGGACGTACTTGCCGTTGACCACCTTGTGGGTGACCGGGTTGACGCCCTCGGGCGTGCCTTCGCGCGAGCCCGGGATGCCCTCAGGCAGCAAGCTCATCGCCGTCTCACCGGCCTTCTTGGGGAAGACCTTCGAGTACTCTTCCCAATCGATCGCGATGGTGATGGCCTGGCGCAGCTTGCGATTGCGCTCGCGCTGTGCCTCGTTGTCGCCCCAGCCGATCACCGGGTCGATCATGTTGAAGGCGATGAAGTAGCTGTTGACGTCGCCATACTTCGGGAAGGTGAAACCCTTCTTGCGGTAGACCTCCGCCACCTCGTCGGAATCGTTCGCTTCGACGAGGTACTGGATGCCCGTGTCGGTGCGCTCGAAGACCTCCATGTCGTAGTAGCCGTCGCGGAACTTGTTCTTCTGCGGCGTGGCCTCGCGCTCCACGGTGGCGACGATGCCGTCGATGAACGGGGTCTTCTTGCCGCAGTCTTCCAGCAGGCCCTTGGCCTTGTCTTCCGGCATCCCTTCGCAGGGGTACGGCTCACCGCGGTAGTTCGGGTTGCGCTTCATCACGATGCGCCGGTCCTTGACGAACTCGGCCACCATGAACGGCCCGGTACCCACGGGCCAGTTGTCCAGCGTCAGGCTGTTGGCGGCCATGCCCGGCTGGGCATAGAAGGCATCGGCCTCCCACGGCACCGGGGCCATGAACGTCATCTGCATCCAGTACTTCCACTGC
Source organism: Ideonella lacteola (assembly GCF_038066555.1). Classification (NCBI taxonomy): domain Bacteria; kingdom Pseudomonadati; phylum Pseudomonadota; class Betaproteobacteria; order Burkholderiales; family Sphaerotilaceae; genus Ideonella; species Ideonella lacteola. The sequence continues at coordinate 92,475 of NZ_JBBUTG010000012.1, read as the reverse complement.
GGGTACTTGCCATGCAGGCGGATGCGCAGCAGATGCTTCTCGGGCGCCGTCGCGCCTGCGAGCGGCCACTTGCGGAAGTCCAGGAAGGGCTTGTCCAGGCTAGCCGGGTCGGTGCCCTGGCGCAGCTTGGCATCTTCCTTCTTGATCATCTCGCCGTATTCCTTCAGGCCGATGACGTATTCAGAGAAGATGCCGAAGATCGGCGTGGTGATGCGCGTGGTGGCGTGACGCTTGAGGGCGTAGACGAAGTCATCGGCCACCAGCTCGCGCGTGCCTTGCTCGAATTCGAGCGGCGAACGGCGCTCGCCCACTTCACCGGGCTTCATGTGGTGATAGCGGTACTGGCCCTGCTCGTCTTTGGCGAACGCGGGGTGCGGCTGGAACATGATGCCCCGCTTGATAGGCACCTCGTACACGCTCTCGGCCACCTGCTCACCCGGCGCGTCATCGGGCAAGCGGTTGCCGTTCTTGTCAAAGTACTGCGGCGTCACCACCTTCTCAGCGGCCTTCGGCACGAGCTCGAAGGGACGCTTCAAATAGTGGTAGCCATAAGGCGGCTCGTACACCTGGTAGGTCACGAGCGTGTCATTCGACCAGTAGGACGCCGTCGGATCGAGGTGCCGAGGCGTGTTCTCGATCATGGCCGAGTAGATGAGTTGCGACTCTGACGCCCCCTTGGGCCAGGGGCTGTTGTCACAACCGGCCAGCGTGACGAGGGCCAAAGCACCCACCCACACCAGCCGCCCTGGCAAGGCCCGGCCGAGCGCCGAGAACACACCGCCCATGCGGAATACTCCAAACAAAGAATCGCCGGTCACGCCGCGGATAGGCATGACCTGCATGGCAAAAAAACAAAACCGCCCGCGGCAACCCCGGCTTGTGCCCAGGGGTGCGGCGAGGCGACTCTCGCAGATTCTATGCCCGGGTGTTACCGGGCCGAGTTAGGGTTTTCGCAAGCCCAAGCCCGCCTCACGGCGAGCCATTCTCAAGAAAATTGCGAGCAGGCAGCGAATTTCACCAGTCAGACCTCACCAGCCCAGCAGGGCGTTACGCTGCTCGACCAGCAGCGTGACGGGCCGTCCGAACGGCATGGTGACCTTGGTGGACACATGCCCGAACGGCAGCCCGGTCAGCACCGGCGTCTTGGTGACCGAGCGCACCTGCGCCACCATCGCCTTCATGTCGTAGCCACGGTCCATGGGCGACGGCTTCCAATCGCTGATGGCGCCGAGCACCACCGCCTTTTGCCGTGCCAAGACGCCCGCTTGGTGCAACTGCAGCAGCATCCGCTCGACCCGGTAGGGATGCTCGTTCACGTCCTCCACGAACAGGATGCCACCCTTCACCTGCGGCCAGTGCGGCGTTCCGAGCAGCGAGGTCAGCACCGTGAGGTTGCCCCCCCAGAGCACCCCCTTGGCCTGCAGCCCATCGAACCCGACCTCCGTGCGAAAGCCGATGGCCTCCAGCTCGCCACTCATCGCCTCGCAGAAGCAGTCAGGCGTGACGTCATCCAACGCTTCTCGGCCGAAGTCATCGGCGGCCAGCGGGCCGCACCAACTCGGCGCACCCGTGTGGGCCAGCAGCCCCATTTGGAGCGCCGTCAAGTCGCTGTAGCCCACCCAACGCGTGCCGCGATCGACGCTGCGCTTGAGCTTTTTCCAATCCAGCCGATCCAGCAGCCGTGTCAGGCCATAGCCGCCGCGCGTGGCCATCGCGATCGAGGGGGCCGACGTGGCCACGCGGTGAATGGCCTCCAGCCGCGTGTCATCGTCGCCGCCAAAACGCTGCTGCTTGGAGAAGGCTGCTTCATCGATCGAAACATCGAAGCCCAGGGCGGACAGCCGTTTGGCAGCCATGCGCGCCGGAGCGGCCTTGAGCAATACGCCGGACGGCGTGTACAGGGTCAGACTGGTCATGCAGGGAGGTCACAGGTTGGAGGGTGGCGACGCGTCGTCGGGGGGCAGCTCAATGACCATCCCCGTCGGGATGGGCGCATCAGAAGGCAGGTCGCCCGGTTCCTCGCGCGCCTCAAGCGCCGCCAACCGCTCGGCCTTCTGCTGCGCTCGTCGCTCGGCAAAGAACTCTCGCAGGATGTCGCCGCAGGCCTTGGCCATCACGCCGCCCTGCACCTGGGTGTGGTGGTTCAGCCTGGCCTCGGCGAACAGATTCAGCACCGAGCCGGCCGCACCCGTCTTCGGGTCGACGGCACCAAATACCACCCGCTTGAGCCGCGCATGCATCAGCGCCATCGCACACATGGCGCAAGGCTCGAGCGTCACATACAGCTCGCACTCGGGCAGGCGGTAGTTTTCGAGCAGTTGCGACGCATGCCGCAAGGCCACCAGCTCGGCATGTGCCGTCGGGTCGTGCGTGGTGATCGGGCGGTTGTAGCCGGTCGCGATCACCTGCCCTTGACGCATGATGACGGCGCCCACCGGCACCTCACCCGACAGCCAGGCGTTGTGCGCCTGGTCCAGCGCGAGCCGCATCGCGTATTCATCGGCCGGGGTCACCAGCGCATCGGTCACGACATCCCCTCCGGTTCCAGCGCTGGCGCCCGAACCGCGCCGTACAAAGGCCATCGGCCCAAGGTCACGGGGCGCATTTGCCCCACCGCACTGTGGATCAGCACCAGCTCTCGCACCGTCCAAGCGATGGGGCGGATGAACTGCTGTTCGACGAAGGTCGGCTCTTGAACCAGCGTCATGTGCAACGGCGCGATCTGTTCCGCCGATTCGCCGAGCCCGCCACGTGCCATCGCGGCCGCCAGCGTTTGCTGAAACGCCAGCAAGGGGCGCAATCCGCTCTCCCCCACCGAGGCCAGAGCAACCCCGCCCGGTGGCGTGCGCCGGAGGCAGGTCACGGCATCGAACTCCACCTCGAAGGGCGGCATGCGCAACGCGGCCGCCACCTGCGCCGCCATCGCCAGCGTGGCCGCCGAGACGTCGGCCTGGGGGCCGAGCGGGCACAGCGTCACGTGCAGGTGCTCAGGCCGAACCGGGGTACCCGCCACGCCTTGCTGCTGGCAAAAACGTTGGCGGAACCGATCCGCCTGGCTCGACGCATAGTCGTCAGGCAGGACGGCGAAGAACAGGCGGTCCGCCCCGGTCGTCGGCGCAGGCGGATCCAGGGGCATCATGTGATCAGCCAAACGACAGACTCCCGCTCACTCCCACTCGATCGTCGCGGGCGGCTTGCTCGACACATCGTAGGTGACGCGATTGATGCCGCGTACCTCGTTGATGATGCGACCCGAAACCTTCTTGAGCAGACCGTACGGCAGCTCGGCCCAGTCGGCGGTCATGAAATCGCTGGTCTGGACGGCGCGCAGGGCCACCACGTAGTCGTAGGTGCGGCCATCGCCCATCACGCCCACGCTCTTGACCGGCAGGAAGACGGCAAAGGCCTGACTGGTCAGGTCGTACCAGCTCTTGCCCGTCGCATCGTCCTTCCACTGCCGCAGCTCTTCGATGAAGATGGCATCGGCGCGCCGCAACAGATCGGCGTACTCGCGCTTGACGTCGCCCAGGATGCGCACGCCCAGGCCAGGGCCCGGGAAGGGGTGGCGATACACCATCTCCGGTGGCAGGCCGAGCGCCACACCCAGCTCACGCACTTCGTCCTTGAACAGATCGCGCAGCGGCTCCAGCAGTTTCAAGCCGAGTTGCTCAGGCAAGCCGCCCACGTTGTGGTGGCTCTTGATGGTCGTCGCCTTTTTTGTCTTGGCGCCGCCGGATTCGATGACGTCCGGATAGATCGTGCCCTGCGCCAGGAAGGTGGCGCCCTTGTGGCCGCCCTCGCCGGCCTTCAGCTTGTCGGCTTCAGCCTTGAAGACGTCGACGAACAGCTTGCCGATGATCTTGCGCTTGGCCTCCGGGTCGGTCACGCCAGACAGCTCGCGCATGAACAGCTCGCTCGCATCCACGCGGATGACGCGGGCGTGCAGCTTGCCCGCGAACATCTCCATCACCATGTCGCCTTCATTCAGACGCAGCAGGCCATGGTCCACGAAGACGCAGGTCAGTTGGTCACCGATTGCGCGGTGAATCAACGCTGCCGCCACCGAAGAATCGACACCTCCAGACAAGCCGAGGATCACCTCCTCATCACCCACCTGCCTGCGAATGGCCTCGACGGCCTCGGCGATGTGGTCCTTCATCACCCAATCGGGCTTCGCGCCGGCGATCTGCAGCACGAAGCGCTCGAGCAGCGCCCGGCCCTGAACGGTGTGCGTCACTTCGGGGTGGAACTGCACGGCGTAGTAGCGGCGCGCCTCGTCGGCAATGCCGGCAATGGGGCAGGCCGGCGTGCTGGCCATCAACTTGAAGCCCGGCGGCATTTCCGTGACCTTGTCGCCGTGGCTCATCCACACCTTCAACATGCCGTGGCCTTCCGGGGTGCGGAAGTCTTCGATGCCATCGAGCAGCGCCGTGTGGCCGTGCGCCCTCACCTCGGCGTAGCCAAACTCGCGCGTCTTGCCGCTTTCAACCTTCCCGCCCAACTGCGCCGCCATGGTCTGCATGCCGTAGCAGATGCCGAGCACCGGCACGCCGAGATCCCACACCGCCTGCGGCGCGCGCAGGTCTTCGGCTTCATAGGTGCTGGCGTGACTGCCTGACAGGATGATGCCCTTCGGCGCGAACTCGCGAATGAACGCGTCGCTCACATCGTTCGGGTGGATTTCGCAATAGACGTGCGCCTCGCGAACGCGGCGCGCAATCAGTTGTGTGACCTGGGAGCCGAAGTCGAGGATCAGGATCTTGTCGTGCATCATGGTGCGGCAGGCGTGGTTTCCGGTGAAGCAGTGACGGCCGACGGCGCGGCCTGGTGAGTGCGGAAATGGCGGATCGCCAGCAGGGTCGCCAGTGCCTGCAGGATCGCGCAGAAGTAGTAAGGTGCCCCGATGCGCCAATCGCCTTGGGGAAGATGCGATACGGCCGCCAGCAACGACGGGCCGACCACGGGCGCGATCACCGCCATCAGGCTGTTCAGGCCCGCCACGGCGCCCATGGTCTGGCCTTGGTGGCGGGCATCGGCGGCATTGGAGACGATGCTCTGAATAGACGCCGCGCCGGCGAAGCCCAGCACGTTGGCCACGATCACCGCATACATCATCCAGCCCTGGCTGGCGGCCCCCCAGGCCAGGAATGCCAACGCAGACGACAGCAAGCCCATCACCGCCAGACGGCGCGCCGAAAAGCGCTTGAGCAGTCGGCCCAGCAGCAGGCCCTGCACCAGGGCCGACATGACCCCCACCGCGAAAAGCGACCAGCCCGTCTCGAATGGCCCCCAGCCAAACTTGAGCTCGGTGTAGAGCACCCAGGTCATGTGCAAGGTGAACTGGGCCAGCCCCGACAGCCCGATCACCCACACCAGCAGGCCCACGCCCTGGAGTTGTGACAGGCCCGACAGCGAGCTGACCGGGTTGGCGCGCTTCCACTCGAACGGGCGCCGCCGTTCGGGCGGCAGCGACTCAGGCAGCACCAGCACACCGTAGACGCCATTGACGAGCGCGAGGCAGCCGGCCACGTAGAACGGCAGATGAAGATCCATGCCGCCCAGCAAGCCACCGGCCGCCGGGCCGAGGATGAAGCCGATGCCGAACATGGCGCCCAGCATGCCGAAGCGTTTGGCGCGCTCATGCGGTGCCGAAATATCCGCCACGTAGGCGTTGGCCACCGCGATGTTGGACTGCATCGCGCCGCTGAACAGCCGCACCACGATCAGCACCCACAACGCCGACGCCATCGCAGTCACGAAGAAGCTCAGCGCCAGGCCGGTGAAACCGATCAACAGCACCGGCCGCCGCCCGTAGCGATCAGACAGCGCGCCCAGAATCGGCGAGCCGAAGAAGTTCGCGAAACCGAAGGCGAATGCCACGACGCCGAACCACAACGTCTTATCGGTGGCGTTGTCGGTGAAGGTACCGACCAGGTGAGGCAGCACCGGAATGATGAGGCCGATCGCCACCATGTCGATCAGCACCGTCAACATGATGAACGGCATCGCGGCTTCACGGCTGCGGCGGGTGGGAGCTGTCATCGTTCGAATCCGGCGTCGCAAAAAGACCGCGCCCGGCGTCTGGGCCGGGCGCTGGGCTTGGGATCAAATCACTCCAATCGGTAGTTCGGTGCTTCCTTGGTGATCTGCACATCGTGCACATGGCTTTCGCGAATGCCCGCCGAGGTGATCTCGACGAACTCGGCGCGTTCGCGCATCTCGTCGATCGTGGCGCAGCCACAGTAGCCCATCGACGCCCTCAAACCGCCGGCCATCTGGAAAATGATCGACACCATCGAGCCCTTGTAAGGCACCCGGCCTTCGATGCCCTCGGGCACCAGCTTGTCGGCGTTCGGGTTGGTGGTCTCGTCGTTTTCCTGGAAATAGCGGTCCGCCGAGCCGGCCTTCATCGCACCGATCGAACCCATCCCACGGTAGCTCTTGTAGCTGCGGCCCTGGTAGAGGATGACTTCGCCCGGCGCCTCTTCGGTGCCGGCGAACATGCCGCCCATCATCACGGTGCTGGCGCCAGCGGCGATCGCCTTGGCGATGTCGCCGGAGTAGCGAATGCCACCGTCGGCAATCAGCGGCACCCCGGTGCCCTTGAGCGCCGTGGCCACGTTGTCGATGGCGGTGATCTGCGGCACACCCACGCCGGCCACGATGCGGGTGGTGCAGATCGAGCCCGGGCCGATGCCGACCTTGACGCCGTCCGCACCGGCTTCAACCAGCGCCAGCGCCGCGGCGCCGGTGGCGATGTTGCCGCCAATGACGTCGACCTGGGGGAAGTTTTTCTTGACCCAGCGCACCCGCTCGAGCACGCCGTGAGAGTGGCCGTGGGCCGTGTCGACGACCAACGCGTCAACGCCAGCCTTGACGAGCAGCTCGACCCGCTCTTCGGTGCCCTCGCCCACGCCGACCGCCGCGCCCACGCGCAGCTTGCCGTTGGGGTCACGCGCCGCGTTGGGGAAGGTGGTCTGCTTGGTGATGTCCTTCACAGTGAACAGGCCGCGCAATTCGAAGGCGTCGTTCACGACCAGCACCCGCTCCAGCTTGTGCTGGTGCATCAGCGCCTTGGCCTCTGCGAGCGAGGCGCCTTCTTTCACGATGATCAGCCGATCGCGCGGTGTCATGATCTCGCGGACCGGCGCATCCAGCCGAGTCTCGAAGCGCAGATCGCGCCCGGTGACGATGCCCACCACCTTGCCGTCTTCCAGCACCGGGAAACCGGAAATGCCGTGCTGGCGAGACAGCTCGATCACATCGCGCACGCGGGCACCCGGGGCGATGGTGATCGGATCCTTCAACAGGCCCGATTCATAGCGCTTGACCCGCGCCACTTCGGCTGCCTGCTGCTTGGGTGACAGGTTTTTGTGGACGATGCCCATCCCGCCTTCTTGCGCGATGGCGATCGCCAGGCGCGCCTCCGTTACCGTGTCCATCGCGGCGGACACGAGCGGCAGGTTCAGAATGATGTTGCGTGAAACGCGGGTGGCCAGCGAAGTGTCGCGTGGCAAGACCTGGGAATACGCCGGCACCAACAAGACGTCGTCGAAGGTGAGCGCTTTGCCTAGAAGGCGCATGGGGAAAGCTCCAGACGCAAAAGCGGATTATACGGATGCACACGGTTTCTGTTCGGCAGAGCTGCCCGCCGTACACTGAGAGACCGTCGCAATACACCCTGCCGCCCTGTGGCGCAGGGCCCCGTGGCCACCTCATGAAAAGCATCACATCGTCGTTCGGACGCCTTGGTTGGCTGGCACTGGCCGTGGCGCTGGTCCACACCTCAGCACTCGCCCAAGGCATTTGGAAATGGCGCGACAAGGATGGTCGCGTCCAGGTCAGCGACCGGGCGCCGCCGGTGGACGTGCCCGAGAAGGACATCCTGCAGCGCCCGCATGGCGCCCGGGCGCCGGCGCCCGCGCTGTCGGCCAGTGAGGCGGCTTCCGCCGCGGACAGCGCGCCTCGCGTCGACCCGACGCTCGAGGCCAAGAAGAACAAGATGCAGGCCGACCAGGCTGCGGCCGAAAAGGCCAAGAAGGACGCGGAGACCGCCAAACGCAATCAGGCGCGCATGGAGACCTGCCAGCGCGCCCGCAACCAGCTGGCGGCGCTGGAAAGCGGCCAGCGCGTCGGCCGCATGAATGACAAGGGCGAGCGCGAGATCCTCGACGATTCAGGCCGCGCCGCCGAAATCGCCCGCACCCGCGCCGTGGCCGACTCGGCCTGCAACGGCAACTGAGCCTCGCCTGACAAGCGCCCTGCGGTCCGTGCCGCAGGCCCGCCCGAGGCGGCGGGCGGAGTGCCGATCGGCTCGGGCCAGCCGCTCTCAGCGGCGCGCTGGCGGCTGTTTGCGGTAGCGCTGGCGCCGCGCCTCTTTGGGATCGACGGTCAACGCGCGGTAGATCTCGACCCGGTCGTGATCGCGCAAAGCCGCATCCAGGGGCCGCAGCTTTGTCCAGACGCCGGTGACGAGATGCTCATCCAGCACCAGCCCATGGCGCTGCAACAACCCGCTGGCCCGAAGCGCATCGGCCACAGTGCTGCCGTGCGGCAGGCTCACCGACACGGTGTCCAGCTCACGCGGCCTCGGGCTGTAGCAAACCTGGATGGCCATGCCGCCCGCCACCTCGGGCTGGCCGGCCCGATCCGATTCAACGTTCGCCATAAATCTGCTCCGCGCGCTTGACGAACGAGTCGACGAACGTGTTAGCCACCCGGTCAAACACCGGGCTCAGCACGGCCTCCAGGGGCCGGCTGGAAAATGCGTAACGAAGGTCAAATTCAATGCGACAAGCGTCGGCATCTGCGCCGGGCCGGCCGAGCGGGACGAAATCCCAGGCGCCTTCCAGCAGCGAGAACGGCCCATCCACCAACTGAACCAGCACCTGACGATCGGCCGCATGCACGTTGCGCGTGGTGAATGCGTGGCGTACGCCGGCGTAGGCCAGGCTGATGCGTGCGGTCATGCCGTCGCCGTGCTGCTCCAGCACTTCGGCCTTTTCGCACCACGGAAGAAAGTCCGGGTAATTCTGGACATCGGTCACGAGCCTGTACATCTCGGCGGCCGAGTACCACAGCAAGACGGACTTCTTCACATGCTTCATACAATCCGACGATTCTAGGCGTCGGCATTTCCTGTCTCGGCGCCCACACACCACAAACATGTCCGCCCTGATCGCCGAGAACCGCCGCGCGCGGTTCGAATACCACATCGAAGAACAGTACGAAGCCGGCATGGTGTTGGAAGGCTGGGAGGTCAAGGCCATCCGCGCCGGCCAAGTTCAGCTGACCGATGGCTACGTGGTCATCCGCAATGGTGAGCTGTACCTCATCGGCTGCCGCATCAACGCCCTGCGCAGCGCTTCCACCCACGTGCACCCCGAGGCCGACCGGACCAAGAAGCTGCTGATGAGCAAGGACGAGATCCGGCGCCTCATTGGCAAGGTCGAACAGCGCGGCTTCACCCTCGTGCCCCTCAACCTGCACTACAAGGCCGGCCGCGTCAAAGCCGAAATCGCCCTGGCCAAGGGCAAGGCCCAGCACGACAAGCGCGAAACCGAGAAAAAACGCGACTGGGACCGAGAAAAGGGCAGGCTGATGAGACACAAAGTCTCATCAGGTCCGAAGGACTGAGCAGCGCCAGCTGATCATCTGCCCTTTCAGTAAAAGGGCAGGCTGATGAGACACAAAGTCTCATCAGGTCCGAAGGACTGAGCGGCGCGCATCAGCCACCGTGTCCGCCGCCGAGCCTCCTTCGGTCTGCCCATGACATTGCCGACGCTTCTTCGGCCAGAGATTGTTCAGAATGGCCGTCAGGTCGGCGTGTGGCGCCGGCACTCTCCATCGAAAGGCCGTTTGACATGAAGACGCTCGAAGAGGTGCTGTATCCCGAGATTGCGCCGCTGCGATCGGGCCGCCTGCAGGTCAGCCCGCTGCACTCCATCTATTGGGAAACTTGCGGCCACGCCTCGGGCATCCCGGCCCTGTTTCTCCACGGGGGCCCCGGCGCGGGCATCTCGCCGAAGAGCCGCCGCTTCTTCGACCCGAGCCGATACCACGTCGTGTTGTTTGATCAGCGAGGCTCGGGGCAATCCACGCCGCTGGGCGAAACGCGCGAGAACACGACCGATCTGCTGATCGAAGACATCGAACGCCTGCGCGAGATGCTCGGCGTCGAGCGCTGGCTGGTGTTCGGCGGGTCCTGGGGTTCGACACTGTCGCTGGCCTATGCCCAAGCCCACCCTGAACGTTGCCTGGGCCTCATACTGCGCGGCATTTGGCTCGTCAGCGATGAGGAGATCGACTGGTGGCTGCACGGCGTGCGCTATTTCTTCCCGCGCGAGTGGGAAGCTTTCGCCGGTCACATCCCGGAAGCCGAGAGAGGCGACTTGCTGGGCGCCTACAGCCGGCGGATGGAATCAGACGATCCAGCCGTTTATGGACCGGCAGCACGCGCGTGGAGCCGATACGAGGGATCGTGCCTGCATCTGCTGCCCAGCCCCGCCACCGCCGACGCCTTCACCGAAGATGCGGTGGCGCTGGGGGTGGGCCGGCTGGAGGCCCACTACTTCCGCCACAAGGCCTTCCTGACCCCGAATCAACTGCTGCAACGGATGGACCGGATTCGGCACCTGCCAGGCTTCATCGTGCACGGGCGCTATGACGTGATCTGCCCGGTGCGCTACGCCCATGCGCTGGCCGACACGTGGCCGGGCGTCGAGTTGAGCATTGAGCCGGACGCCGGCCACTCGTCGTATGAGCCGGGCATTGCCGCGGCCCTGGTGAACGCCACCGACCGTTTCGCCCGCCACGGCCGATTCGCCTGAGCGCCAACGCAGGGGCGCTCAACTCGGCGCCGAGGCCAGGTTGACCCCAAATACCGTGCCGCGAGCCGGGTCGCTGTCGACATCGATGACGCCGCCCATGCGCTCGACCAGTTGCTTGCAGATCACCAGCCCGATGCCGGTGCCTTCCTGATCGGTGCGGCCCAGGCGATTGAAAGGCTGGAACAGTTGCCGCTGCTGCTCCGGCGTCAGGCCCCACCCGCCATCGGCCACTTCGAGCCGGACGGTGCCGTCGCGCGCTGGCACGGTTCGCACCTCGATCCAACCGCCCTCTCGGTTGTACTTGACGGCGTTGGACAGCAGGTTGTGCAGCACTTGCTCGAGCCGCAAAGGATCGGCCATCACCTTCACGTCGGCCGGCTGCTCGACCGCACAGCGCAATTCGAGCGACTTGGCGCGGGCGGCCGGCTCGACTTGCGCCAGGCAGTGCGGCAACACCTCTTCCAGCGCGGTCGCACGAACCGTCAGCGTGAAATGGCCGCTCTCCAGCCGCGAGAAGCTCATCATGTCGTCGATGAGCACCAGCAGCCGCTGCACCGCATGCTGGATGTGCTGAAGCCGCCCACGCTGGGTGTCGTCCAGCGGCCGTTGCGGATCAGCGGCCATCAACTGGGCAAAACCGTTCACGGCGTTCAGCGGGTTGCGCAGCTCATGGCTGGCCTGCGAGAGAAACCGTACCTTGGCCGCATTGGCTTCTTCAGCCAGCGCCCTGGCCTGGTCCGCCCCCTGCAGGCGCAGCCGCTCGGCCAGCTCGGCCTGCAACTGAGCGGTCCGCTGCGCCACCTGCCGCCGCAGCACGAGGTTCAATCCCAGCACCACGGACAGGCCGGCGATCAAGACGACCACCGTGCCGGTGGCCCAGCGCATCCATTGGCGGTCCGCCGCTGAATCACCGGGCGACACGAACCACCGGTCGGCCAGTGCCTGGCGCTCCGGCATCTCGATGCGAGCGAGTGCCTTGTCGAGGATGCGCCCGAGCACGGGCCAATCGCGTCGGTAGGCCACGCCAAGGTCGTATGCAAAGCCCACGTCGGCCGCAAAGTTCACGTTGCCGATGCCCTGGGTTCGCATCAGGTGGGTGGCCGCCGCCAAGTCCATCACCGCCGCATCGACCTCGCCAGAGGCCAGGGCCAGCAACAGCGCCCGGTCGTTGGGGCGTGTCTCGATCGGGTTGGAGGGATAGCGCTCCTGCATGAACCGCATCAACGCGTTGCCCGCGCTGACCGCCACCGTCTCCCCGGGCCGCAACTCGTCCTCCACCTGAGTGCCGGCCGCGCCACGGCGACGCAGAAGCATCGCCGGCACCGACACATACGGGCGCGTGAAGCCAAGGTGCTCTCGCTGCTCGGCGGTGTCGCTGAGCGACATCATCATGTCTGCCTCACCTCGGGCCAGGCGCTGCAGGCTCACCTGGAGCGGAGCGGGCCCGTCATGGCGAAACTCGATACCGGTCAGTTGCTGCAGGCGCTTGAGGTAGTCGATCGACAGCCCCCTCGGCTCACCAGCCTCCTCGTAGGTGAACGGGCCGTGGTCGGCGCTGATCGCCACCCGTACGACGGGATGCTGAGCCACCCATGCCCGCTCTTCATCCGAGAGATTCAGTCCGGTGCTCGCCGCAGCGGGTCCCACCACCGCCAGGCCGATCAGCCAGCCTGCCTCGCGGCGCCGAAAAGGCCGATTCGCCGCGCCCACGAGCGCGGCGGCAGCACTCAGCCAGCCCCAAAGGGCCACCAACACAGTTGTCATCGTGTGCGGCAGGCGACGCCCTCAGGGGCACCCGCACGGTTGAGATGGTCGTGCTGGCCATGCCAGCGACGCGCGATGCCCTCGACAACCGGGCACCGCTTCCAGATTCACGTCGACGTGAGACGGCGATTGCAACCGAGGGCACCGGTGGCGTCAATCCCGCCGCGCCGACCTCGATGCATCACCGCCCACGGCGCAGTTGATCAAGACCTCGCTGCAGATCGGCGATCAGGTCTTCGGTGTCTTCGAGCCCGATGCAAAGCCGAACGATCAAGCCTTCATACGGGCTGCCCAGCTGACGCAGGCGCGCCGAGTCGTAAGGCACCGCCAGGCTGATCGGCCCGCCCCAGCTCCAGCCGATGCGAAACAGAGACAAGCCATCCACCCAAGCATCGACCTGGTCGGACGTCACCGCCGGGTCGAACTCCAGCGTCAGCAGGCCGGCGGCGGCCTTCGATAGGGCCGCCCAATGGGCGTGCCCCGGCGAGCCCGGCAGCGCCGGGTGCAGCACGCGTCGGATCAGCGGTGACTGGGTCAAGGCCCACTCGGCAATGCGCCGTGCCGATGCATCCTGCGCGGCATAACGCAGCGGCAGCGTGGGCAGCGCACGCAGGACCGCCTCGGCGTCATTGGCGCCCACTCCCAGGCCCATGCGGCTGTGGGTCATCGTGAGCCGACGGTACAGGCCATCGTCGCGGCAGGCGATGGAGCCCATCAGCATGTCACCGCCCCCCGAGGGGTACTTCGTCAGCGCGTGGATGGTCACATCCACACCGAGATCGAAGGCGCAAAAGGCCAGGCCCGCACTCCAGGTGCTGTCGAAGGCGATCAGCGCCTGTGGCGCCGCCTCGCGCACCACCTTCACCAAGGCGGGCAGATCGGGAAACTCCAGCGTCACCGAGCCCGGCGCCTCGAGCCACACCAGCTTCACGTCGGAGCCCAGCACGGCGCGCAGCGATTCTGGGTTCATCGCGTCATACAGGCGGTGAGCGATGCCCCAGCCTGCCAACTCGTGGCGAGCCAGTTCCTTGCTGGGGTTGTAGACGTTGTCGGGCAGCACCACCGCGTCACCGCTCTGCAACGCTGTCATGTTGACCACCGCCAGCGCCGAGAGGCCGCTGGGCGCCAGCAACACGTGGCGGGCACCTTCCAAGGTGGCCAGGCGAGCCTCCAGCGTGAAGGTGGTGGGTGTGCCGTGCAGGCCGTAGGTGTAGCCGGTCTTGTCTTGCCAATGCTGGCTGCGCAATGCCGCCACATTGGGGAAGAACACGGTCGACGCCTTGTGCACCCCCACCGCCGGCGATTCGAAGCCCGCTGGCGGCTGATAGGGATGGTGGATCAGTTCAGTGGCGGTGGCCTTTGGGCTGGATTCGCTCATCGTCAGTACGGCTCGCCAACCAGGTCATGGCCTTCGGCAGCCACGATGCGCGCCTTGGCAAACTCGCCCACGCGAAGCTGGGTCGAGGCCTTGGCGGGCGGCAGTAGGCGCACGGTGCCATCGATCTCGGGGGCATCGGCATACGAGCGCCCCACCCCGCCCTTGCGCCCGAGGGCGGGCGCCCGGTCGACCAGCACCTGCATCGTCGCCCCCACGCGGCGACGCAGCCGGCTGACAGACACCTGCTCGGCCACCGCCATGAAACGGGCCCGGCGCTCCTCGCGCAGCTCGTCGGGCAAGGCGCCGGGCAACTCGTTGGCTGTCGCCCCCGTCACCGGCGAGTAGGCGAAGCAGCCAGCGCGGTCGATCTGCGCCTCGTTGAGGAACTGCAGCAAGTGGCCGAACTCTTCTTCCGTTTCGCCAGGGAAGCCGGCGATGAAGGTCGAGCGAATGACGAGCTCAGGGCACATCTCGCGCCACTTCTGGATGCGCTCCAGATTGCGCTCGCCGCTGGCCGGCCGCTTCATGCGCTTGAGCACATCGGGGTGCGAATGCTGGAACGGCACGTCCAGGTACGGCAGCACCAGCCCTTCGGCCATCAACGGGATGATCTCGTCCACGTGCGGATAGGGGTACACATAGTGCAGCCGCACCCAGGCGCCATGCTGCTTGGCCAGCTCGCCAAGTTGGGCCACCAGGTCCAGCATGCGCGTCTTCACGGGCTTGCCGTCCCAGAAGCCCGTCCGGTACTTCACGTCCACGCCATAGGCCGACGTGTCCTGGCTGACGACGAGCAGCTCCTTGACCCCGCCTTCGAACAAGGCGCGCGCCTCCTTCAGCACATCCCCCACCGGCCGCGACACCAGATCGCCCCGCATGCTGGGAATGATGCAGAACGTGCAGCGGTGGTTGCAGCCCTCGCTGATCTTCAGGTAGGCGTAGTGCTTGGGCGTCAACTTGATGCCGGCTGCCGGCACGAGGTCCACGAAGGGGTCGTGCGGCTTGGGCACGTGCACGTGCACGGCGTCCATGACCTCTTGCGTCGCGTGAGGCCCGGTCACTGCCAGCACCTTGGGATGGATCTGCTTGACCAGGTTCTCACCGCTGTCGGCCTGCTTGGCGCCCAGGCAGCCGGTGACGATGACCTTGCCGTTCTCCGCCAGCGCCTCGCCGATCGTGTCCAGGCTCTCCTTCACCGCATCATCGATGAAGCCACAGGTGTTGACGATCACCAGATCGGCACCCTGGTAGGTCTTCGAGGTCTTGTAGCCCTCGGCCGAGAGCTGGGTGAGGATCAATTCCGAGTCGGTCAGCGCCTTGGGGCAGCCAAGACTGACGAAGCCAATCGTGGGGGCCTTGGTTTGATCGCCGGCCTGATAAGTCTTTGATTCCATTGGGCTTTCTCGCAGTGGAACCATATCCACGGCCAATCTGACATTGTAGTCGGCTGCCCAAAGCTCTGACTGACTCCGGGAGCGGTCAGCTGCTATCGACGTGATGAACTCCAGCCCGTCGCCGTTCGACCTATCGACGCCGCCTGCCGCGAGGCATCGGCACAGGTGGCACGACCATGCTGCAGACCATGCCATCACCACTGAAGCCTATGCTGACCCCACCGGACGTCGTGATGGATTCGGCTTCGACCACGAAGTCGATTCCGAATCGCCGCATGTAGTCCTCCAGCATCCCCTTCGGAACCGAGCGATCAGGAAAGTCGGGGTCGTACTCGATCGCCGGATTGCTCAGGTATTCGAGGACAAAGTAGATGCCAATTCGCTCGAGGGTCGATCCACTGAACCAGAACGTCGTTCGCCCGTTGATCCAGACCGCTGCGTCGCCGAGCGACTCGCCCCGGCCGAATTCGGCCGGCAAACCCGCAGCATTCAGAACCTCGCTTTTCGCCATCCCAACTTGGACGTCACCCAATCGTCCGTCGCGCAAAAACGCACCGAGACCGGCGTGCAGGCGCGGCGGCTGATCGGCCCCGATAGGGAGCCTCACTTCGGGGAGTTGGTCTTGGATCTCTGAAATCGGAAACGTGACCCCACAAGACTCACAGTCCAAGGCGCCGACCTGGGAAGACCGGCTGCATATCTCACAAACGGGTCGAAGGCTCATTTGTGTCACTCACCCCCCCACTTGCGCGAGCCATCGATTGACAAGACAACGAAAGGCCTTTCGCCCGCCGACCTGGAAGGCATTCGCGACGATTGGCCGTAATCCAGTATTCATCGTTCCATCTGAGGGCGGAGAAGGCCTTGAGCGGGACGACTCAACGCTTTGATGGCGACGCTCCGCGCTTCATGAGTTCTGCACGTTGCTCGCGCGTCATTCGACGAATCTCCTCTGACTGGCGAGCCATTTTCACCATGAGATTGAATTCCTTGGCGCGCTCGAACTCGCTCAGAACAGCGCGAAGAGGTTCAGTGCCTGCCACCGATACCGCGACGAAAGGCTGGGTGAATGGAAGGCTGTCCACCTTCACGACTGCCATCAACCTCCCAAGGTACAAGGTGTACGCCCGAACCCCATCCCATCGCTGGTGATCGGGATCGAGGACTGGCGCCGGCGTGTGCGCACGGCCTGCTCGCGCCCAAATGCGCAATACCGCGTCGAAGCCAACAGAACGCGCCTTCACATTGCCAAAGGTGACCTCCTTCGCCCGGTCCTCCCACGGACCAAGTTCTACGCGGCGAAAGAAGTCATGCGAGCTGACTGAGGCACGCCACAGCACAGAAACCAGGAACTGGAGTAGCAGATCGCGATCGACGTCGACCGCTTCGTAGCCAACCAGACCTCGGGCTTGATCGCGGTATTCATGGAATCGACTTGAGAACTTGGTGAGCAAGGTCTCGGCACCATAGGTGTCTGCCATATTCAGACGTTGTTCGCAATCAGCACAGAGGATGCCGCTGTCGTACACGCCAACCCGCGAATTAATCGGCCAGCTCGACGAGGACACCATCAGTAGCGTCTGCTGATCTTCTCGCAGATCGCGCCAGAACGCTTCGGGTATCACGTGAGACTTCACCAAGGGCCCAGTGCCCCCGCATCCACGGCAATTCACAGTCACACGGCGAGTTTGGAAAGGGTGCGTCTCGGTCAGCCGAGCGAAACGAACGCAACGGTCGGAACGCTCGAAGCGCTGGTGGTAGAAGTGTCTGCAGCCATGCCGCCATTGTCGGTCATCGGCCAGCACCCGCTGAACGCAAAGCGAATTAGCCGCGTCGTCAGCCCGAATGGGTATCGTGAAGATAGAAGCTCGTCGGATCAACTGACAAATGGGCTCGAATATGCTCCCATTCCCCAGACGCCACCACACGGTCGATGTGGGCCTGGTGTGACGCCGTTGAGTCCCATTCTTCGAGGACGCAGAACCGTTGTGGCATCTCCGCATGGGCAAAGACGCGTGCCCCACGACAACCGGGAACGTTCGGGAGCTGCTGACGCACCTGGTCAAGCAGCGCTGCAAAGTCGCGGGCGGCTTCGGGGCGTGCGTCGAAACTGATGAAGAGGTAGGTGGATGTCATGGGCGCATCGTAGGCAGCGCCTTCAAGTGAGGCCATGCCTGTCACTGCGATCTTCATGACCGCCGCTGCTGAAGTCGCGCATGCGCCGCACGTACTCGGCGGGCGACACTTCGAACCGGCGCTTGAACTCTCGGGAGAAGTGCGCGACGCTTTCGAAGCCGACTTCGCTGGCAGTCACCCCGACCCGCATCCCACTGAGCAGCAACTCGCGCCCAGCATCCAGCCGCACATCGCGCACGAAGCGCATGGGGCTGACGCCGGCGAACTCACGGAACAGGTGAGCGTAGTGCGAAGGACTCATCGCAACTTGCCGCGCCAGGCCCTCCACCGTCAAATGGCTGCGATGATCAGCGTGGATGTGTTGCATCGACTGGCGAATGCGTGCAGCTGAGCCCGGCGCAACCGAAACCCGGCGCAAAGCGGCCGCTGTGTCCAGACTCAGCAGGCGCAGCACGATCTCTTCGACGATCAACGGCGCGATGGTCCGCCGATCCTTCTCGACCCCTGCGGCTACCAGCAGACGGTCAAGGCAGTTCAGAATCGCCGCGTCAACAGCGGTGACGAAGACTTCCTCGCGCTGCGGACTTCGCTCTGGAGCGTCTTGCCACTGCGAGAGCGCGGCGAGGGACTTTGCCAACAACTCCGGCGGCAAGTCGAGGTGGATGGCCAAGTACGGCTCAGCAGCACTGGCAGACACCACGGTGCCGCGACATATCGTTTCCCCCCCAAGCACGAGGCAATGTGTGGGGTCGTAGTGCAAGGTCTGCTCTGCAAGGATGACTTTCTTGCTCCCTTGCAGCACCACCACGAGGCCAGGCACAAGGACCTGGCGCTTGCGATGCGACGCAGATGTCGAGAACCGGTAGAGCCTCAGACCAGCGTAGGCCGAGTCCGTCCGTCCTTCGCGCAACGCGGACCTTGCCACGCGTTCGCGCAAATGGTGCAACGCAGTGTCAGAGATAGCGGCTGTTTGCATATCAAGCGAGCAAGGTTCCAACGGAATCGCAGCAGCATCGATCACCCATTGCATGGCGCCTGGCGGCGTGCGTTGGGCCTGTACATGCGTGCCCCGTCTGGCGTTCGGCCCGTGCACCTGAGACAGTGAGTGACTGCTCGTGCCTCAAGAGCCTGCGTGAGGAGGTATCGATCCGGATGCCTTGGGGAAGCCCAGACTCACGAACCCGATGGTCGGCATGGCAGCTTCGCCCGGTGCGGCGGTCTCTGCAATCAACCGTCGATTGTCGCAAACCCGCCTGGCCGACTCTGCTCAGGCAGTTGGCCACTGGTCGTCAGGTGGGGCAGGCTTCCCGAATAGGGTGCGCAGTATTTGGCCGATTCGCTGACAGCAGGGTCACCCGACAGCGAAAGAGAGGCCCCGCACCCTCCAGCTGGGTCGTTCGGGCGCCGAAGTTCCGGTTGCTGCGTTCACTGGCGGCCGGCTGCCCATTCCTGCGGGAGAGAAGGCCGGCTGTACTTGAGCGTGAACGACAGCATGGCGAACCAGGGAGCGATCGAATGAAGACCGTCAGCATCAAGAACCGCCTCATCGGCCTCGTCGGCCTGAGCGCCGTCGCCACCCTGTCGGTGGCGGGCATCGCCTGGTACGACTGCCGGACCGGGCTCGATGCGAGCGAGCGGCTCGCGGCCACGACGGCGGCCGTGCGGGCGTCGATGAACGCCGACATGATGCACGACAGCATCCGCGCCACGGTCTTCGGCGCCCAGGTCGCGGCCATCACGAACAACGCCGCCGCGCTCGCCGAGGCCGCCAAGGAGTTGGACGAAAGCGGCAAGGCGATGGTCGACTCCTTCAAGTCCGCGCTGGATGCCGACTTGCCCAAGCCCACCCACGAGGCCGTCGCATCGGCCGAACCGGCCGTCCAGCGCTACATCGATGCGGCCCGCAAGACCCTCGCGACGCTCAAGGACTCGCCCGCGGACACTGCGCCGGTCATGAGCGCCTTCCTGAAGGAATTCGACACTGCGGAAGCGGCGCTGGCCCAGTCGGGCGACGCGATCGAATCCTTGTCGCAGCAGCTGGAGGCCGAGACCGCCGCCCGACTGCAGCAGGCGCAGATCGTCACAGTGGCGGTGATCGGCGGCTCGCTGACGCTGCTGGCGGTGATGGCTTACGTGGTGATCGCCTCGATCATGGTGCCGCTGGCGCGCATGCTGCGGGCGGTGATCAACCTGAACAGCGACGACGGCGATCTCTCTCGGCGCCTGCCGCCCGCCACCGCCGAGTTCGGCCAGGTCAGCCACCACTTCAACACCTTCCTCGACAAGGTGGCCACGGTCGTGGGCAATGTGCAGGCCGCGGCACGCGAGATTTCGAACACCAGTGCGCAGATCGCCGCCGGCAACATGGATCTGAGCACCCGCACCGAGCAGGGCTCGGCCAGCCTGCAACAGGCGGCCAGCAGCATGGAGCAGATCACCACCACGGTGACCCAGAGCACAGAGTCGGCCCGTCAGGCCAATGAGGTGGCCACCGGGGCCAGCGGGGTGGCCGCCAAGGGTGGCGAAGCGGTGTCACGAGTGATCGCCACGATGGACGACATCAACGCCGCGTCGCGCAAGATTGGCGACATCATCGGCGTCATCGATGGCATCGCCTTCCAAACCAACATCCTCGCGCTGAACGCTGCGGTGGAGGCGGCGCGCGCCGGCGAACAGGGCCGCGGCTTCGCCGTGGTGGCGGGCGAAGTGCGCATGCTGGCGCAACGCAGTGCCGAAGCTGCCCGCGAGATCAAGACGCTGATCGGCACCAGCGTCGACAAGGTCGAGGCGGGCAGCCGGCTGGTACGAGACGCGGGCGCCACGATGGACGAGATCGTCACCAGCGTGAACCGTGTGAGCCTGATGATCCAGGAGATCACCAACGCGGCCGCCGAGCAGAGCGCCGGCATCGGCCTGGTGAACCGCACGGTCGCCGATCTTGACGTGGCCACCCAGCAGAACACCGCGCTGGTGGAAGAAACCGCCGCCGTGGCCAAGGACATGGCCGAACAGGCCCGCTCGTTGGAGGCGGCGGTGGGCGTGTTCCGGGTCAAGCAGCACGCCGAGTGAGCGCGCGGCGGTCGATCAAGGCTTTTTGTCGCCCGCGGGCATGCCCGGGAAGGTGGGGAACAGGCCGCCAGCCTGCTTCTGCATCTGCTCTTGCATCTGCACGAACAGGTTCTTCGACTGTTCGAGGTAGTTGCCCATCAAGCCCTGCATCATCGGGGCTTGGCCGCTCATGAACTGCGCCCACATCTCGGGGGTGAAGGCCTTCGGGTCGTACAGGCCACGGGCCTGATCGGCCAGGCGACCCTGCATCTCGACGAAGGTCTGCAGGTTCTTCTCCAGGTACGAGCCCATCATGCCCTGCATGGCGTGGCCGTAAAAGCGGATGATCTGGGCCAGCATGCGCGAGGTGAACATCGGCACGCCGCCGGTTTCCTCTTCCAGAATGATCTGCAGCAGGATGCTGCGGGTGAGCTCTTCGCCCGTCTTGGCGTCGCGAACCTCGAATTCGATGCCATCGAGCACCATCTGCTTGACATCAGCGAGCGTGATGTAGGTGCTGGCGCTGGTGTCGTAAAGCCGGCGGTTCGGGTACTTCTTGAGGACCCGCGGCGTGACGGCCTCGTTGGAGGCCGCGTCAGGCGAGGGCCGGCGGTGGGAAGACATCGGGTTCAAGCTCCTTGTGCGCCGCAGCACAGTGGGTGTTGTGCATCTGCACAATGATTCTAGGCGCCGCCCACCCTACCCTTCCCAGGGGATTGCACTGTCAGGGCCGGCCCGGACCGTCCGAGCCCCGGCGCCCCCGCTCGAAGCCGTCTTCCCAGGGCGTCCTCAGCCCCTTTCGGCCCCCCCTTCCGCCTCCTCAGCCCCCCTAGGCATCCAGCTCCGCGAGCTCTTCGGCCGTGAACACGCGCGATCGGGTGTGAAACGCCTTGCCCTCCGGCCCCTCCAGCGAAAAGGTGCCGCCGTGGCCCTCGATCACGTCGATGATCAGCTGGGTGTGGCGCCAGTACTGATACTG
The DNA here is from genome assembly GCF_038066555.1 of Ideonella lacteola. NCBI lineage: Bacteria > Pseudomonadati > Pseudomonadota > Betaproteobacteria > Burkholderiales > Sphaerotilaceae > Ideonella > Ideonella lacteola. Next base: position 70,947 of record NZ_JBBUTG010000012.1, on the reverse strand, counting down.
CGCCTTGCCGATGTAGAACGGGCAGCCGCCGATGTCGCCCAGGTACACGTCACCCGCGCCGGTGGTGATCTCGCCGAGCAAATAGCAGTTGGCGGCGCTGTTGTCACAGCAGCCGCCGCTCTGGTGAAACATCAGGCCCGGCCCATGCCTGGCCTTGAGGTGTTCGATCAGCTCCACCGCCGCCGGCGTGGCGATGACCTTGTCGACCATGTCGATCTCCTTGCGCAAAAACGCCAAAAAGGGGAAGCGGTGGCCCGCCTCCCCTCTACCCAAGACCCCAAGCCGTCAGAAGAAGCCCAGCTTGTTCTCGCTGTAGCTGACCAACAGGTTCTTGGTCTGCTGGTAGTGGTCGAGCATCATCTTGTGGGTCTCGCGGCCGATGCCCGATTCCTTGTAGCCGCCGAAGGCGGCGTGGGCCGGGTAGGCGTGGTAGCAGTTGGTCCACACCCGGCCCGCCTTGATGGCGCGGCCCATGCGGTAAGCCACGTTGCCGTTGCGGCTCCACACGCCGGCGCCCAGGCCATAGAGCGTGTCGTTGGCGATGGCCAGCGCCTCGGCCTCGTCCTTGAAGGTGGTAACGGCCAGCACCGGGCCGAAGATCTCCTCCTGGAAGATGCGCATCTTGTTGTGGCCCTTGAACAGCGTGGGCTGCACGTAGAAGCCGCCATCGAGATCACCGCCCAGCTTGGCCTGGCTGCCGCCACACAGCAGCTCGGCGCCCTCCTGCTTGCCCAGGTCGAGGTACGAGAGGATCTTGGTAAGTTGCTCTTTGGACGCCTGGGCGCCCAGCATCGTCTCGGTGTCCAGGGGGTTGCCCTGCTTGATGGCGGCAACCCGCTTCAGCACCCGCGACATGAACTTGTCGTAGATGCTCTCGTGGATCACCGCGCGGCTCGGGCAGGTGCAGACCTCGCCCTGGTTGAACGCGAACAGCACCAAGCCTTCGATCGCCTTGTCGAGGAAGGCGTCGTCCTTGTCCATCACGTCGGCGAAGAAGATGTTGGGCGACTTGCCGCCCAGCTCCAGCGTGGCCGGGATCAGGTTGTTGGCCGCCGCCTGGGCAATCACCCGGCCCGTGGTGGTCGAGCCGGTGAACGCGATCTTGGCGATGCGCTTGCTGGTGGCCAACGGCATGCCGGCTTCACGGCCATAGCCGTTGACGATGTTCAGCACGCCCGCGGGCAGCAGATCGGCGATCAGCTCGGTGAGCACCAGGATCGAGATCGGCGTGTTCTCGGCCGGCTTCAACACCACCGCGTTGCCAGCGGCCAGCGCCGGCGCCAGCTTCCACGCGGCCATCAGGATCGGGAAGTTCCACGGAATGATCTGGCCCACCACGCCCAGCGGCTCGTGGATGTGGTACGCCATCGTGTTCTCGTCGATCTCGCTGATGCCGCCCTCTTGGGCGCGCAGCGCGCCGGCGAAGTAGCGGAAATGGTCCACCGTCAGCGGGATGTCGGCGTTCAGCGTCTCGCGGATGGGTTTGCCGTTGTCCACCGTCTCGGCGTAGGCCAGCAGCTCCAGGTTCTGCTCGATGCGGTCGGCGATCTTCAGCAGGATGTTCGAGCGGGTGGCAGCGTCCGTCTTGCCCCACTTGTCGGCCGCGGCATGGGCCGCATCCAGCGCCAATTCGATGTCTTCCGCCGTGGAGCGGGCGGCCTGGGTGTAGGGCTTGCCGGTGGTCGGCGTGGTCACGTTGAAGTACTCGCCCTTGACCGGCGGCGTCCATTGGCCACCGATGAAGTTGTCGTAGCGGGTCTTGTAGGTGATCTTGGCGCCAGCGGCGCCGGGTGCAGCGTAGATCATGGCTTGTCTCTCTCGCGGTGGATGGATGGGTGAAGGGTCTCAGCCGGTCGGCTGCTCTGTGCTTCACAACATCCGTGCCAAGCGCCCAAGGGCCGGTCAGGCCGCCGAAAGCCAAGGGTTAGACAGGGCCATCGGCCGGCCTGACACGCGCGGTTGTTCCGGCCCGAGACGGCCGTTGCGCCAGGCCATCGTGCCGGTGCGTCAGCTTGCAACAAGTCGTGTACCGGCGCGATCCGGCGTCAGCTCCGCGCAAGGTCGGCGGCGGTTTGTGTCAACTTGGCACACCGCCCGACTTGCGCTGCGTCAATGGCCACGGGCATTCCGGTACAGACAGCCCCCCCACCTCTGCCTACGATGCGCGGGTGCCTTCACCGGCCGAAAGGATGCATGCGATGCCCACCTCCTCCCTGGCCCGAGATCTGGTCGCGCCCGCCCCGGCGCTGAGCCACCCGATGCACGCCGAGAGCATCCTGCAATCGCACGAGCGTTGTGCCGCGCTGGGGCTGTCCCGCGTCGATCGGCCAGACCACGCGTCGCTGATCCGCTCGGACCTCGCCCTGGCCCGCGAGCGCAATCTGCGTCTGCACCTGCATGCCGCGCCGGTGATGGAGCTGCTGCTGGAGCAGACCATGGCCTCCCAGAGCATGGTGGTGCTCACCGACGCCCAGGGCACGGTGCTGCATTCGGTGGGCCACGATGCCTTCTTGCAGCGCGCCTCCAAGGTGGCACTGGCGCCCGGCGCGAATTGGTCGGAACAGAACAAGGGCACCAACGCCATCGGCACCACGCTGATCGACGAGGCGCCCACGGTCGTCCACGCCGGCGAGCACTACATGCACGCCAACGGCTTCCTTACCTGCTCGGCCGCGCCCATCTTCGATCCGCGCGGCAACATGCTGGGCGTGCTGGACGTCTCCGGTGACCTGCACTCCTACCACCTGCACACGCTGGGCCTTGTGAAGATGTCGGCCCGGATGATCGAGAACCACTGGCTGTCGGACGACTTCCGTCACGCGCTGCGCCTGCACTTCCATTCGCGGCCGGAATTCATCGGCACGCTGATGGAGGGGATCGTCGCCGTGGGCCGCGACGGTCGGCTGCTGGGTGCCAACCGCAGCGCGCTCGACCAGCTTCAGATGAGCGGCGCTGCCTTGCGCATGAACAGCATCGCCACCTTGTTCAGCCTCACCGTCGGCGCGGTGGTCGACCACTTCCGCTCGCCGATGGCGCCGCCGATGTCCATGGAGTTACCGGGCGGCCAGCGCCTGCACATGCGGGCGGCCTTCAACTGGCCCACCTGGCACTCGCTGGGCAGCACCACGATCGACGATGCGCTCGACGTGATCGACGCCCCCTCGCCCATGGCGGCCACCGGCGGCTTTTTCGCTGCCGCCGCCGGCAGCCGGCCCGCCACGCCGGGGGCCTCGCCGGGGCCTTCCGGCCTGCGCTACCTGCAGACCGGCGACGCCCAAATGGAGGCCGCCATCACCAAGGTGCGCCGCGTGCTCAACCGAGACATTCCGGTGATGGTGCTGGGGGAAACCGGCACCGGCAAAGAGCTGATGGCCCGCGCCTTGCACCAGGATTCCGACCGCGCCCGCTACCCCTTCGTCGCGGTCAACTGCGCCTCGATCCCTGAAAGCCTCATCGAGGCTGAACTGTTCGGCTACGAAGATGGGGCCTTCACCGGCGCCAGGCGCAAGGGCGCTGTCGGCAAGATCGCGCAGGCCAATGGCGGCACGCTGTTCCTCGATGAAGTGGGCGATATGCCGCTGGCACTGCAGGCCCGGCTGCTGCGGGTGCTGCAAGAGCGGCAGGTGATGCCGCTGGGTTCGACCAAATCGATTCCGGTGGATCTGGCCATCGTCAGCGCCACGCACCGGAACCTGCGCGACATGATCAGTGCGCAGACCTTCCGCGAAGACCTGTACTACCGCCTGAACGGCCTGGTGGTGCGCCTGCCCCCGCTGCGGGAGCGCAGCGACCTGATGACCATCGTGCGAAAGATCCTGCGCGCCGAATCACCCAGCCGCCCGCTGGATCTCGACGACGAGGTGGTCGAGCTGCTGAAGGCCTATCGCTGGCCGGGCAACATCCGGCAGCTCGCCAATGTGCTGCGCACGGCCGCCGTGATGGCGGGCAGTGACATGGTGATCAACCGAACGCACCTGTCGGACGATTTCCTCGAAGACGCGCAGCGCGAGTTGCCCTCGGGCGCCAGCGTGGCGAGCGCAGCCCCCGGCCAGCCCGCCCACGCAGCGCCGGGTGCCGCAGCCGAACCCGCGGCCTCGGCCGCGCCGGCCACGCCTGCAGCCACCGAGCCGGCCACGCTGCAGGAGATGGAGCTGCGCACGATCCAGCGCGCGGTGGAAGAAGCCGGCGGCAACATCTCCATCGCCTCACGCAGGCTCGGCATCAGCCGCAACACCATCTACCGCAAGCTGCGCCTGCTCGACAGCAAGCAGGGTTGAGCGAGTCACCCTGCCTGCATAGACCAGCGGCTCATACAGTCACCGGCCCAGTGGCGTCGCCATGAAGACGCGCCGATAGCCCTCGAAGCGACCGTGGCCGACAATCACGCCGGCGTTGTTCATGTCGTCCGCTGAAAGCTCGGACCAACCCGCACCGCTGCCGTCGAGCAATGCCTGCAGTTCCGCGCACTGGCCGTCGCGAATCAGAGCAGCGTCCTTGGAAACGCCGAGGCCGTAGAAGTTGCCGGCGATCCAGCCATCGTTGCTGATGGCCACGGGCCACACCTCTTGCTGCCCGCAGGTCGGCAGTTCTCGCATGGCCTTGCCGTCGTGCAGGAACGGGTGCCAAGCCAGGTTCGTCACCGACATGCCGACCACGTCGCCCCGGTCATTCATCGCCTGGAGATAGATCTCCTGCCCGGTCGGCGTCAGCTGACGCACCGGCTTGCCCTCTTCCCAGGTGAACACATACGGCGTCACGGTGAGGTAGTCGGTGACGCCGGCCACCTGCCCGCGCTTGTTGATCAAGCTCGGAAAGGTCACATGGCCGTTCGAGGGTGGCACCTTGACAGCGACGCCGTCGCGAACCAGGAACCCGCCCCGGGTGGGCACCCCGCCGACCGGGCAATCGATTTCGACCACGTACGCCCCGGCGTCGTTGATCGACTGCGGATAGGCGCCCCGCGAATCGTCGCAACCGACGATCGAACCCACGTCGGTCAGCGTGCCGTCGGCCGCCCACACGCCGCCGCGGTTGCCCCCATCGCCCTGATAGCGCCCGACCACCACACCGGCGTTGTTCACCTGCGGCTTGCCTGGGTAGTTCATGTCCTGCGTTTCAGCCAGCGCCTCGACTTTCTTGCCCCGTCGCGAGCGGAACGACACGTTTTCTCCTGTTTGGCTCTCGGTGCCGATGCCCGCCAGACTGCCGTTGTCGCTGATCGAGGCGGCCGTTTTCGGCGCCACGCCATTGGCCTTGTTGATCACCTCGATGCGGTAGCTGGGTGCGGCGAATGCCGCGCCGGCGGCGAGCAGCCCGATGGCCGTGGCGGCGAATGTCCGTTGAAGGGTCTTCATAGGTGGCATGGGTCATGTCTCCGTGGTGTTTCAAGTGTTCGCGCGCCGCAAGCGCACGCCAGCGACCGCCGCTTCAACAGAATAAACACATCATCTAACGAATTATTGAAACGTACAAGAAAGCCGTCTATTCGATGAGGGTCAATCGCAGCTCACCGATGAAACGACGGCGACGGCCACGGGTTGCGCTTGCCACCCCTCAACGAGACGGGTGGTGCCGCGCGACATCAACGCGCGGCATCGCGACGCCCTCCCGCAGCGGGAACGGGCCTAAAAGCCGTAGCTGACGTTCAGCCCCGCCAGCCAGGTGCGCCCGGGTGCCGGCTCGAAGAAGCGGCCATTGCCCTCGTTGACGATCACCGAGCCGGCATAGCGGTCGCCGAAAAGGTTGTCGGCGCGCACGAAGCCATCGAAGGCCCAGGCGCCACGGCGCAGGCGGTAGCCCAGGCTGGCCGAGGCCACGGTGTACGACGCTGCGCGATCGGTGTTGAGGTCGTTCACCGGCACGTCAGACAGGTAGCGAACTTCGGCGCCCCCGCGCCAGCCTTCGGCCGGGGCCCATTGGAGGCTGGCATAAGCGGACGAGCGGGCAACGCCAGGCAGGCGGTTGCCCGCCGGCACCTCGATCGTCGGGGCCTGGCATGGCGGTGCGCCGCAGATCAGAAACGCCTCGTCGTAGCGCGCATCCAGGTAGGTCATCGAAGCCTGGCTGCGCCAGTCGCCGCCCCAGCGGCCACTCCAGCCCAGCTCCACGCCATCGCGCCGCGTCTTGCCAGCATTCTGAAAGCTCGCACGGCCACCCTGGTTCGTCTGGGTGACGATCTCGTCGCGGGTGCGCACACCGAAGATGGCCAGGTTGAGCGTCTGCGCACCGCCATCGAATCGCCATTTCGCCCCGACTTCAAGGTTGTCGCTGCGCGCGGGCTGCAGCGAGAGGTTCAGGCCCGCCGAACCATCGCTGCGGTAGGCCAGCTCGTTGAGCGTGGGCGTCTCGAAGCCCCGCCCTGCCGAGGCGTACAGGTGCAGCGTCTCGCTGGCCAACCACATCAGCGACGCCACGGGCGTGGTGGCCTGGAAGTCGGTTTGGCCGCTGTCGTCACCATTGGCCGCCGTGATGTAGTGGTCGCGGCTTTCCACCCGCACCGTGCTGTGCCGAAGCCCGGCATCCATCCGCCAGGCGGGCGCGAGGCGCCAGGTGGCCTGCGCATACCCGTCGAACGCGGTGCTGCGGTTGTCTTCGTCACGCCGAAGCGCACCCTTCACACCGGTGACATCGCCGATGAAGTTCTCGTAGCCTCGGCGGTACTCGTCGAGCGCATCGAAGCTGAGGCCCACCGTCATGCTGAACGGAGCCGAAGGCGATGCGAGCGACCAGCGCAGATCAGCGCCGTGGTAGTCCCGCGCGAGATCGATCACACCGCCTGGATGGCGTGGGCTGCCCTGGGGCGCCACCGGAATGGCCTGGAACTGCTCGGTGTCGCGGTGACCGCCGTAGAGCGTGGCTTGAAGGCGCTGATCTGGCGCCAAGCTGTGTTCATAGCTGGCCCCCAGCTGAGTCTGGCTCACCGACTTGCGGGTGTTGAAACTCAGCGCCACCGCGTCCACCCCACGCGCGTCTGCATCGAACTGCTCGCGGGTCAGGCCGAGGGGGTCTTGCGCCTCGGGCAGGCTCATGCTGTTGGCCACGATGGTCAGCTTGCGCCCTTCGCCCGGCCGCCAGGTGAGCTTGAGGTTGCCCAGATCCCGCTCGGCCGAACTGTGGTCGCGGTAACCATCCGTCTCGAAATGGCTGGCACTCGCGGTGTAGCCCCAGGCCCCGGCGCCCCCTGCGACCTGCAGGCCGGCGCGCCACAGGCTGTCGCTGCCGGCGGCCACGCTGGCCGATGCCACGGGCGGGCCGCTGCCGTCTTCGGTGACGATGTCCACCACCCCGCCCGACGAATTGCCATACAGCGCCGAAAACGGGCCCCGCAGCACCTCGATCCGCTCGGCCGAAGCAAGGTCGACATGGGAGATCTGGCCCTGCCCGTCGGGCAGCGTGGCGGAAATGCCGTCGACGATCAGGCGCACGCCTCGGATGCCGAAGCTGGCCCGCGCGCCAAAGCCGCGGACCGACAGCTGCACGTCCTGCGCATAGTTCTGCCGATCACGCGCCGTCATGCCGGGCACGGCCGCCAGCACTTCGGAAATGTTGACCTGCAGCCGCTGGTCACGGATCTGCTCAGCCCCGATGCGGTCGACCGACGCAGGCACATCAAAGGCCGATTCGGCCTGGCGCGTGCCGGTGACCACCACCGTCTGCGACGCCCCCCCCGCCGCCTCCGCCTGACCCCGGCAGACCGCGGGCGCGAACGCCGCCGCGACGGCCGCGGAGATCACCAACGACGAAGGGCCCGACAGGGCCCGAGGTGCCATCCATCGGCTGGCATCTCGGCCAACCACCCGTGCGCGCATCGGCTGCGCGCGGGCCTTGTCTCTGTCGTTCATGTTGTTCCATCAGGGTCCAGCGCACGGGTGCGCATTGGAGTCGCCGTCAAAGCCGCCAGTCGACATTCGATTGACGGAAGAGAGTCGCCAGGCGGCCATCGGACTGCAAGGCCAGCATAGCGGCCTGCAGCGCTTGGGCCAGGTCGTCGGCATCGGCACGAACCGCGCAACCCACCGCCCAGCCCTCGCGCGGGAAGCGGATCGAGGGCAACGGCTGCAGCCGGAATCGCGCGTCGTGGGCCAACACGCTTTCCAGCTCAGAGGCCAAACCCGCGACCGCGTCGGCCCGGCCCTCGCGCAGGCTTTGCGCGGCCGCCACGCCATCGGCAAACGCCGTGACCAAATTGCCCTGCAGCGCCCCGCCTTCCGCACCGGCGAGCAGCCAGCCGGCCAGCGATTGGCCGCAAACGGCCACGCGCAGCCCGCGCAGATCCGCCAGGCTCTCGACCGACGCTGCGGCATCGGCCGCCCAGGCGATGAGCACCCGCTCGCGGTAGTACGGCGCCACCACCTGCACCTGGGGATTGGCCGCCATCAGCGCCCGTTCGAGCGGCACATGCAGCAGCACGTCGGCCGGCCCCCACCCCAGGTAGTGCCCCTTCCACACCATGTTGCGCAGGTCATCGCCCATGTTTTCGCCGGCCTGGAAAGGCAGGGGCCGAAACCCCAGGCCCATCTGCTGCGCCAGCGCTTGGCCCAGTGCCATGTCGATGCCGCGACCGTCGGCATGGAAGGGCGGCATGTCCTGGTACAGGCCGACGATCAGGCTGCCGCGCTCACGAATGCGGGCCAGCCGGTGGCTGTCCGGCTGGGCGCGTGCGCCAGTCGCAGCGGCCCACAGCGGCAGCCCGAGCGCCGCCCCGCACCAGCGTCGGCGCGTCCACCCCGCCGGGGGCGAGCATGGATCAGAGCGGCTTCTCACGGCGCGTCTCCAGATACGCCTTGATGGCCCACATCGCTTCCTGATTCAAGGTGCCCTCGAACGGCGGCATGTAGACGGCGCCGTTGCGCGACCGGCCGCCCCGCACGGTGGTGAGGAAGTACTGGTCGTTCTCGGCCACACAAGCGGCCCGCTTCGCGTCCTTCATCACCGCGCAATCGTTGTCCAGCCGTCGAAGGTCGGGCGCGATACCGCCCGAGATGGCCTCCAGGCCGTGGCAGCGGGCGCAGTTCTGGTTGAACGCCGATGAGCCGATGCGCACGGCGATCTCGTTGGCGCGGAACGGGTTCTCGGCCTTCCAGGGCTCGCCCAGCGAGGGCAACTCGTGGGTATCGACGGCCTGGGGCGTCACATCGCCGTGGGCCAGCGCCACCGCCGCCGCCGTCGCACCGATGATCACCATCCCGACCCAGGCCGCGGCCCGGATGCGTTGTCTCCTCAACATGTGTGTCTCCTGAAATGGGTGAGGTTTGGTGAGCCGAGGTGCAAGCCACATGCCACACGGCCAGGCCGGCGGCTGGCCGCGGCGGCGCCAGGGAAAACCTGCGGGTGCTTGTTCCAAATCAAGACAGAGTGACAACCCAGGCTGTTCGATGCGACAGCGCCAGCACGGCAGGCGTCGCAGTCGGGAACAGAACCCCTCGCCTGAGGGCGGCACGTGCGTTGCATCACGCTGGCCATGCCGATACCCCGCCCCCGATCCCTGGTGCTGCCGCTGTGGCGATGGGCCTGGATCGCCTGCCTGGCCTGGGGAGCGCTCGGCGCCGCCCAGGCCGGGGTGATGACGCGTGACACGCTGCAAGCGCTGTTTCCAGCCCCGTTGATGCTCGGCGAGCGCGACACCGCGCTGCCCGTCTGGCCGGTCTTCAAGCAAGAGGCCACCGCCACGGTGCTGGTGGCCTACGTGTTCGAGTCGATCGACTTGGCACCGGTGCCCGGCTTCTCGGGCACCCCGATGAACCTGCTGGTCGCACTGGACGCGCAAGGCCGGTTCATGGAAGTGCGGGTGCTGTCTCAGCATGAGCCGGTGTTCCTCGATGGCCTCGGCGAGGGGCCGCTGCTGCGCTTCGTGGAGCAGTACCGCGGGCTGTCGCTGCAGCAAGGCATCAAGATCGGCGACGCCCATGCGCGCGGCGGCCAGGCGGAGAGCGCAGCGGTCTACATCGATGGCGTGGCCAAAGCGACCGCGTCGGTGCGTATCCTCAACCAGAGCCTGCTGGCCGCGGCGCTGAAGGTGGCGCGTGCGAAGCTGGGCTATGCCGCGGGCCGAGATCCGGCGCAGGTGGGGCAGGTGCGCGCCGATACCTACACGCCGATGGATTGGGCCGGCATGATCGACGGCGGCCTGTTGCAGCCCGCGGTGATACGTCGCGGCGACGTGGACGCCGCCTTTGCCGGCAGCGGCTTCGACGCACCAGCCACCCCGCCAAGCGACACACCCGCCACCGCCGACCACATGCAGTTCTGGCTGGGGTGGGTCAGCCTGCCGGCGCTGGGTCGAAACCTGTTGGGCGAAGCGGGCTGGCAGCAGCTGAAAAGCCGGTTGGATGCGGGCGACCATGCCTTGATCGTCGTGGCACGCGGGAGCGACACCTTCGTGGGCGAACACTTCGTTCGAGGTGCCGTGCCAGACCGTTTGAGCCTGCGCCAGGGCGAGCTGCCGATCGAGCTGCGCGACCTCGATCTGGACACGCCGCCACGACTGCCGGCGGGCATGGGCGGGGCCGAGTGGAAGGTGTTTCGGGTCAGCGGCGCGGCCGGGCTGGACCCGGCGCAACCCTGGACACTGGCCTTTCGCGTCACGCGGCACAAGGGCATCGTCTACCCCGAGCGCCTGAGCCGCGATTTCATGCTGCCGTACCGGTTGCCGGCGGCGCACGTCACGGCCGCGGCGGCGGACCTCACCTCGTGGCAGGCCATGTGGCGAGCCCGTGCAGCGGACCTGGCGATGCTGCTGGTGGCGCTGGGCCTGCTCACATGGTGGCTGTGGGGATGGCTGGGGCGGCCAGGTTGGTGGTTGGCCTCCGCACAGCGTCTGGCGCGCTGGCGAACAGCCTGGCTCGTCTTCACGCTCGCGGGCCTGGGCTGGTGGGCACAGGGGCAGCTGTCGATCGTCAACCTCACCGCGCTCATCCAGGCGCTGAGGGCGGGCCACGGCCTCACCTTCTTTCTCTTCGACCCCATCAGCGTGGTGCTGTGGGCCTATGTGGCCATCACCCTGTGGGTATGGGGCCGCGGCACTTTCTGCGGCTGGCTGTGCCCCTTCGGCGCGCTGCAGGAGTTGGTGGCCCACTTCGCGGCCCGGCTTCGCGTGCCGCAGTGGCGGCCGCACCGCCGCGTGGATGCCCGCTGGAAGCGCCTGAAGTACGGGGTGCTGGCCCTGCTGCTCGGCAGCGCCGCGTTGGGAAGCCCGTGGGCTGACTCCCTGGTGGAGATCGAGCCGTTCAAGACGGCCATCACACTCGGCTTTCAGCGGGCCTGGCCCCATCTGTTGTGGGCGGGTGCGCTGCTGGCCTTGAGCGCGGTTGTCTACAAAGGCTATTGCCGCTACCTCTGTCCCTTGGGCGCCGCCCTGGCCTTGGGCGGCAGGCTGCGCCGCTGGGCGTGGATCGCCCGGCGGGCCGAATGCGGCACACCTTGCCAGACCTGCCGACACCGCTGCGAATACCAGGCCATCGGCACCGACGGCCGCATCGACTACGAAGAGTGCTTCCAATGCCTGGAGTGCGTGGCCATCCACCGCGACGCTTCACGCTGCGCGCCGCTGATCGCCCAGTCACGCGGAGCCCACAAGGTTTTCCCCATCCGCCCGGCGCCGCCCGTGCGCCTGGAGCCACCCCGATGAAACGCCGCCCCCTTCTGCTGGCCACCTTGAGCGCCGGCTTGTCGCCGGCCTCCCCCGCCGCGCCGCAGGGCCTGGTCTGGCGCCGGCGCGACTGGATCGGGTTCGGCACCACCTTGAGCCTGCGCGCAGGCGCCGCCCAGGCGGATCGGCTGGAGCAGGCGCTGGACGAGGCCGTTCGCGTGGCTCGCCAGATCGAGGCACAGATGAGCCTGTTCGACCCGGACAGCGCCCTCTCGCGCCTGAATCGCGAAGGTCGGCTCGAGCGAGTGCCGGCCGAGCTGATGACGGTGTTGCGGCTGGCTCAGTGGGTGTCGCGACACACCAGCGGCGCGTTCGACGCCACGGTGCAACCGCTGTGGCAACTGTTCGAACACGCCCGGCAGGAGGGCCGTGTACCGAGCGCCACCGAGGTGGCGCAGACGCGATCGAGCGTCGGCTGGCAGGGCCTGCGCATCGAGCCCGGCCGTGTGGCGTTCAGCCGGCGTGGCATGTCGGTGACGCTCAACGGCATCGCGCAGGGCCACGCCTGCGACCGGGTGCGCGAGGTGCTGCACCGCCATGGCATCGCCCACGCCTTGATCGACACCGGCGAGTGGGCCACGATGGGCGGCAACGCCAACGGCCAACCTTGGCACCTGGGCGTTGCGGATCCGCGGGGTGCGCCACATCCCATCGCCCTGATCGCGCCAAACGGCCAATGTGTGGCCACCTCCGCGGATTCACCGAGCGATTTCACGCCCGACCATCGGCATCACCACATCGTCGACCCGAATACCGGCTGGTCACCTCCGCAACTGGCCGCGGTGACGGTGGCGGCCCGCCGCGCAGCGCTGGCCGATGCGCTGACCAAACCCATGTTCATGGCCGGCCCCGACGGCATCACCTCCCTGGCGCGCCGTTGGGGCGTGGAGGTGTTGTGGGTCGACAAGCAGGGGCGCCGCGGCTGCACGCCAGGCTGGCACCTGCTGGACGCGACCCGAGCCACCGCCTGAGCGGCTCGGCGGGCCCGTGCGATGGCACGGGCCGCGATCACCATCCAGCGATGGCCAGCCCCAAAGTCAAGGCTTGCGCCAGGCGATGCACCATCCGCCGGCGGCAATGTGCTTGCGGCCGAACATCGAGCAGCCGCTCCACTCATCGCCCGAGGCACCTTGCCAGAAGGCACAGCTCGCACAGCGCTGGCCCACTGCGTACTGAGGGTACTTCTTCGTGTCGACCTGCGACGCGTCGTGCCGGTAGCCCAACGCCGTGGCCGCCTCGTCCGATTCGTCGACCCGCGCGGCGCGAGCCGGCACGGCCGCAGCCAGGCCTGCGCTGCAGGCCGCGGCCCGCAGCAGGAAGACACGGCGGCGCGAAGAATGCGATGACGCGCGCGGCTTCATCACTTGCCCGCCAGCTTGAAGACCCACAGCGAACCGCCCTGCTCCAGGTAGTTCACCCGCTTGGCGACATCGCCGCCCCACAGCGGCACGGCACCGCCCCAGCCCGAGGCCACCGCCACGTACTGCGTGCCGTTCTGTTCCCAGGTGACCGGCGGGGCCACCACCCCGGAGCCGGTCTGGAACTCCCACACCACCTTGCCGGTCTTCGCATCGGCGGCCTTCAGGTAGCCCTCCGGCGTCCCCCAGAAGACCAGGTTGCCGCCGGTGGTGAGCACACCACCCCAGAGCGGCGCGCCGTTCTTCACCTCCCAGACGATCTTGCCGGTCTTCGGATCCATCGCGCGCAAGGCGCCGATGTAGTCGTCGTTGATGGTCTTGATGGTAAAGCCGGCACCGAGATAGGCCGCGCCCTTCTTGTAGGCGATGGGCTCGTTCCAGATCTCCATGCCCCACTCGTTGGCCGGCACGTAGAACAACTTGGTGTCGGGCGAATACGCCATCGGCATCTGGTTCTTGCCGCCCAGGAACGACGGCGCCGAGAAGACCGAGGCGCCCTTCTTGCCATCACCCAGCGTGGGATCGCTGGGGCGGTTCTCGGCCACGAAGTTGGGGCGGCCTGTTTTCAGATCGATGCTGCTGGCCCAGGTGATCTTCTTGACGAACGGGAACGCGTTCTCCAGCTTGCCTGTCTGCGCATCGAGCACGTAGAAGAAGCCATTGCGGTCGGCCTTGCCGCCCAGGCGCCGGCCATTGCCCGCGTCGAAGGTGACGAACTCGTTGACGCCATCGAAATCCCAGCCATCGTTCGGGGTGCCCTGGTAGTGCCACTTGATCTGGCCGGTCTTCACATCGATGGCCACCGTGGAGCACGAGAAGAGGTTGTCGCCCTTGCGCAGGTGGCTGTTCCACGGCGCCGGGTTGCCGGTGCCGAAGTAGGCCAGGCCTGTCTTCGCGTCATAGGTGCCGCCCAGCCAGGTGGCGGCCCCACCGGTCTTCCACAAATCGCCCGGCCAGCTCTGGTTGGTGGTGCCGGAGATGCCGTTCTCGATCTTGTTGCCGCTGGCGTCGAACCTGTAGCCCATGTGGCCCTCGACGGTGGGACGCACCCACACCAACTGGCCCGTCTTGGCATCACGCGCCTCGACGCGGCCCACCACGCCGAATTCGCCGCCCGACACGCCGGTCAGCAGCAGGCCGCCCGCGATGATGGGAGCCGCCGTGTTCGAGTAACCCGCCTGGTAGTCGTCGATCTTTTCCTTCCAGACCAGTTCGCCGGTGTCCTGGTTCAGCGCCACGAGCTGCGCATCGAGCGTGCTGAAGATGACCAGGTTGTCGTACAGCGCCGCGCCGCGGTTGACCACGTCACAGCAGGGCATGATGCCCTCGGGCAGACGATGCTCGTACTTCCACAGTTTCTTGCCCGTGGCCGCGTCCAGCGCAAACAGGCGCGAGTACGACGCGGTGACGAACATCTTGCCGTTGTAGATCAGCGGCTGGCTTTCCTGCCCGCGCTGCTTTTCGCCGCCGAACGAGAAGGCCCAGGCGGGCGTCAGGCGAGACACGGTGCTTGCATTGATCTGCTTGAGCGGCGAGTAGCGCTGCCCATCCGTCGACAGGCCCCACGAGAGCACGCTCTTGCCGGTTCGCGGCTCGGCTTGAATCATCTGATCGGTGACGGCCGCAGGCACAGCGAGCGACGCCGTGGCGCCGATGACCGCGGCGGAAAGTGCACGAAGGGCAGGAACGCGCATGGTGAATGTCTCCGGTATTGCGTAGAGTGAAGCGCCCGCCGCAGCGAACCGCCGCGTATCCCGGGAGCGCCCTTTTTGCGCAATGCCCATGCCACCCCCATGCCATCCCCAAAGGCGCGCCAACAAGCCGTGTGGATGCGGGTGAACCCAGAGCCACACGGTCATCCGGCGTTCGGCTTGTGGCAGCCTGGGACAGCTGGCTGTGCTCGTGTGTCGCAATGCCGCGCTCGCCTTCCCGGCAGAGCGATGCGAGACCGCGTTCATGTCGCTGCGCGGGTCCGGTGTCGGTTCAGCGCACACGCGGTGCCTACGTGCGACCCAGAAACGAAGAGGCCCCTGGTTCCGTGAAGAACCAGGGGCCATCGTGTTTGGTAGGCGCGATTGGATTCGAACTAATAAGCGCCGCTAATCGAGGTCATCGCACGTCAACCGTACCAGGGAGCAGTAGGCGTCAGTTAGCTTGGAATCGCCGAATTCCTCCCTGGATTCTTCCCTGGCCATGCGCCTGTTTTGCCGGCTTTTGATCTCACCGGCAACTGGCCTGCACACCAGATTCGGTCTGCGCGCCTCGATGTGCTGCAGGCGCTCGGCCATCCGGGCGTTGTCGCGGCCCACGTCATCGACCATGCGGGTCAAACGATCGTTGTCGGCACGCAGCCGGTCGTTGTCGGCGCGCAAGCGGTCGATTTCCATTTGCACCGAGGCGAAGGCAGCTTGCGATTGCTCCAGCGCAATCCGCTGGATCGTCGCCTCGTTCTCTTCGGCCTGCTTGCGCACGGCGCCGCGGATGCCGACCGCCGTCGTGACGACGGAGACGATGCCGGTGGCGATCGCCGTAAGAACGCACGGGTCCATGTTCATCTATCCCCTCGCCTTGCAATGCGCGACCACATGGTTTGACGATGGGGTCGCGACTGGCTGGGAAGCACGGCCCGGCGCTCCTTTCAGTCGTACAGTCGCAATTCCGAGTTGCGATCAGGCCTGCAGCTGCAATGAAAACTTTGAAGATCGTGTCAGCCCTTCTCATGACAGCAGGACTGCTCTACGTGCCTGCGTTCGCCGCGGAAGGCTCTTCCCAGTTGCTTGCAAGCTTTCAGACCGAGCGAGATGTGGCGGCAAAGGAGCTGATCCTGGACAAGCTCACGCAGAGCTACCCAGATGCTGGTCCGGCCTTGCTCGAGGTCGCCAGAAGCGCCGGCGACTCGGATACTGCTTGGCTCGCGATACGCGGCATCGGTCACCTCCGATTCAAAGGGGCGGTGCCGTTCTTGGCCCAGTCGCTGTCATCGAAACACGCCTACGTTCGGGCCAACTCCGCACGCGCGCTCGGCGAAATCAAAGACACGTCGGTGACATCGTTCCTGATGCAGGCGATCAAGAACGAGAAGGACGGCGGCGTCATTGAGCAAATGTCATTGGCCCTGACGATGCTGCATGCTGTCGAATCTGTTGCCGTTCTAAAGACCAAAGCCCTGCACTCGTCGGCCCAGACCCGGACATGGGTGGTCGGTGCCGTTGCAGATTTAGGTAAGCGAGAGGATGTGCCGTTCCTTGCGACATACCTTGACGACAAGGACCACCTGGTCGCCATGAGGGCCGCCGAAGGGATCGAACAGCTCACAGGGCAGGATTTCGGCTTCCCGCCATCTGTCTCCGGTCCTCCCAGCCAGCAGCGAGAAGTTGCTGCGATTCAAAGGGCCAGGACATGGTGGCGCCAACGCCAGGCAGCCGCCGATCGGCGTTGACGCCAACGGAGCGTCAGGACAGCGGAGCCTGCGTTGAAATGACCTCTCGTTGCTTGAGGTAGAACGCAAGCCCAGTGTCATCCAGGCCCTCAAGCGGCGATGTCACCAACTCGCGCAGCCCGTACTTGGTACGCAATCGCTCACGAGCCCGGCGCAGCCGCTGGTGGACGTTAGATTCACGCTGCAGCACATCGAGCCGGGGTTCTGGAAGACCGTTCCCTCAGGCGCGCCCAGCAACAGCATCGCGCCGGCCTACATCGCGGCCCAGCTCGGGCACAGCGTCAAGATACTGCTGGAGGTCTACGCGCGGTGGATCCCTGGAGCCGACGGCGGCGCGATGCGCAACCGGATGGCCGAGATCATGGGCGGCGGTGGGGCGATCTGCGCGGGGCAGAATTCTTCCCAGATTCTTCCCCAGCCGATGGACGCCAGAAGCGAAAAGGCCCGTAAGGCGTTGAGTGACAACAACTTACGGGCCATCGTATCTGGTAGGCGCGATTGGATTCGAACCAACGACCCCCACCATGTCAAGGTGGTGCTCTAACCAACTGAGCTACGCGCCTGCTGCGAAGCCTCGCAGTATAGCAAGGTTTTTGAGGGTGCCCGCAAATTCTATTTGCGACGCACGTGGCGGACGCCCGACACCCTGGCCACCTGCGACATCACCTGACGCAAACGCGAGGCATCGGCCACCTCGACGGTGAACACCATCCAGGCGGTTTTGCCCTCGGCATCGCGCACCGATTGGGTCTTCACGCCGGTGACATTCATCTTCTCTTTGGCGAAGACTTCGGAGATGTCGCGCAGTAGGCCCTGGCGATCGCTCGCCTCGATGGACACATCCACCGGATAGGCAGCATCGCGGTCCTTGGGCGGGGTGCCCCACTCGACCGCAATCACCCGCTCGGGCATCTGCGCGGCCATGTGGCGGAAGTTCGTGCAGTCGCGCCGATGGATGGCCACACCCTTGCCGCGCGTGACGAAGCCGCCGATCGCATCCGGCGGCGCCGGGCGGCAGCAGCGCGCGAGGTTGGTCAGCAGCGACTCCACCCCCACGACCAGCACGCCCCCTTTGGCGCCAGTGACATCGGCGCGCGAGCGACGAAGCGCCGGCATTTCGTCGGCCTCGGGCGGCGGCTCGGGCGGGCGCAGCAAGGTCTCGATGTTGCGCAGCGAGTACTCGTCCTTGCCCACCACCTCGAACAAGGCCTGCGCATCGCGAAAGCCGAGCTTCTCGGCCAGATCGTCGAGCTTCAGCGCTGTCTTGCCTTCGCGCTGCAGCAGCTTTTCGACGAGGTCGCGTCCTTTCGCGATCGTTTCACCGTTTGCAAGGGCGTTGAACCAGGCACGCACCTTCGAGCGCGAACGGGGGCTTTGCAGGAACCCAAGTTCGGTGTTCAACCAATCGAGCGACGGCCCACCCTCCTTGGTGGCGATGACCTCGACCGTCTGCCCGTTTTGCAGCGGGGTGTTCAACGGCACCATGGCGCCATCCACCTTCGCGCCCCGGCAACGGTGGCCCAGGTCGGTGTGCACCGCGTAGGCGAAGTCGATCGGGGTGCCCCCCGCCGTCAGCTCGATCACCGTGGCCTGGGGCGTGAAGACATAGATGCGGTCGTCGAAGCTGGTGCCCTCGCCCGCCGGTGCGCTGGTGGACGAGAAATCCCGCTCCCAAGCCAGCAGCTGGCGCAACACGGCCTTGCGCGCCTCGGCCACACGCTCCTCGAATTCACCCGCAGCGCTCACGCCAGCGTAGCCCTTGACCCCCGCCTCTTTGTAGGCCCAGTGGGCGGCCACGCCGTACTCGGCATGCTCGTGCATGGCCTGCGTGCGAATCTGCACTTCGATCGGTCGGCCGTCGTCACCCAGCACCACGGTGTGCAGCGAGCGATAGCCATTGGGTTTGGGCTTGGCGATGTAGTCGTCGTACTCGCCCGACACGGCGTTGTAGCGCTCGTGCACGCGGCTCAGCGCGGCATAGCAGGCAGGCACATCGGCCACGATCACGCGCAGCGCACGCACATCGAGCACCTTCGCGAAATCGAGCTGCTTGCCCTGCATCTTCTTCCAGATGCTGTAGAGGTGCTTGGGCCGCCCGTAGACCAGCGCGGCCACACCGTGCGCGTTCAAGTCTTCGGCCATCTGACGCCGGACGACCTCGACGCCCGCTTCGCGCTCCACGCGCTTTTCGGCCAGCAGCCGGGCAATGCGGCGGTATTCGTCGGGCTGCAGGAAGCGGAAGGCAAGGTCTTCCATCTCCCATTTGATCTGCCAGATGCCCAACCGATTGGCCAAAGGCGCGAAGACCTGCTGCGACTCCAGCGCCAGCGCATGCGGGCACGGCTGCTTCTCGGCCGCGTAGTAGCGCAAGGTCTGCAGGCGCGAGGCCAGGCGCAGCAGCACCACACGCAGATCGCGCGAGAACGCCAGCAGCATCTTGCGCACCCGCTCGGTCTGACGCGCCTGGAACTCCTGCTCGACTTGCGCCTCACGCGCGGCCCGCTGGATCTGCACGAGCTTGCGTGTCAACCCCACCAGGCTGGCATACGAAGGGCCGAAGGCCTTGGCCACCACTTCTTCAGGGCGCTGCAACCCATCGGCCGCGTAGACGAGGTACGCGGTGGCCTGCAGGCCCGGCGCACCGCCAATGGCCCGCAAGATCGCGGCGACGCCATCGGCGTGCGCATACGCGTCTTCGCCGGTGTCAAGCACACGCCCCTGCAGCAGCGGCTCGGCGAAGGCACGAGCCCGCTCCAGTGCGGAAGCGCCCTGGTCGACCGGCTCGGCCCCCGGTGCGGCCGCCGGTGCGGGTGGAGGTGCGCTCAGGTCATCGGCCAGCGCCACGATCGGCGCAGACGGCTCGGCCAGCGCAACAGCCTGGCTCTTCATGGGCCCAACAGGAAGCTGCGCACCGCCTCGACCTGGTCGGGTTGAACCAGCATCGGCGCGTGGCCTACACCGGCCACCTCATGCACCCTTGCACGCGGGCCCCGTTGCGCCATCAACTGGGTCGTGGCGGCGCTGAGCAGATCGGATTCGGCCCCGCGAATCACCATCGTCGGACACTGGATCTGGTCGTACAGATGCCAGAGCATCAACTCTCCAGCCGCCGCCACCTGGGGCGTGACGGCATGAAAAGGCAGCGCCAGGCGGGGGTCGTAATGGGGTTTGAAACCCGCACCGTCGGGGATCAGCTGGGGCCGCGTCAACGCCAGCCATTGCTCACGGGTGTGCGGGCCGAAACTCTTCGACAGCTCCCACAACGCATCGGCCGCTTCATCCACGGTCGCCCAGTGGGCCCGCTCACCCAGGTATTCGCCAATCCGCGTGAGCGCCTCGAATTCGATCTTCGGGCCGACGTCGTTGAGCACCAGCTTCCGGATCGGCGAGTTCTGCAACCCGGCGAGACTGATGCCGATCAGCCCACCCATCGACGTGCCCACCCAGTGCAACTCACGTGCGTTCAGGCGAGCGATGAGCGTCACCATGTCGGCCACATAGCTGGGAATCGCGTAGCCGGCCGGATCGGCCAGCCAGTCCGAGCGGCCGCGCCCGACCACGTCGGGGCACACCACGCGATAGTCCACCGCCAGCGCCTGGGCCAGGGTGTCGAAATCTCGCCCTTGCCGGGTCAAGCCGTGCACGCACAGCAGCACCCGCGGGTTGTGTGGGTCGCCCCACTCTGTCCAGGCCATGCGATGCAGCCCCCGCGTGTCCAGGCATTGCACGCTGTCGAAGCGGGGTGAAGACGTGTTGTTCATGTTCTTGCAAGGTCGGTGTCTTGATAATCACTGTAGCAACCCACCCGGAGATTGTTCATGCTCAATGGAAAGACCGCGCTGATTACCGGCTCCACCAGTGGTATCGGCCTGGGCATCGCCCAGGCCCTGGCCGCCCAGGGCGCCCACGTGATGCTCAACGGCTTCGGCGATGTCGAAGCAGCCAAGGCCGAGGTCGCCAAGTTCTCGACCGGCGGGGCCAGAGTCAGCTACCACGGCGCTGACATGAGCAAGCCGGCTGAGATCGAGGCCATGATCCGGGCCTGCGAAGAAGAGTTCGGCGCGGTCGACGTGCTGGTCAACAACGCGGGCATCCAGCACGTGGCGCCAGTCGAAGAGTTCCCGGTCGAGCGCTGGGACGCCATCATCGCCATCAACCTCAGCTCGGCCTTCCACGCGATCCGGGTGGCGCTGCCGGGCATGAAGCAGCGCGGCTTCGGGCGCATTCTCAACGTGGCGTCGGTGCACGGGCTGGTGGCGTCGGCCCAGAAGTCGGCCTACGTGGCGGCCAAGCACGGCATCATCGGCCTCACCAAGGCGGTGGCGCTCGAAACCGCCACCACGCCGGTCACGGTCAATGCCATCTGCCCGGGCTGGGTGCTGACGCCGCTGGTGCAAAAGCAGGTCGACGCGCGTGCACAGGCCCAGCAGATCAGCAATGACGAGGCGAAAAAGCAGTTGCTGGCCGAGAAGCAGCCGTCGCTGCAGTTCACCACCCCCGAAGAGCTGGCGGGCCTGGCGGTGTTCCTGTGCTCGCCGGCCGCGGCCAACATTCGCGGCGCCGCCATCAACGTCGATGGCGGCTGGGTCGCCCAGTGACGCTGTGACGCTTTGACCCGGTGAACGGATGAGATCGGGGCCCGACGCGACGCGGGCCCCGCCCCGATCAGGGCTTCATCTGAACACTGCCGCTGACGCTGGCCGACACCGTGCCCTTGCCCGGCTCGGTGGCCAGCGGGCCATCGGCCATCTCGGCCTTGGCGGCCATCATGCCCCGTGCGTAGGGCTGAGGCGGCGGCGCCGAGCCGTCGGTCGCGACGTTGACCTCGCGAATCGCGTAGCCGGCATAGCCGAACTGCTTGGCCAAATCAGCCGCCCTCGCCCGGAACCGTGCCACAGCCTGGGCCGATACCTCGCCTTCGACCTTCTCGCGCGCCTCGCGCGACAGGCCATAGTCCACCCGCAAGATCGTCATCGAGCTGATGCGACCACTGAGCTGCGCGATGGCCGCCATGTCGCGACCCTCGATCGTGAGCTCGGTGCGGCCCTGCCAGCCATTGGCCTGGCCCTTCTGGTTGTAGCGCGGCTGCACGGAGAACGCGCCCGACTGCAGTTCCACCTGGCCCGGCTTGGCCACTTTGCGGGCTTCCGCCATGGCCGCGTCGAGTGCCTGCTTCAGCTGGGTTTGCACCGCGGTGGCGTCGACGCCCTCTCGGTTGGCCGACAGCGTCAGCATCATCCAGTCGTGCGGCACGTCGACCGTCGCCGAGCTGGTGATCGACAGCACCCCTTCGGGTGCCGGGCTGGCAGCGGCCGGCGCCTGGGCTGAAGCCAGCACGGGCGCCGCGGCGACCAGAAAGGCAGCCGCCATCGAGGCGACATGACGGGGCGAGAAAGATGAGCGAGTCGGCATAAAGCGCATGAAGTAGAGGGTGAAGTTTCAACGAACGTGGGCCGTTTGCGGGCCGACAAGGCCACGGGCAAACCGCTCGCCAGAGGGGGCAACATTTGTAACAGAGGGTCAGGGCAGCCAAAAACCAGGGTTTTCGGCTTGCACAATGCCTCTGTTACAAATTTGGAGTCGCTATGAGCACCACCAGCAATGCCCGCCCGGACCGCATCGTCGTCGTTGACGACGATGCCCGCATCCGCGACCTGCTGCGGCGCTACCTCACCCAGGAAGGATTCGAGGTGCTGCTGGCCGAGGACGCCAAGGCCCTGAACCGCCTGCAGACCCGCGAGACCATCGACCTGATCGTGCTCGACCTGATGCTGCCCGGTGAAGATGGCCTGTCGATCTGCCGCCGCCTGCGCGCCGCCAACGACTCCACCCCGATCATCATGCTGACGGCGAAGGTCGAAGATGTCGACCGCATCGTCGGCCTGGAAGTCGGCGCCGACGACTACCTGCCCAAGCCGTTCAACCCGCGCGAACTGCTGGCCCGCATCCACGCCGTTCTGCGCCGCCGCCCGGCGCAAGAAGCCCCCGGCGCGCCCGCCAAGGATCCGCAGGTGGTGACCTTCGGCCCGTTCGAGTTCGACCTGTCGCTGCGCCGTCTGACCAAAGACGGCGAGCAGATCACCTTGACGACCGGCGAGTTCTCGATGCTGAAGGCCCTGGTTCGCCACCCGCGCCAGCCCTTGTCGCGCGACAAGCTGGCCCAGTTGGCCCGCGGCCGCGAGTTCGAGCCCTTCGACCGCAGCCTGGACGTGCAGATCTCGCGCCTGCGCAAGATGCTGGAACCCGATCCGTCCAACCCGCGCTACATCCAGACGGTCTGGGGCGTGGGCTACGTGTTCGTGCCGGGCGACGCCGCCTGAGAGCAGCCCCGAGGACCGGGCAGCGCCCGGCCCGCCACGCCCCGAGCGGGATGACGAAACTCGGGGCGCCCCGGCACTGCTTCATGAGGCTGCCGGGTTGGACTGCACAGCCGCTCTCGTCCACCCCGTACGTGGACGCGCCCTTCGATGCGCCACATGGCCGGGTTCGCCTGAGCGGCCGCCCCGTGGCGCTCCGTCACAATCGCAAGAATATCTGACGCAGTCCTGTAATGGCGATCGCCCGTCCCCCGTTCGCGCTCAACCTCTTCTGGCGCACCTTCTTCCTGCTCGGCCTGCTGCTTTTTGGCGGCGTGTTTGCATGGGTGCAGACGCTCAGGCAACTCGAGTTCGAGCCCCGGGCCGTCCAGGCCGCGCAGCAGATCGCCAGCCTGGTCAACCTGTCGCGGGCCGCGCTGCGCTTTTCCGACGGCATCAACCGCATCGCCGTGGTCAAGACCATGAGCGACCAGGAGGCCGTCAAGATCCTGCCGCGCGAGCCGGGTGACCGCTGGGAGCCGTTCGAAACCGATCGCTTCACCCGCCTGGTCGCCACCGATCTGCGCAATCGGCTGGGCGAAGGCACGATCGTTGCGCGCACCGTCAACGGCGTGGATGCGCTGTGGGTGGGCTTCAACATCGAGCGTGATCCGTACTGGATGCAGGCCGAATCGGCTCGACTGAAGCCGCTCACCCCGGGCACCTGGTTCGTCTGGGTGGCCATCGCGCTGGTCGCCACGCTGCTGGGCTCGGTGATGATCGCCCGGCTGATCAACCGGCCGCTGCAGAACCTGTCATTCGCCGCCAGCCGCATCCGTGAAGGCGAATACGACTCGCGGCTGGATGAATCCACCATCACCAGCGAAATCCGGGCGGTGAACATCGGCTTCAACCGCATGGCGCGTGAGCTGGCCAAGGTGGAAGAGCAACGGGCGGTGATGCTGGCGGGCATCAGCCACGACCTGCGCACCCCTCTGGCCCGGCTGCGCCTGGAGGCCGAGATCAGCGTGGCGGACGACGAAGCTCGACGCAACATGGCGGCGGACATCGACCAGCTCGACGCGATCATCGACAAGTTCATGGACTACGCGCGGCCGGACGAAACGCGCACCGGCCCGGTCGACTTGACGCAGGTGATCGTTCGCGAAGCCGCTGCCTTCCGCGACACCTCGCAGATCCGCATCTCGCTGCGGCTCACGCCAGGGCTTCGCGTGAAAGGCGACGACACCGAACTCGGCCGCGTCTTCGCCAACCTGTTCGAGAACGCTCGCCGCTACGGCCGCAGCATCGACACCGGAATCACCAAGGTGAAGGTGACCCACGTTCAGGTGGGCGACTCGATCATCGTCACCGTGCGCGACTACGGCTCCGGCGTGCCGCAGGAAAAGCTCGAACATCTGACAACGCCCTTCTTCCGCGGCGACGCCGCCCGCACCGCCGCCACGGGCGCCGGCCTGGGCCTGGCGATCGTCAAGAAGTCGCTGCAGCGCATGGACGGCAACCTCGAGCTGGCCAATGCGCGCGATGGCGGGCTGATCGCCCACATTCGCCTCAAGCGGGCTTGAATGCCGCGGGCGCCTGTCGGCGCGGCGTGACGAATGGTGTGGGTCAGCGGCGGCTCGCCCCGCCCTGCCCCCTTCAGTATGTCGACCGGGGCGGATTGCCGAGCAGCGCCTCTTTCAGCGGAAGTTCCACCGCCGACGGGCCCAGCCAGATGCGCAGGATCATCGAAAAGAACTCCGCATCGCCCACCGGCGCGCCCTGCGGCTGGCCCTGTATGTAGAACTGCGTGCCCTTGCCGGGCAGAAAGTCCATCGCGAAGGTATCGCCCGCGGCGAGCTTGGGCTTGCCCGAGAAAATTTCGATCAGGCGGGTGGACGACGACGTGTGGCGCTGCACCTGGTCGTTGGTGTTGTTGGCCTGTAGGCCCTTGATGAAGGCCACGCCCAGGTCGGTGCCGGGCAGGTCACGCTGAGCCACGAAGGCCAGCCGCTTCGGGCCGTCCATGTTGATGATGGCGTCCACCGCGTTGGCCTTTCGCGGCAGGTACAGCGCCATGTCGTACACCCGGAACATCAGCCGGTAGCGGCTGCCACTGCCGTTGAGCGCCAAGGTGGCGCCCTGGACCTGCACCGTGCTCTCGAACGGCGCGCCATTGGCCGCCCAGGCCACCCGGCCGCCCGTCCAACACACGGCGGCCAAGCCCAACGAGAACTGGCGCCTCGTCGATCTGCTCATCTCATCCCTCCAGGAATCTCTGTCTTTGTGGTACTTCACGGCAACGAACCGGAACACTTCTTCACAGTGCCGATATTGCCTCGTCTCACGCCCCGCTCGCCTACGGGTTAACAGAGCCCCCCAAGGGCAGCCACGGTGGCGCCCGCGGCCTCAGACCGCGGCCAACAGGCACACCGCACGTGCTTCGATCGCCCGGCCCTCACCCACGGGCCCCATCTTTTCGGCCGTCTTGGCCTTGACGTTCACCTGGCCGGTGCTGAGCCCGAGCGCCTCGGCAATGCGTTGGCACATGGCCGGAATGTGCGGTGCCATCTTCGGCGCCTGGGCGACGATGGTGCAGTCGACGTTGACCACCGCCCAGCCCGCATCCCGCACCCGCCGGGCGGCCTCGGCCAGCAGCACGAAAGAGTCGGCACCCTTGAACTCAGCAGCGGTGTCGGGGAAGTGGCGGCCAATGTCGCCCAGCCCGGCAGCGCCGAGCACCGCATCGGTGATCGCATGCAGCAAGGCATCGGCATCCGAGTGGCCGAGCAGCCCATGCGTGTGGGGAACGGCCACGCCGCCCAGCACCAAGGGGCGGCCGATGACGAGCGCGTGGGTGTCCCAGCCTTCGCCGATCCGCAGCGCCGGCAGTGTGGAGGTCGGGTTCATGTCAGCTTGCTCCTCGTGGCGAGCAGGCGCTCGGCCAATTGAAAGTCACCCGGCCAGGTGAGTTTGAAGTTTTCCCATTCGCCACGGACCAGCCTGGGTTCGTGCCCCAGCGCTTCGACCGCGCTCGACTCGTCGGTCACGCCAGCGCCCGCATGCGCCAACGCGGGCGCCAGCAGGCCGAGCCGGAACATCTGCGGCGTCTGGGCCGCCCACTTGCCATTGCGGTCCACGGTGGCAGCCACACGGGTGTCCAGGCCCTGCGCCTTCAACGTGTCAGCCACGGGCAGGGCCAGCAGGCCGCCCACCTCGTCATCCATGCAGGCATCGATCAGACGGTCGACCCATTCGGCGCGGATGAGGCAACGCGCCGCGTCGTGCACGAGCACCCAATCATGTGGCTGGGCACCGCGCTCTCGCAGCGCCACCAGCCCCTGCGCCACGGTCTCGGCGCGGGTGGATCCCCCGCAGCGCGCCACCCAACCGCGCTCGCCCTCGAACCCCGGCATCACCGTGTCGAACCGGTCGTCGTCCGGAGCCAGCACCACGAGTGTCGCCGCCAGCCTGTGCACCTGACCGAGCGCTTCGAGCGTGTGGGCCACCATCGGCCGATCGGCCACCGGCTCGTACTGTTTGGGCCCGGCCGCACCCGACCGCGCCCCCACCCCCGCACAGGGTACCAACGCATAGCAGCGGGGCTTGCTGCCGGCAGCTTCGATGATCATGCGGCGAATTCTAGAATTACGGCTTTCACCTCGCCCCTCGCCGACCCCCGTCGCCGCGGGGCGGTGTGCTTTGGACCCCGCCCGTTTTCAAGGCCCGCATGCAGCTGCCCGTCATCGCCCCCGGCAAACGATTCACCCTGCCTCGCCCCACCGGCTCGGCCGATGCGCTGCTGCTCGCGCGCGTGGCACAGGCTCGTGCGTCGGAGCAGCGCTTGCTGGCGATCGTCACCGCCGAGCCAGGCGACGCTCAACGCCTGGCCGACGAGTTGCCCTTCTTCGCGCCGGGCCTGCGCGTGGCCGTGTTTCCCGATTGGGAAACCCTGCCCTACGACACCTTCAGCCCGCACCAGGACCTGATCTCCGAGCGCCTGGCCACACTCTGGCGCATCCATCAGCACGAGGTGGATGTGGTGCTGCTGCCCGCGACCACCGCCCTCACCCGCATCGCGCCGCCTTCGTTCCTGGCGGCCACCACCTTTCAGTTCAAGCAGAAGGCCAAGCTCGACGAGGCGGCTTTCAAGAGCCAGCTCACGCTGGCGGGCTACAGCCACGTGAGCCAGGTGGTGTCGCCCGGCGAATACGCCGTGCGCGGTGGCCTGATCGACCTGTTCCCGATGGGCTCGCCCGTGCCCTACCGTGTCGACCTGTTCGACAACGAGATCGATTCCATCCGCACCTTCGACCCCGATTCGCAGAGAAGCCTCTACCCGGTGCCCGAAGTGCGGCTGCTGCCCGGGCGCGAGTTCCCGATGGACGAGGCGGCGCGCACCCGCTTTCGTCAGCGCTGGCGCGAAAAGCTCGATGGTGATCCGACCAAATCGCGCATCTACAAGGACATCGCGCAGGGCATCGCGACCGCGGGCATCGAGTACTACCTGCCGCTGTTCTTCGACGAACCCGCCACGATCTTCGACTACTTCAGCGATCAGGCCATGCTGGCACTGCACGGCGAGGTGGACGATGCGCTGCAACGCTTTTGGGCCGACACCCGCGAGCGGCATCGGTTCCTGCAGCATGACCCGGATCGCCCCATCCTGCCGCCGGAAGCGGTATTCCTGAAGGTCGACGAGTTCTTCGGCCAGGTGGCCGGGCATGCTACGCTGAGCCTGCGCGGCCACGAGCCCGTCGATTGGGCTCGCCCGCTGCCCGATGTGGCCACCGACCGTGGCGCCACCGAGCCTCTCTCGGCGCTCGAGAAGCACCTCGATTCAACGCCCCATCGGGTGCTGCTGGTGGCCGAGAGCGAAGGCCGCCGAGAAAGCCTGCTCGAACTGCTGCGCGATCACAAGATCGATGTGCCGAGCGTGGCCACACTGGCCGAGTTCGAGGCCGGCGACGAGAAAGTCGCCATCACCGCCGCGCCGCTGGCGGCCGGCTTCTTCTGGCACGAGCCGGAAGAAAAGCGCGCGATCCAGTTCATCACCGAAACCGAGCTCTTCGCCAGCGCCCCCACCACGCGCCGCCGCAAGAAGCAGGAACAGACCAGCAACGTCGACGCGCTGATCAAGGACCTGTCCGAGCTGAAGATCGGCGATCCGGTCGTGCACGCCAGCCACGGCATTGGCCGCTACCAGGGCCTCATCCACATCGACCTGGGCGACGGCAACTCCGAGTTCCTGCACCTCACCTACGCCGACAACGCCACGCTCTACGTGCCGGTCTCGCAGTTGCACCTGATCAGCCGCTACACCGGTGTCAGCGCCGAAGAAGCGCCGCTGCACAAGCTGGGCAGCAACCAGTGGGACAAGGCACGGCGCAAGGCCGCCGAGCAGGTGCGCGACACGGCCGCCGAGCTGCTCAACCTCTACGCCTTGCGCGCCGCGCGCGAGGGCCTGGCGCACCGCTTCTCACCCCACGACTACGAGGCTTTTGCCGCCAGCTTCGGTTTCGAAGAGACGCCCGACCAGCGTGCCGCGATCCACGCGGTGATCCAGGACCTGATCAGCCCGAAGCCGATGGACCGCCTCGTCTGCGGCGACGTGGGCTTCGGCAAGACCGAGGTGGCCCTGCGCGCCGCCTTCGTCGCGGTGCACGGCGGCAAGCAGGTCGCTCTGCTGGCTCCGACCACCCTGCTGGCCGAGCAGCACTACCAGACCATCGCCGACCGATTCGGCAAGTGGCCGGTGAAGGTGGCCGAGCTCAGCCGCTTCCGCACCGCCAAGGAAGTGCAGGCGGCACTCGACGGCATCGAGGCCGGCACGGTCGACATCGTCGTCGGCACCCACAAGCTGCTCAGCAAGGATGTGAAGTTCAAGCGCCTCGGCCTGCTGATCATCGACGAGGAACACCGCTTCGGTGTGCGTCACAAAGAAGCGATCAAGGCCATGCGCGCCGAGGTCGACGTGCTCACCCTGACCGCCACCCCGATCCCGCGCACCTTGGGCATGGCGCTCGAGGGCCTGCGTGACCTCAGCGTGATCGCCACCGCGCCGCAGCGCCGGCTGGCCATCAAGACCTTCGTGCGCAATGAAGGCAACAGCACGATCCGCGAGGCGGTGCTGCGCGAGCTGAAGCGCGGTGGCCAGGTCTACTTCCTGCACAACGAGGTCGAGACCATCGAGAACCGGCGCCAGAAACTGCAAGAGCTGCTGCCTGAGGCGCGCATCGGCGTGGCCCACGGCCAGATGCCCGAGCGTGAGCTGGAACGTGTGATGCGCGATTTCGTCGGCCAGCGCCACAACCTGCTGCTGTGCTCAACCATCATCGAGACCGGCATCGACGTGCCGAGCGCCAACACCATCGTCATCAGCCGCGCCGACAAGTTCGGCCTGGCACAGTTGCACCAACTGCGGGGTCGCGTCGGCCGCAGCCACCACCAGGCCTACGCCTACCTGCTGGTGCCCGATGTCGAAGGCCTCACGAAGCAGGCCGCACAAAGGCTGGAGGCCATTCAGGAGATGGAAGAGCTCGGCTCAGGTTTCTACCTGGCCATGCACGACCTGGAGATCCGCGGTGCCGGCGAGGTGCTGGGCGACAGCCAGAGCGGCAACATGATGGAAGTGGGCTTCCAGCTCTACAACGACATGCTTTCGGAAGCCGTTCGGGCGCTCAAGAACGGCGAGGAGCCCGACCTGCTCTCGCCCACCAGCGGCATCTTCGGCAGCACCACCGAGATCAACCTGCACGCCCCTGCGCTGCTGCCCGACGCCTACTGCGGCGATGTGCACATGCGACTGAACCTCTACAAACGCCTGGCCAGCGCCGAGCGCGCCGAGCACCTTGATGCGCTGCTCGAAGAGGTGACCGATCGGTTCGGCAAGCTGCCGGCACAGGGGCAGACGCTGTTCGACACCCACCGCCTGCGCATCCTGGCCAAGCCCTATGGTGTGCAGAAGATCGATGCCGGTCCACGCCAGATGAGCATCACCTTCCGCCCCAACCCGCCGATCGACGCGATGCGCATCATCGAGCTGGTGCAGAAGAACAGGCACGTGAAGCTGGCGGGCAACGACAAGCTGCGCATCGAGCGCGAGATCGCCGAGCCACGCGACCGGGCTCAGTTCATCCGCGATACCTTGCGCGCGCTGGGGCAACCGGTGATGAAGTGACCGAAGAGGCCCGGCAGTCGGTGAGTCGGACCTGGCCGCTCAAACGGTGGCCTTGCCCAGGACGAACACCGAGCCGGCGTCAGCCTCCAGCGGGCCGTCGATGGTGCCGTACATCCGGCCGTCGGCGGTGGCCACCAGGCTGCCCACGGGCCACTTGCCGACCCGCGGCCCGCCGCCGGAAAAGTGGTGGATGTCGGCGCAGCCGCCATCGAGCGTCATCCGGCAGATCGTTCTGACGCCTTGCTCGCCCCCACTTTGGCAACCGCCATACAGCGCGCCATCAGGGCCCTGCACGAGAGGAAACGACCGAACACCACCGGCCTGACCGACACCGAAGTGATGAACCACGGTGTACTCGCCATCCAGACCGAGCCTGAACACCCGGCCGCCCCCCGCGGTGATGCCGTAGAAGTTCCCGTCCGACGCCAGGATCAAACCAGCTTCGGGGTAGCAGCCCATGAAGCCGTCTTGGCCAAACCGGTAGACGGTATCGAGCCGCCCACCACGCTCGTAGCGGTAGATCGCGACGTAGCTTTTGTAGCCGTTGCCGCCACCAAGACCACCACTGAAAACCGTGCCCCACAGCGCACCGTCTGTACCTTCGACCGGTGGCCATCGCGAGCTCTTGCTCCAAGGTAAGCCGCCCAGGGCGGTGGGTATCTGAACGCTCCGGCGGCGCGGAGTGTGCACCACACCTCGACGATCGCCGGCAACAAGCCGGCAATCGTTCAGCGGGTTCCCGCGAAGCCCACTCAGGGCTTCGCCACCTGCTGCTTGATCCACTTCGCATAGGCACCGACGCGTGCGAAGTAGCCGGGGACATCGCCGCACACACGCGGGCCGCCGCTCACCACACCGATCTGCACCGTCTTGCCATTGCCGTCCTTGCCGACCAGCGGGCCGCCCGAGTCGCCGTAGCAGGCGCTCTTGCCCGGGTTCTGCAGATCACCGGCGCACACGTGGTTCGCCGTGAGTTCGCCGTTGTAGAGGCTCAGGCCGTTGCATTCGTCGATCGTGTTGCGAACCAGGGGGGCTTGGTAGAGCACCTCGGGGCCGTCCTTGTTCCATGCCAATGCACCCCAGCCCATCACCGTGGTGCGTGAGTTGTCGGGCGCTATAGCGTCGTCTTGGGCGGTGGAACCCGCATAGACCACCGGCGCAATGTCGGTCACCGCCTCGGCCAGCCTCAGCACCGCCACGTCGCCCTCCAAGAACGGGTCGGCGGTGAAGCCAGGGTTCACCGTGACGCGCGTGACGTTGATGCGCCGCCCCCCTTCGACCAGGCTTTGCGTGCCGACCAGCACCTGAATGCTGTTGGCAGTGGCGCCTTGAACGCAGTGCGCCGCGGTCAGCACGTTCTTCGAATCGATCAGCGAGCCACCGCAGAAGTGGGCCGCGTAGTTGTTGGAGTTGCTCTTGTCGACGAGCGACACCATGAACGGCCACTTGCCCGGCTTGGCCGGTTTGCCGTCCACCACCGTGGTGGCCTCAGTGGCCGCTGACCCTTCGGCCTGGGGTACGGCAGACAGCCATTGCTGCACCCGCAGGCGATGCGGATTCACGCCAGGAGACGCGGCCTCTTCTGCCGCCAGCGCCGGCATCGACGCCACGGCGGCGAACCACAGGAAAGCATGGACGAACGGGCGGCCAGCTGACTTCAGGCCAAACGTTGGTTTCAACATAAGCTCCTCACTACATGGGTGGCCGCGGCCTTCGGGCCGGAAGTGCGTGCGGCGGGTTTCAAGACACCATCGCGAGACGACGCAACCCTGCCTGGCGACACTGCCTAGACGGCAGTTGCCACATGCTGAAGTGCACGTTGATGTCCCGGCAAGGGCCCTACTTGCCGGGCTGTGATCGCGTTGTCCGCTGAAGATGAATGTAGGCAGGCAGACCGCGAGACGCCAGATCTGCGCGCGATCATTTGATGCATCTTGATCGTTACGCGTCGTTGCCAACATGGCGCCCGACTGGCCCGCACGCCATGACCATGTGCATCATTTTTTCGCGTTAGGTCTGTGGGCGAAGAGTTCTTGGCTGGCGATAGTCCGGCAAGCCGAAGAGCGCTGTTCGCATGCCGCGCCGGCTTGACGCGAATCTCCAGACAGTGGCCACCCTTCTTGTCGGTTAGCCCTGCAAGCTGACTGCGTTGCTGTCGGTCGACTGGGGCGCGGCCTGTGGTGCGCCTCGTCACCTTCCTGCGATGCCGTCGCAGTCATTCGCGCCGACGGTTAGCTCCCATCGTTTCCCCCCGACAGCCTGGGTGTTTTCACCCGCGGGCAGGGGAAGTCGCTACCATTTCAATGCGAATGCTTCTCATTACCTTCCAATCCATAAACCATCGCGACAGGGAGACTCTCTTGCCCAACCACCCCTTGGCCACGGTGTTCATCACCCACAGGCCGCAACTTCGACAGACCGCCCTGAAGATCGTGGGTGACGCCCAGCGCGCCGACGATCTGTTGCACGACGCCTACCTGCGTGCCACGGCCTGCCCGCGCGGCGCATTGAATGAACCGGTGTCCTACTGCCACCGCATCGTGCGCAACCTGGCGATCGACGACAGGCGCCGGGCGAACGTCGAGGGCGATCTCTTCGAAGAGACACCCGACGAACTGGACGCCAGATGCCCGTGCGCCTCACCAGAGCGCCATGCCATCGGTCGTCAGCACATCGCATTGGTCTGCCAGGCGCTGGCCGCTCTTCCCGAACGCCCACGCCGCGCGTTCGAGTTGCATCAGATTGACGGCCTGCCGCTGAGAGAGGTGGCCACGCAGTTGGGCCTGTCGCTTTCCACCACCCACGCCTCGGTGCAGCAGGCCCTCGCCTGCTGCCGCGCCGCGCTGCCCGCCGACTGACCCCTCTCTCGCATGTGCTGGGCCATGCCTCACGCATGGCCCGCCCCACCTCAGACCAAAGATCAGACCGGCACGCACTCGCCCGAACGCCCCGGCTGCGCGGCAACGCCTTCCACGCCGCGGCTGCCCACCGAAGACGGACGGCGGAACGCCGCAATCGGGTTCTCCAACGGTTCGGCGAACTTCAGGCCCGAGGCCGGGTCCGCCAGGTTGAGCATGTGGGTGTTGTTCCACAACTGCAACCGGTTCAGGCACGAGTGCTCGAAGGTCGGCGTGAAGAGATCGAAGCGTTCGTATTTGGCCGCGAACTGCGGGTGGGCCCGCTGGTATTGATGCCCGCACTCGGCCACCAGCGCCCAGAACGCTTCGGCATCCATGCAGCCCGCGTCTGCCAACACCTGCTGCACATGGCGGAAGAAGCCGTCGAAGATGTCGATGAACAGGAACAGCAGCTTGAACTCGTCGGGCATCTCCACGGCGATGCGCCCGATGCGTTCACCCAGCCGCTCGACATCGTCGAACACCGCGCATTCCTCGGCGATGTCCTTCATCAGAGCTCGCACCGGCACGTGGTTCTCCATCACCAGGATCAGGTTCTCACCGTGCGGCATGAACACCAGATCATGGGCGTAGAAGCAATGCAGCATCGGCGCGAGGAACGCGCGCAGGTAGCGACGCACCCAGGTCTTCGCATCGAGCCCTGAGCGCTGGATCAACAACGCCAGCAATGCCTCGCCCTGCGCGTCGACATGCGCCAGCGCCGTCATCGACATCAGCTTCTGGCCCGGCTTCAGCAGAGGCAGCGGGCTCTCGCGCCATAAGGCGGAGAACATCTTGCGGTAAGCACTGTCCTTGTCGACAGCCGACTCCAAGTATCGGTTGCGGTAGCCAATGGACGCCACTTCGCGCAGCACCGTGAAACCATAGTCCCGCAACGATGCGTCTTGCTGCACCACACCATGCACCCACTCGTTGATCGCCGGCGTGCCCGACATGTAGTACGGCGACAGGCCCCGCATGAAGCCCATGTTCAGGATGGACAGCGACGTCTTCACATAGCGGCGAGTAGGCCGGCTGACATTGAAGAACGTGCGGATCGATTGCTGGGCCTGGTACTCGTCGTCACTGTGCCCCAGGAAGACGATGTTTCGGTTGGCCACCTCGGCGGCGAACCCGATCGCAAGCTTGTTCGTCCACTGCCAGGGGTGCGCAGGCATCAGCCAGTAGTCGTCCGGCCGCAGGTTCATGGCCCGCAGCTGATCATGGAAGCCGGCCAACCGCTGGGGCCCCAACTCTTCCTCGAGCAACTGTTCGTGGCTCAGGCCCGAGATCGCATTGAACTCGGCATGCGCGCGGCTCACGGCCAGCCACACCACCGCGAATCGGGCGCCGGTCTCGGGCGTGTAGGCGGTGTAGTCGATCGCATCGAAACCCACGCGGCCGTTGTTGGCCACGAAGCCTGGGTGGCCCTCGCTCATCGCCGCCTCGATCTCCTGGAACTCGGCATCGACCAACGCCGCGCTGGCACGCCGCCCGTTGGTCAGCTTGTAGGCGGCGCCGTACAGCGTGCTGCTGATCTCTTCGAGGTAGATCGGCAGCAACTCGGGCTTGAACCCCATCGTCTGCTTGAACTCGATGATGAACTGCAGCGCGTCGAGCGCGGCCAGCCGCCCCTCGACCCGCTTCTCGATCGAGCGGGCGTCCATGCGCCAATGTCGCAGCGGCATGCGCTGGGCTTCGAACTCATAAATCGCTTGCTGATCGTCGCTGACCAGACGGTAGCGTTGCCAGCCGTCGCGACCCGGGGCCCCCACCGGCTCGGGCTGAAGTACCTGCTCGTGCGAGAACTCGGCGATCGCCTTGCGCACAAGGTGCCGATTGGCGCGTTGCCAGACCTCCGGGTTCAGATGATTGACGTTGATGTCGGATCTTTCAGTGGAACGTGTCATGCGGCAGAGTCCTTTGGATGACGAAAGCAAGGGTGAAGCGGGCACGGTGACCTGCAGAAACTGATCTCGGGTGCAACTCGACAGCAACGCCGTCTTGTGGGCCAGCGCAATGGGCCGGTGCACCACAAAGCCCATCGCGGCGTTCAGCGCATGCACTTTGGTGTTGCCGATGTCCGGCTCCACCACCACGCGGCGCGCGCCGAGGTAGTCGAAGATGAAGGTCATCAGCGTGCGAAAGACGAGCCGGGTGAATCCGGGCACAGCGCTCCGGCCAGCGGGCACCGGGCCCACGAAGAAATGCATGCCCACATCACCCGGCTCGACCGGGTGGTGGCGGCTGATCTCGTCTTGCACGGGGTCGTAGCACTCCAGCACGAAGGCGGGCGCGCCATCGATCTCGCCCACACAGGCCAGCGCTTGGCCGCTGCCCTGCATTCGGCTGTAGACGGCCTCGACATCCGCCACGCTGTGCTGCTGCATGCCCCAGAAACTGGCGCGCGGCGCACTGAACCAGCGTTGAAGCCAGGCCGCATCGGCGGCGGGGTCGAGCGTGCGCAGGCGCAGGCCGGCCGGCCCCGGCGGCTGCCAGCCGCTGGGCGCCAAGGTGTAGTCGATCATGGTTCAGGCGTGTTGGGTTTCGGGCGTGTGGTGCGTGGCAGCCGGCCTCGTGGCCGCCCCCTCGGGCGTGGCGGCCTCTGGCGCGCCGCGGGGCATGGCTTCACCGGTGCCAAAGGCCCAGGGCACCATCACCGCGGTGATCAGCCAGCCGATGGCAGCCACCGTGAAGGTCAGCGGCGCGCCGAGCATCTGCACCACCCAACCCGCCACCAGTGAGGCCACGAGCACCCCCAAGTTCTGGAAGACGTTGAAGAAGGCGTAGTCGGTCGCGTAGTCCTTGGGGGTACTGAGCTTGAAGACGCGCGTCTCCAGCATGACGATGCCCTGGAACAGCGCCCAGCCAAACAGGCACCGGCCGATCAGCAGCCAGGCAGGCGAAGGCGCCGCCTGCAGCATCAACCCCGCCGCCCCCACCAGCAGGTTCGGCAGCAAGGCATCGACCCGCCATCGGCCGGCCGCGCAGGCCAGGTGGTTGTAGGCCAGACCCAGCAGCGCCATGCCCGCTGGCACCGCATAGGCCAGGCCCGCCAGAAGCGGATCGGGCGACCCGGTCAGGCGCTGCCAGTGCTCGGTGAAGAACGGCCCCACCAGGTAGGCGCTGAGATCGAACATCAGCACCAGCCACGACAGGCGCCAGATGGCACGGCTCACCGGGCGTTTGGGCCCGTCGGCGTCGGCCTTCGCCATGCCCCCCGCGTGCGGCGCCCGGCCCGAGGCCAGCAGCCAGGCACAAACCGCCATCTGGAAGAGATCGCCCGCGGCCATGAACACCAGGCAACCGGTGGCTCCCCAGCCTTGCAGCAGCGCACCGCCCGCCGCAGCCCCGGCAATGCCCACCAGGTGCACGATCACCGACAGCAGCCCCACCGTTGCGGCGTGCTCATCGGTCGATTGAAGCCGCAGCAGGTACGGGTACATCAGCAGGTAGCTGCTCTTGCAGACGAACATCGCCATCGACAGCAGCCAGTACACCCACAACGCCGGCGCCCAGATGGATGCCAGGCACAGCGCCCCCGCAGCAGCCTGTGTCCACACCAGCAGGCGCAGCGTGTCGACCCTCCTGGCCACCTGTGCCCAGAGCGGAAACGCCAGCATCACGGCCAGCGAGATGCAGGCCACGTAGGCCCCCGTGTGCAACTCGCTGTGCATGCCGAAGCGCTCGGCAAAGAACTGAGGGTAGAAAGCGATCAGCACTGCATCGCTGAAGCAGGCAAACGCCGACATCAGCACGATGCTGTGGCGCAGGGTCCGGTTCACGCCAGCACCTCGCGCTCGGCCGCATCCCGCTCCACCCGCTGCAGTGGCCCGCCCACCGGTGGCTCGAAATGCTGCAAGGCGATGCGGGGCTCGACCGGGTAGTGATCCACCCCCGTCAATTCTTTGACCAGGGCCGCGTTGCGCAGGCAGCTCATGCCCAGATCGGGGCTGGTGAGCCCCTGCACATGAAAGCCGGCGTTCTGCACGAACACCTCGTGCCCGGTCACGTCGACGCTGTGGTTCTCGGCCTGCTCGTAGCGGCCGTGCGCGTCGAATCGCAGCCGATGGCGCACCCCCTCGATGAAGGCGGGCACCCGGTGCGCATAGCCCGTGGCGAAGATCAAGCCATCGGTGCGGTGCAGGTAGCTGGCCTCGAGATCGGTGTGGTGGAAGCTGAGCGCATAGTCGCCGCGGATCGGGTCGAACTGGCAGGACGTCAGCTCGCAGCCGGGCAGCAGTTGGGCCGATGGCGCAGCCCGCTGGGCGCGATCTTCCAGCTCGTCGTAGATCGCGTCGATCAGCCGCGCATTGATGCCATGGGTGATGGCGCGCTGGTCGCGCAGCAGCCGCTCACGCGCCGGCGCCGGCAGGCGCTGGAAATGGCGGGCGTACTCCGGCGAGCTCAGCTCGATCGTCAGCTTGCTGTATTCCATCGGGAAGAAGCGCGGCGAGCGTGTGATCCACTGCAGCGCGTAGCCGTGATGAGGCTGCTCGCGCAGCAGATCGAGCACGATCTCCGCGCCGCTCTGGCCACTGCCGATCACGGTGATCGAGCGCTTCGCCTGCAGCCGCCGCTTGTGCTGCAAGTAGGCACTGCTGTGAACCAGCCCCTGGTGCGGCTCGCCGCTGGCCGGAAAGCTCGGCACCGAGCCGATGCCGATCACCAACTTGCGGGTGCGCACCGAGAAGGGCTCGCGGCTCTTCGGCGACACCCCCTTCACGAGGTACTCACCGCGTGCCGCGTCGTGCTCGATCTGCCGAACCTCGCTGTCGAAGCGAAGTGAGCCGAGCTGCTTCGTGGCCCACTGACAGTAACGGTTGTATTCCAGGCGTGTGAGGGTGTAGCTCTCGCGGATGAAGCGCCGGTACAGGCGCCCCTCGGCACGGCAATGGTTGAGATAGCTGAAGCGGCTGGTGGGATCCGCCAGCGTCACGAGGTCGGCCAGAAAGGGGTTCTGCAAGGTGGCGTCCGGCAGCATCAGGCCGGGGTGCCAGTTGAACTCTGGCTCTCGTTCGAGAAAGAGGCTGCGCACGCCGGCCAGCGGCTCCAGCAGGCAGGCCAGGCTGAGGTTGAACGGGCCCAGGCCCACGGCAACGACGTCGTAAAGAGGTTCGGTCTGCATGACGCTCCGATGAATGCTGTGTCACCGAAGAAGACGAACCGGCAGCGGATTTGTTCGGCGGTTCACCCGCCCAACGTGCGGGTGGAGGCACGGTCAACATCTGTCAATGCTTGCAAATCTCCGATGGCGCGATGCCTCGGCTGCTGAGTAGAGTGGGACCAGCCGCGAGAGCCACGGGAAGACCACTCTTCCCGCACACACCAGCATGACCGCGGCGGGCGCCGGCCCAGGGGAACGGACCGGTTTGCCATCACCACCAGCACCGTGCGCTGATGGGGTCCCACGCCTCTCGGCCACACCACCGCAGTTGTTTCATCTCGTAGGAGGAGCTCATGAACCTGATCCGTCACATCGGCATCGCCATCCTTTCCATGGCGGCCTGGGCCAGCGCGGCATCGGCCGCCCCATCGGCACTCACCACCGTCGGCGACCTGAACGAGGCCGCGCGCCCCTTGGGCGTACCCGCGGACTACGTGGTCACGCCCAATGGCATGTTCCACCCGTCATGCGTGATCCACGTGGCCGAAGGCGAACGTGTCGACGGGCAAGGCAACGTCGTTCGCCGTGATGGCAGCGTCGCAAAGACCGCCGCTTGCATGCACCCGCGTTTCGTCGCCCGCCAGGGCACGGTCGAACGTGTCGAGCCGGGGATGCAGCCCGCCTTGTTCAACGGCTGGGTGGCCGACAGCAACTCGAACGCCAACGTCACGCCGCCGGCCAAGAAGATGGTGGCCAACTTCGTGGTGCCCAGCGGCCCCACCACCAAGAGCGGGCAGGTGCTGTACTACTTCCCCGGCCTCGAAGACGCCGGCGGTGTGCAGACCATCCTGCAACCCGTGCTGGCGTGGAACGGCTTCGGCGATTCGCGCTGGACGATGACCAACTGGAACTGCTGCAAGGATGGCAAGACCTGGCACGGCTCAACGATCCCCGTGAACACCGGCGACAAGATCAAGGGCTCGATGATCGGGGCCAACTGCAGCAACGGCGTGTGCACCAACTGGACGATCAAGAGCGTCGACAAGAACACGGGGCAATCGACCACCTTCGACACCGAAGGCTTCGGCCAGGCGTTCGACTGGTACTTCGGCGGCGCCAAGGAGGCTTACGGCGTCGACCGCTGCAGCCAATACCCCTCGAACGGCAGCATCACCTTCTCGAACATTCATGTGTTCGACATGAACGGCAATGAGTCCACGCCGAGCAGCTGGAACACGATGAAGTCGAACAGCGCGCCCGCCTGCAACTACGGGGTGGCTGTGACGAAGAACGTCACCAAGATCACCTTCAGCGCCAACTGACGCCCCCCGCCCCGGGGGCCTCCCCCTCGGGGCCACCGGATCAGGGCGTGTTCACACTACGCAGCCCCGTGCGAACGGGTTGTCCAGGGATGCAGGGCAAGGCGCCCGACGCCGCCCAGGCTGGTGCCTGGGCAAGTTGGGCAACGCATCGGGGCTACGTAGTGTGAGCACGCCCTAAGCCCCCACCTGGCGGGGCCGAATTCCTGCGGCGCCGCACCCGCGCGGCGAAACCGCGACACTTCGCGGATGCCCGCTTTCGCTTTCGACAACACCTACGCCCGCGAACTCACGGGGCTGTACGTGCCATGGCAGCCTGCCTCGGTGCCGGCGCCGCAACTGCTGTTTCTGAACCGCCCGCTGGCCGAGGAGCTGAACCTGCCCCTGTCGGTGCTCGAGGGCACTGATGGCGCCGCGCTGCTGGCCGGCAACCAGGTGCCCGAAGGCGCCCAGCCGGTGGCCCAGGCCTACGCCGGCCACCAGTTCGGCGGTTTCTCACCGCAGCTGGGCGACGGCCGCGCGCTGCTGCTGGGCGAGGTGATCGATCGCCAGGGCCGCCGCCGCGACATCGCCTACAAAGGCTCGGGCCGCACCCCCTTTGCCCGGGGCGGCGACGGCAAGGCCGCCATCGGCCCGATGCTGCGCGAAGCCATCCTGGGTGAAGCGATGCATGCACTGGGCATCCCGACGACCCGTGCGCTCGCGGTGGCCGCCACGGGCGAGCCGGTGTACCGCGAACACCCGCTGCCGGGCGCGGTGCTGACGCGCGTTGCGGCCAGCCACCTGCGGGTGGGCACCTTCCAGTACGCCGCGCACCGCGGCGATATCGAGCAGCTCCGCCGCCTGGCCGACTACACCCTGGCCCGCCACGACCCGGGCCTCGTCGGCCAACCTGATCGCTACCTGGGCCTGCTGAACGCGGTATGCGAACGCCAGGCCCGCCTGGTGGCGCAATGGATGAACGTGGGTTTCATTCACGGCGTGATGAACACCGACAACATGGCGCTGTCGGGTGAGACGATCGACTACGGCCCCTGCGCCTTCATGGAGGCCTTCGATCCCCGCGCGGTCTTCAGCAGCATCGACCAACAGGGCCGCTACGCCTACGCCAACCAGCCGCCCATCGCGCAATGGAACCTGGCCCGCCTGGCCGAAGCACTGTTGCCGCTGATCGCACCCAGCGAGGCCGAGGCCGACGTGAAGCAGGCGATCGACCAGGTCACCGGCATCCTCAGTCGGTTCGCCGATCAGTTCGAACGGGCGCTGCGCGAGGGCCAGCGCGCCAAGCTGGGCCTGGCGCACGCCCAGGAGGCGGACAACGAGGCCGACGACGCCCTGGTGGCCGACTGGTTGGCCGAACTGCACCGGCAGCAAGTCGACTTCACCCTCGCCTGGCGACGGCTGGCGGACGCCGCGGCCGGGCAGGAAGCGCCCCTGCTCGCACTGTTCAGCGAACCCCAGGCCCTGCAACCCTGGCTGACCCGCTGGCGGTCACGCTGCGAGGCCGACGATGCGTCATCCACGCGCGGCGCTTCGCCACCCACCTGGACAGCGGACCGGGCCGAGCGACTGCGGCGTGCGAACCCCTTCGTGATCCCGCGCAACCACCTCGTCGAAGAAGCGCTCGAAGCGGCCACCGAGCGCGACGACATCGGGCCCTTCGAGCGCCTGCTGGAGGCAGTGCGCCACCCCTTCGACGAAGCGCCAGAACGGGCCCGCTACGGCGAGCCTGCACCCGCCGCCGTGACGGCCTGCTACCGCACCTTCTGCGGCACTTGATCCGGCACTTGATCGGCCGGCGCCCGCGGCCCACGGCCACGGCTCAAGGCGCCAGTTGCCGGACGGCGTCGACCACCCATTGAGGTGCCATCTCCTGGACACGATGATGCGCCTGCACCGGCCGAACGATCGATTGCGGATAGAGCTGGTCCATGCGCGCCTCCGCCTCGTCAGGGTCCACCGCCCAGACGCCGAAGTCCTCGGCCAGGATCACGCCTTTCCAGAGGTCTTTGATCAGCCCCTCAGCCTTCGGTGATGCCTGACTGTGCGCGACCAGCCGAATCACCCGCTGGCCATCGAACCGCGGGCCGGCCATCAGGGCCTCGCCCATCGGGTGAATGCCCATGATCTCGCGCCGCGCAAAGTCGGGCGCAAAAAGCCACAGGGCCAACCGTGTGAACCACGGAAAGTCGGCCCCCCGTTTGACGACGCCCACCGGCAAGGCATCCACCAGCACCAGGCCTTGAACCTGATCCGGGTAGAGGCTGGCGAAGGTTTGCGCGTATTGCCCCCCAAGCGAATGCCCGACCAGGATGTACGGGGGCGGCAGTTGCTGGTCTTGCAGAAGCCGCTGAAGGTCCTGTGCCACCTGGCCCGGCGAAGCGGGCTCCGAAGTCTCGGCGCTTCGACCCACGCCAGCGCGGTTGTAGGCCAAGGTGTGGCAGCAATCGCCGAGCGTCGACCGGACCGCTTGCCAAGTGGTCAACGGCAGCATCAGACCGTTCTCGAACACCACCGTGGCACGGGCCTGCGGAACGCGGGTGACAGAGACCTCCACCTGCCGCCCGCCCACGAGCGCGAGCTGTGCATCGGCGGTCAGGGCATCCGCCGGGGCGGTGGCCGGCGCCACGCCCGAAACCACCTGTGAGCCCGAAACCACCTGTGAGCCCGAAGCCACCTGTGATGCTGCTTCGGAGGGTGGTTCGGCATGCGCCGGCAGCCCGCCGACGAAGGCGGCGAACCACAGCGCCGTACTGGCAAAGAGCCTGCGCCGCCTGGCCGACGCGGTGGGCCGGCAGCGAGCACGAGGCGAAGAGCTGGACAAGGTGAACATCATCTGAGTCGGGTGAGCCTGCAGAGCAGGAGGGCTCGCGAGCCACCTCGTGGCCGGCGAACTCGGAACGGGTCATTGTTCCCGCAGGAACGAAAAAGTTCGCGCCGGCACCCGAAAATGCGCCGATGCACCTCATCCGCTGGATCGACAACACCCGCCGCCACCCTTCCGCCATCCTGCTGGCGGTGCAGTTGGCCGGCATGCTGCTCTACCCGTTCATCGAGAACACCAACGCCGGCCGCATCGGATTCGGCGTGTTCGGCATCCTGGTGCTGGCGCTGACCACTGGCATGGTGCGTCGCACGCCCGGCCTCAACTGGGTCTCCGCCGGCATCGCCTTGCCGGCGATCGTGCTGCTGGCGCTGCAGGCCTTGTTCGACATGCCGCACCTGCTGCCCTGGTCGTCAGCCCTGGAAGCAATCTTCTATTTCTACGCCGCGGGCAGCCTCATTGCCTACATGATGGCCGACCGGCACGCCACCACCGACGAGCTGTTCGCCGCCGGGGGCACCTTCACGCTGTTGGCCTGGGGCTTCGCCTACGTCTACCTTCTGATGCAGGCCCTGCAGCCGGGCTGCTTCGCCGCCGCGGTGAACCCCCAGTCGGCCCGCACCTGGACCGAGCTGATGTACATGAGCTTCGCGCTGCTCTCCAGCACCGGCATTGGCGACGTGATCCCGCTGACCACCCATGCACGCATGGTGGCTGCGGTGGAGATGTTCGTGGGGGTGATGTACCTGGCCGCTGTTGTGTCGCGGCTGATCGGCCTCACGCTCATCGACCAGCGCGACACCCCGGCGGCCTGAGCCCCAAGGCCAACGAGTGCACGCGCGCCGCCGACGCCACTGACCGGAGACACTGGCGCCGAGGCACATCACTTGCCAAGATACCGGCACTTCGAGACGGCGACCCAGAGACATGCCCCTACAGCGATCAGGACGACCCGGCACTCTCGTGATCATCGGCGGCAACGAAGACCGCGACAACGACAAGCCCGTGCTGCGCCGGATCGTGGCGCTCAGCGAGCGGGCGCAGCCAAAGATCGTCGTCATCACCGCCGCCAGCGCCGAACCGGACGTCGTCTGGCAGGCCTACGACGGCGCCTTCGAAGACCTGGGCGTGCGCCATCGGCAGCGTCTGGACCTGCCGGATCGCCACGCCGCGGACCACGCCGCCCACGTGCGCA
Source organism: Ideonella lacteola (assembly GCF_038066555.1). Taxonomy (NCBI): domain Bacteria; kingdom Pseudomonadati; phylum Pseudomonadota; class Betaproteobacteria; order Burkholderiales; family Sphaerotilaceae; genus Ideonella; species Ideonella lacteola. The sequence continues at coordinate 27,625 of NZ_JBBUTG010000012.1, read as the reverse complement.
CGATCACCGAGGCCGACATCGTCTTCATGACCGGTGGCGACCAGACACGGCTGATGAGCGCCTTGGCCGGCAGCCGCGCTGCGGTGGCCATCCGCGAAGGCTTTGCGCACCGCGGCCAGTGCGTCGCCGGAACCAGCGCGGGGGCCTCGGTGATGTCTGAACACATGATGGCCAGCGGCGAGGTGCGCTCGCCCCCCACCAAAGACATGGTGCGACTGGCCCGCGGCCTGGGGCTGCTGCACGGCGTGATCATCGACCAGCATTTCTCCGAGCGCGGACGCCTGCCGCGGCTGTTCGCCGCCTTGGCGCACCACCCACCGCTGATGGGCCTGGGCATCGACGAAGACACGGCGCTGGTGGTGCGGCCGTTCGATTCCATCGAGGTGATCGGCTCCGGAGCGGTGACCGTCGTGGACGGCAGCAGCAGCACCATCGACAGGGTGGCGTGCGCCCATGGCGAGGCGCTGCAACTCGAAAAGGTGGTCGTTCACCTGCTGCCCGCCGGAGGCCGCTACACCCGCCATGCGGGCGCAACCCCCGTGGGCCCGGGCATCGCCACGGCAGTGCACCTGCTGACCACCGCGGCGTGCGGTTGACCTGCCGGCCCCGTCAGAGGCCGAGAGGCATCACTTGCCCGAGAGCAGGTCGATCGTGAGCGTGCGGGCGATGCAGACCGCGTTCGGCTGGTAGGCGTTCTCCGGCGGCGTGAACATCGGGAAGAAATAGGCAGCGACGCCGTCGACGCAGGGTTTGCCGCCGGGCGAGGAGCCCACAGCGCAAGTCCCGTGCGGGTTGCCACATTGGCTGGGGTACATCTCGGGCCCGTATTGATCGGTCTTCGGACCCCGGCAGGTGTAGGTGGGCATGGCCGGTGTGCCCTGGCACGCCAGCGTCACCGGCAGGTTGTACGAGGCACCGCCCTGCCCGGCACACTCGTTGCGCCGCCAGGCCTCGTCGGTGCAGGTGGACGGGATCACGCTGACGTCGTACCACACGCAAGAGCCGCCACCGAAACACCCCGGCGCACTGGCGGGCTCGAAGTTCGTTTCGATCATCGTCAGGTGGTTGGCCTGAGACTCCCAGCAATTCGATGGCGGCGACTTGGGCGCCGCACAGAAGCGCGACGAGCCGTTGGTGCTCGCCACCGTGGCCGAACAACTTTGGCCGGCCTTCACCATCGCATACGCGGCCTTCGACGTGGCGCCCGTCTTCTGGCAGCCAGCACCCCAGGTGATGCTGCCCGCCCCTTGCACGTTACTGAAACTCACATAGACCGCGGCCCCGCGGTGATTGGTGATCTTCACCGGAGTCGGATCAGCCATGGCCGGCGTCATCGCCGTGACCGCCACCGCGGCCAGCGCTGCCTTGACGGCATAGACCAGAGACATGCGTTGCATACGGAAACCTCCCTGCCCCATGGGCATTTCGCTTGGTGCTTCCCACCCTAGAGCCTGGCTGGCTGACGCGCAAGCATGAACACCCTCACCCGCGCCTCGGCACCGTGCAAGGGACGCCCCTCCTCCGGGCCGCCACGTTGAAGACGGCTGGGTCGCGCCCGTTGCCACCATTGACCCTGACCACGCCGCGGATTCAGAAGCACCCAAGCTAATTCGTTAGGTACGCAACTCGCCGCCCCTGCCCCGGTCATCTCCCCAGGGCTGTCCAGCGCTCATCTGCAAATTTATCCCAACTTTTGCGCAAATAATTGCATACTTGGGTCATGACCCCGCCGCTGAACTTTCTCGAAGACCTGAGGCCGGCCTTTGTGGCGCACTTCGCCGAGCGCCTGGCCGATGCCATTTGCAAGGAAACCCAGGCCTTCGCCGATTCGATCGGCCTGGTGGCACCGGTTCGAACGCACTCGGCGCTGATGTTTCTTCTGCTTCGGGGCCCGGCCAGCCTGGTCGAGATCGCTCATTCGGACGGGCAGTCACACCAGTTGGTGGCGTCGCGATTGGCGCCCCTGGAGCAACTGGGACTGATCGAACGCTTTCAGGACGAGGCCGATCGCCGACGTCGCCCCTACCGGCTGACGCCTCGCGGGCGTGCCGAGGCCAAGCGGGTGCAGGCCGCACTCAAGGCGCACGCCGACGTGCAACGCCAGCTGGCGGCGGAATCCGGCGTCGATCTCATGGCCACGCTGCAAGCAGCCGAGGCGCACGTCCGCCGTATTCAGCTGTCTGAGCGGATCGCCGCTCAGCATCAACCTTCCAAGACGGGAACCGCAGCATGAAAGCAAGCGTTGGCGCAGCTCTGGCGCTCACCCTGATGTTGGGGGCCTGGCCCGGCCTGCGCGCGACAGCCGCCCCGGGCGGGCCTGATGTCGCGGCTTGCGCCACGGGCCTGTACCGCTTGGCCGACGGCGGCAGTGTCGATCTGGCGCCCGCCGCGCCCGCTGGCAGCCTGCGGTGGCGGCGCCTGGACGGCACCACCGGCTTGCTGTCGCCCGCCGAGGGCCCGCGCTGGCGCAGCACGCTCGGCTGGACGGGGCGCGACGACGGCGTCGACGTCGACATGAGCGAGTGCGCAGCGGGCCGCATCCGCTTCGGCGGGCAACCGGGCCGCCGGGTCGCCTTCGACACCCAGGACGCTACCTTTGGGGCCGCCGACGGCGCGTTGCTGGCGGGCCGGTTGGTGATGCCGACCGGGCCCGACCGGGCGCCGATCGTCGTCCTGATCCACGGTTCTGAAGACACGTCGGCCCTCGAACGATTCTCGCTGCAGCGCCTGCTGCCCGCGATGGGAGTCGGCGTGTTCGTGTACGACAAGCGAGGCACCGGCCGATCGACCGGCACCTTCACCCATGACTTGCACCAACTGGCCCGGGACGCTGCCTCGGCGATCAACCAGGCGCGCCGAATGGCAGGCCCTCGCGCCACTCGGGTCGGCGTATACGGCACCAGCCAGGGCGGCTGGACGGCGCCTCTTGCGGCCCGCATCGCGCCGGTCGACTTTCTGATGGTGGGTTACGGTCTCGCGGTATCACCGTTCGATGAAGACCGCGAGGCCATCGCGCTGGACATGTCGCGCCACGGATTCAGCGGTGAAGACGCCGCCAAGGCACAAGAGGTCGGCGTGGCCGCCCGGGCCATCCTGCTGAGCCGATTCGATTCCGGCTACGACGGGCTGCGCGCGGTGCTGGCCAAGTACGGCCGCGAGCCCTGGCTGCCCCATGTGCGGGGCAACGTCACCCACCTGATGATCAACACGCCGGAGGCCTTCTTGCGCGCCGAGGGCCCTCGCCTGTTCCATGGGGTGATTCCGGACCACGACCCCATGCCGGCGCTTCAGGCGGTACCAGCGCGGCAGCTGTGGGTCCTCGGCGCCGAGGACATCGATGCCCCCTATGCAGAGACCTATCGCCGATTGAAGGCCCTCCGCGCGGCGGGGCGGCCCGTCTCGGTCGTCGTCTATCGAAACGTCGAGCACGGGCTGTACGAGTTCGAGACAGCGTCCAGCGGCGAGCGACTGTCGACCCGGCAACCCGCTTCGCTGCTCGGCCTGCTGGCGGGGTTCGCGCGCGACGGCACCGTCCCGAGCACCATCGCAGAGGCGGACGTCACGCGCTAGCCCGGATGGGCCGTGGCGCCCGTCCCGAAAGGGCCGTGCCTATGCGCGGCGCTCGCCCGCGTCCAGCACCTCCAGCAAGCTGGCCAGTCTGGCCGTGAGGCCCGGCGAAGCCGCGGTCATCGGTGCGCGCAACTCGTTCGACAACCCCAGCCGCAGCGCCAGAGCGGCCTTCACCGGGCCGGGGTTGGGCTCGGCAAACAAGGCCCGAGTCAGCGGCCACAGGGCCCGCCACGCCGGGCGCGCCGCCAGCAGGTCGCCCGCCTGGAGCTGGCGATGCAGTCGTGCGAACGCAGCCGGATGCAGGTGGGCCGAGGCGGCGATCGCCCCCACGGCCCCCTGACACAGGCTGGTGAAGATGCGCGCATCGTCGCCGCAGAGCAGTTGGAGCCGGCCGTCGTCGATCACCGCCTGGGTGTGGTCAGGGTCGCCCGCACAATCCTTCACCGCCTGAATGCGGGGGTGTCGTGCCAGCGTCAGCATCGTGTCGGTGTCGATACGCACGCCGGTGCGACCGGGAATGTCGTAAAGCACCACGGGCACGGGCGAGGCATCGGCCACCGTGTTGAAGAAGTCGATCAAGCCCGCCTGCGAGGGCTTCACGTAGTAAGGCGAAGGCACCAGCACCCCCGCCAGCGGCAGGCCGGCGAGCTCGCGCAAGCGGCGGGCCACGCCACCGGGCGTGACGCCCGACACCCCGACGATCACCTTCAGGTCGCCACGCACCGACATCACGGTGTCCAGCACCGCGCGCTGCTCAGCTTCGTCCAACGCGGCCGCTTCGCCGGTGCTGCCACACACCACCAGGCCGGCCAGACCTTGGTGGTCCAGGTGGCGAACCAAGCGCTTCAGGCCTTCGTGGTCCACCGCCCCCTCGCGAAACGGGGTGACGAGCGGCACCCAAATGCCCCCGAAGGGCGTGGTGGTGCCAGCAGGGCCGGCGGCGGCGTGGGATTCGGCAAGGGTCTGCATGGGTGACTCCGGATCGACCGATCGAGAAACCGTCGGCGGGCAGAGCGGGGGTGGCGCAGCCGCGCGAGGCGGCCTGGTGGCGTTCCGTCGCTCATCCGACGACGGAACGCGAGCTCCGGTCAGATGAGCTCTGGTTTTTTCGATTTGAGCGCAGCCAAGCGGCCACCGACCGTGAGGTCGGCGCCACGAGGGAGGGCTGGGCCTGCGCGCATGGCGGCAGTGTACGGGCAATGCCCAAGGGGCCTCGCCCCGGGCCATGCACCTTCACAGCATTCCCCGGGCCGAGGAATGTCACCAGCCGTACACCGGCAAACGCAAGGGCGCGAAAGCCCAGGCAGCGGTGCCGCCGCACCGCCCCGTGATCGTGGCTTTCGAGCCATCGCCAAGGGCGCGGAGAACCGACCTGGCCCTCCAACATCTGGTCACCATTCGTCGCCACGCCGCATCAAGAATGACATCGGCCGCGGGCTTCGTGGCCCCAAGGCCTACCGCCAAGCCCACCGCGGGCGCGCCGCGCCAAGACGCGGCGTTTCATACGACCATTGAGGAGAGAGTCATGAGCAACACCCCGCTGCGAACAACGCCGCGACGTCACCCGCGTGCCGCATGGCACGCCATCGCCTTTGCCGCCGCCTGGGCCTGCGCCGGCGAGCTGCAGGCCGCCATCACGGTGGAGGCCGAGAACTACGCCTACATGAGCGGCGTCACCGTCGAAGCCACCCAGGACAAGGGCGGCGGCAAGGATGTGACCGGCACGGACGCCGGCGACTGGCTGAGCTATGCGGCCGTGAACCTGCCCTGCTCCGGCACCTACGCCTTCAAGGCGCGGGTGGCCAGCAAGAGCAGCGGCGGCACCTTCAATTTCGAGAAGGCCGGCGGCGGCACCACCTATGCACAGGTGAAAGTGCCCAAGACCGGCGGCAAGCAGACCTGGAAGACCATCTCCCAGGAGGTCACGCTGCCCGGCGGCGACCAGGCCTTCGGCATCGCCATCACCCAGGGTGGCTGGAACCTGAACTGGTTCAAGCTGGTGCCCAAGTGCAGCGGCGGTGGCGAGACCGCCCAGCAAGCCGCCAAGAACATGCACAAGGGCTTCAACCTGGGCAACATGTACGACCTCACCGGCAACCCGCCCACCTTCGTGGCGGCCAAGGCGAAGATCGATGCCTACTATGCCCAGGGCTACCGCAATGTCCGCATCCCCATCACCTGGACGGAAGAAGCGCACGGCTCGATGCTGGTGAACAACCCGCTGGTCGGCGATGTGAACCGCAGCCACCCGCGCCTGGCCGAAATCAAGCAGACGGTCGACTACGCCTTGTCGTTGCCCGGCCTGTACGTGGTGATCAATGCCCACCACGAATCGGCGCTGAAGGACAACAACCGCTCCTGGGTGCTCGAACGACTGTGGGCCGACATTGCCGACATCTTCAAGGACCGCGACCACCGCCTGATTTACGAGATCCTGAACGAGCCGCACCTGAGCGACGGCAGCGCCATGTCACCGGCGAACCTGCGCAACATGACATCGCTGGCCTACGCCAAGATCCGCGCTGTCGACCCGCAGCGCATCATCGCCATCGGCGGCAACCAGTGGTTCGGCGCGGGCGAGATGGCCCAGACCTGGCCTGACTTGAACGGCGTGGGCAATGGCAACGACGCCTACCTGATGGCCGAGTTCCACCACTACAACCCCTGGTCATTCAACGGCGACCACCAAGGCGACTACGCCGACAACTGGACCGAGGCCGACCTCTACAGCCCGATGGACACGATGCTGGCCTGGGCCAACTCGGTGGGCCGCGGCATGCCGGTGTACATCGGCGAGTGGGGCACGGGCTGGGGCAGCCGCTACCAGGTCATGCAGTGCAACAACATCCGCCTGTGGTACCAGAAGATGGATGCCCAGTACGCCGGCCCCAAGGGCATGCCCACCTCGGTGTGGGACGACGGCGGCTGGTTCAAGATCTTCGATCACGGATCGAACAGCTTCGCCAACAACCTGTACCAGTGCATCGGCGGCAACTGCGCCTGGGACGGCGGCGACCGCTTCAACAGCGCCTGCTACTGAACCCCGCCCGCTGAACCAGCGACTTTGAACTTCCGGCCGGCCCGCATCGACGCGGGCCGGCTGTTTACCTTCAGGGCGCCCGCCGCTCTCGCACGCCTCGTTCAGTCGCAGAAGTCCGTTTGAGGCTTGAGACTTCCCGTCGCACGATCAAAGGCCGCGCTTCGCCTGCGCCGCTGATTTCTCCCGCCCGTCACCGCAGGTGTGGGCCCCTGTCGGCGATCCGCCTCATGTGCGCCACTGCCCAGGTGCCCAGCGCCGGCAGGATGTGATACTGCCGCTTCAGATCGCACCCCGTTTGATTCGACGAGACGCCAGCGCGGGTGTCTGGCGCGAGTCGCGTGCTGGCGGTCAGAAAGTTTGGCGTCACGAGGAGACAGCCCGCCGATCACCTCACGCGCCGATCGACCTTGGCCAGAACCTGGAAGCGGCAGAGCCAGGGGCCCTCTTTTCGAAGGCCCGTGGGAGCAAGCGTTGATACCTCGATCGTGAGTACTTTCATTCAACGACGCCCCCAAGTCGGCCGGTGCCTGGCCTTTTTTGCGGCTTACGTCGCCAGTTGCGCCGTGGCCTGGTGGCTGGCCATTGTCCCGGGTACCGGCATCTCGCTGTGGATTCCTGGCGGCCTGTACCTCGCCGTGCTGCTGAAGGCGCGCACCGTGCATTGGCCGGTTTACATGCTGGCCGCCGCGGGGGCGGAACTCCTGGCCAACCACCTGTGGTTCCGCAATCCCATCGGCGTGGCCTTGGCGCTGCACGCCGGGAATGCTGCGGCGGCGGGGCTGGGCGCCGTCATGATCCGGCGCTGGGCGACCCGGGCCAGCTTCCGACTGGACGGCTTGCGCGATGTGCTCGTGCTTCTGTTCGTTGGCGCCGCCATCGCACCGATCGCATCGGCCGTGATCGGTGCGGCCACCCTGCACTACGCCCAAGGCCAGCCCTTGGGGCGGGCCTTTCTGCTGTGGTGGTCTGGCGATGCCACCGGGGCGATGATCGGCGCCCCGTTGGTGCTCATCGCCGGACAGGCCCTTCGACATCCGCGATGGCCTCCCCGCTCGCGCTGGGGTGAGGTGGCCGCGCTGGCCTGCGCTCTGCTCCTGGTGGCGACCCTCGCGCTGAGCGGGCGACTTCCATTGGCCTACGTGGTGACGCCCGTCCTGCTGTGGGCCTCCATGAGCTTCCAGTTTGCGGGGGCCGCCGTCTCGATCCTCACGCTGACGCTGATGTCCACGTACTTCACCGTGGCGGGCCTGAGCCCCTTCTCAGCTCAAGCATCGACCGAGGCCTGGCAAGCCGTGATGCTGCAGCTGTTCCTCGCGGTGTCGTCGGCCCTGACCTTGTCTGTCGCGGCACTGTCGCGTCAGCACAGCCAGGCGCTTGCCCGCCTGCGGGTGGCCAATGCGAACCTGGAAGCACGTGTGCGACGCCGAACCGAACAGCTGGAAGAGGCGGCGCGGCACAAAGATGTGTTCCTCGCGCTGGTAGCGCACGAGCTCCGCTCGCCCCTTTCCGCCATCACCATGGCCACTCACCTGATGGGCAGAACGGATGTGTGCCACGAACACGTCCGCAAAGCCGTGGAGGTGATCCACCGACAGTCTGGCCTCCTGTCCAGGCTGGTCGACGACCTGATGGACGCAGCCCAGATCGCCGAAGGCAAGCTGGCGCTTCAGATCGAAGACGTCGACCTGGCGGAGGTGGTCGAGTTGGCGATCGAGTCGAGCCGTTCCGCCATGGAGGGCCGGCAGCACGCGCTCGCCGTGGTTCTGCCTGCGCAGCCGTTCCACGTGCGCGCCGACCGGGGCCGCCTGGTCCAGTGCGTCGGCAACCTGTTGAGCAACGCGGCCAAGTACACGTCGGCGGGTGGGCGCATCGAGTTGGCGGTACGCGAGACGCGCGACTTGTCGGACATCAGCGGCGTGGTCATCGAGGTGAGCGACAACGGCATCGGGATGACGCCCGAAGCCTGCGGCCTGGTCTTCGACCTGTTCTACCAAGTCCGGTCGCCCGACGGCTCAACGGGCGGGCCCGACCATCAGCGCGGCCTGGGCCTCGGCTTGTCGCTGGTCAAGCGCCTCGTGGCGCTGCACGGGGGCACCGTGGGCGTACGCAGTGCGGGGCCGGGGCAAGGCAGTTCGTTCTGGATTCAACTGCCGGGGCCCGTTACGTCCGCCGCGGCGTAGCGGATCGGGTTCGGCGTCCGCAGCTCGCGCCTGCCAAATGGATGCCCTCAGCCGATCTGGGAGCCGCGCCCGCGCTGCGCCCAGTCGGCCAGCGCACGTTGAACGAAGCTGCTCTTGTCGAGCGAATAGCGTTCGACCGATCGCAGCGAATCGCCCGCGTGGCGAGCCGCCAGTTGGCGCTTCAAGGCTTCGTATTCCGCCGCGTGGCCGGGGTCCGCGCGCAACCAGTCCCGAAAGGCCAGGTGTGAGGCTTCCTGAGCCTCGCCGGCCACGCACAGATGCACGTGATGGCTGCTGGGCCAGTCGCCCGGCTTGGCAAACCATGGGTAGACCCGATCGAAATCACCCAGGCTGATGAACCGGTAGCCCAGGGTGGCCAATGCGGCGATGTAGGGTTCTTCGGGTTGCAGGGCCACCACCGACACTTGAATGTCGATCACCGGCTTGGCGGCCAGGCCGGGCACCGCTGTGGAGCCGACATGCTCGATGCGCACGACACGATCGCCCAGCGCACCGCGAATGGCCAAGGCTTCGGCCTCGAACTCGACCGCCCACTGCGGGCTGTAGGCCACGATCTCGATCAAGGGGCACCCTTTCTCATCGCACTCGGTTGAACATGTGGCGTGGCGGGCCGCCAGACAGCCTGCCGAATCAGTACTCGCGCTGCACCTGATGCGAAAAGCCCAGCGTGTTCGCGGCCAACGACACCTGAAGAAAGGTCGGCCGCAGGTTCATGGCACCCAGGCTGCCCAGAGCCAACCAGCGAAACTCCAGGCCGAGGTGGCCTTCCACGCCGCCGTGAGAACGCGTCTTGTCGAGGTAGCGTGACGCGGCCGGGAGCGCGGCCCGAAAGTAAAAGCCAATCTCGTGGAAGCGCTCGCCGCCCAGGTCGAAGAAGTTCTCGGCCACGTGCCACAGCGGGCCGCAGGCCACGTCCTCGCCCAACTCTTCCTTCATCTCGCGCACCACCGTGGAGGCGGCGTCCTCGCCGACCTCGACGCGACCGCCTGGCAACGCCCAGTACTCGTCGCCGGGTGCGCGGTGCACCAACAGGTGGTCGTCGTGGATCACGATCGCCGCAGCGCGCACCTGAAAACGCTGGCCGCGCAAAGGAACAGAAATCATGGACATGGGCAGAGTCGGTCAATCGTTTGCGGTCGCGGCGGCCGCCCGGGCCCTCAGCGGCCCCGGCGCAACGGCTGGCCGTGGGCGGAGCCCTGGGGTCAAGCCCCGGCGCCGTGGGCCTTGGCGGGCACGGGCACCACGCAATCAAAACCCAGCACGCGGCCGCGACCGGCATCCCAGGCATGCAGGGCTTTCTTCGCGGCGGCCACGTCGGCCGGCGCGATGCCCAAGCGGTAGCGCCCGTCGGGCTCAGCCACCAGGCGCCGGTCGTGGACGTCGTGCGGCGTCCCTTCGCTGCACTGCTTGCACAGCGTTCGCACGTTGGTCGTCCAGTCTTCCGCGGCAGCGCCAGCGGCATCCAGCGCGTCGCACAGCGCTTTCACATCGGCCACACCATCGGCAGACACTTCTGCCAGCCAGGTGGCGTACGGCCCGGCCTCGAACAGGGCCAGCACGTTGAACACCGGGTAGCTCTTGCCGCCCGATACCCGGTGGCCCACGGCGGCGCCGTCGTGCAACACCACATCGCCCCGGCGAAAGCCCGATTCCGGCAAGGGCACGTTCTCGATGCGGGCGCGCACGGGGTCGATGCGGCGGGCCCAGACCACCTCGCCCCGGTCGTCCGGGTCGAGCCGCACCGGGGTGATGCCAAAGTCGTCTTCGATGGGTGCCTCACCCTTGCGGATCGCCAGGCCCAGGCGGTTCCACACCTCGCGCGCGGTGCGCCAATCGCGCAGCGCCGTGGCAGCGATCGCCAGATTCCAGTTCGAGGCCTCGTCGTTCGGGTCGAGGGCGACGGCCTGCCGGTTGTGGTCGAACGATTCTTGCCAACGCCCTTGGTACTTGTAGATCAAGCCCATGTTGTAGTGCGTATCGGCCCGGCGTGGGTCGATCTCCAGCGCCTGGCGGTACATCGCCAGCGCTTGCGCATCATCGTCGAGCTCACCGGCTCGCTCATGCAACGTATCGGCCCTGCGCCGATCTGCCTTGTTCATGCCCCGCCCGCCCCTTGGTTATGGGCGCCGATTGTGATGCCAGTTCAAAGCGGTGCGCCAGTGATGGAATGTTCAAACCCGAGCCCGTGTCGGCCCCGCGCGGGGCCGGCAACCGCCGACCCGGCTTCCCACCCACCGCGTAAAGGCAGCGCAGGTTCGCGCCGATGGAGCCGGTTCAGCGGGCCATTTCGCCGATGGCCGCATCTTCTTAGCGCAGAACCACCGAATGGCCGAATCGCGCCGAAGCGCCACCGCCGGCCAACCCGCGGCCCACGCAGGGTAAACGCGTAGGCCACGCGCCGGCACTTTCGCATCGGCGAGGAACGATTTATGCTGCCCTGCGCTATCGCTCCACCCCGGGAGATCCCATGGCAGCACGGTCCATCGCATCGTTGACCCTCAGTTTCGGGCTGGTCAACGTGCCAGTGAAGCTCTACTCGGCCACCGAGTCGTCGAGCTCGGTGAGCTTCAAGATGCTCGCCAAGGATGGCTCTCGGGTGAAGCAGCAATACGTCTCGGAATCGACCGGCAAGGTGGTCGAACGCTCGGAGATGGTCAAGGGCTACGAGTTCGAGAAAGACCGGTTCGTGCTCTTTGCGGCCGAAGAGCTCAAGGCCTTGGACGAAGCCGCCAGCCACGTGATCGACATCGTGGCCTTCGTGCCCGAGAAGTCGGTCGATCCCATCTACTACGACCGGGCCTACTTCCTGGCGCCGGACAAGCGCGGCGGCAAGCCCTATGCGCTGCTCGCCGCCGCCATGCGCGAAAGCGGCCGCTGTGCGCTGGCCCGCTGGACCAGCAAGGGCAAGCAGTACGTGGTCCAGGTACGTGCGGTCGAGGACGGGCTGGTGCTTCAACAGCTGCTCTACGCCGACGAGGTTCGGTCGCTGAAGGATCTGGGCATCGAACCGGCCGAGGTGTCCTCGGGCGAACTGAAGCTTGCCCTGCAACTGATCGACCAGATTTCGAAGGACGCGTACGACCCGACGGAGTTCGTCGACGAAGAGAAGCAGCGCATCCTCGCCGCCATCGACGCGAAGATCGCCGGCAAGGAAGTCGTCGCGTCGGCCCACAGCGAAGAACCCTCCAGCGGCCAGGTCATCGACCTGATGGAGGCCCTCCGGGCCAGCATCGGTGCTCGTGGCGGGGCACGCGGGCAGGCGGCGGCCCCGGCGAAGGCCGCCAAGCCCCAGAAGTCGGCTGCTGCCGAGTCCATCCCGGCCGGCGCGTTGAAAGAACGCAAGCCGGCCAAACGCGCGCCTCGGGTGGAAGAACCCGCGGTGGCGCTCGTTTCCGGCGGCCGCGGCAGAGCACGCAAGTAAGCTGCGGGCCGTGGGGGCTGATGCGGCCCCCCGGATCGGTCCCGTCCTGCCTCCACGCCGTGAGCGCCCCCCACCCTGTTACTGCCACGCCCTACACGCTGCGCCAGATCGAAGAGATGCTGGGCCTGGGGCGCCGTGCGGTGATGGCGCTGGTGGCCGCGGGCTTCGTCACCCCCTCCCGCGGGCCTCGACAAGAGTGGCGCTTCTCGTTCCAGGACGTGGTGCTGCTGAGAACGGCCCACCACCTGCGCGCCGCGAAGATCCCACCCAAGCGGCTGCTGCGTTCGCTGAAGCTGCTGCGCGAGCGCCTGCCGGCCGAGCTGCCGCTGAGCGGCCTTCGCATCAAGGCGATCGGCAATGAGGTCGCCGTAAAAGAAGGCGATGCCCATTGGGGTGCCGAGTCCGGCCAACTGCTGATGGATTTCGAGATTGCGCCGTCTCGCGGCACCGTGGCGGTTCTGTCGCGAGAGCCTGCCCCCGCGGGCGCGAACACGCCGGCACCCAGCGCCGCTCAGGCATCGGAATTGCCCGAACCCAGCGTGAAAGACTGGTACCGCCAGGCCGAGATGCTGGAAGCCACCGATCCCCGTGCGGCCGAGGCCGCCTACCGCCGTGCCTTGGCGCTGGCGCCCGATCACGTCTACGCGGCCGTCAACCTGGGCGCGATGTTGTGCGACGCCGGGCGCTGCACCGAGGCGATCGAGGTGCTGGAGCGGGCCATCCGCCATCAACCCGACGAGCCGCTGCTGCACTTCAACGCGGCGATTGCGCTGGAAGACCTGAACCGGCCTGGCGAAGCGCTGGCGCGCTACGAGCGCAGCCTCGAACTCGCACCCGACCTGTTCGATGCCCACCACAATGCGGCGAAGCTGTGCGAGCAGCTGGGTGATCGCCAGGGCGCGCTGCGCCACTACAGCGCCTATCGGCGGCTGCAGCTGGCGCAAGAGCCCGCCGTCACCCCCACGCCTGCGGAGCCGTGACCAAGGCCGCCGCCCCCGGCCAGCCTGCCCGTGCCGAGCGACTCTCGGGCTATCAGGCCAAGCGACGGTTTCACCTCACACCCGAGCCACCGGCCGACCAAGCCTCAGTAGCCGACGACGCCACCACCACGCCACCCGGGCCGGGCCTGCGCTACGTCATCCAGAAACACTGGGCCAGCCGCCTGCACTATGACTTTCGCCTGGAGTTCGACGGCGTTCTGCTCAGTTGGGCCGTGCCCCGCGGGCCGAGCTTCGACCCGAAGGACAAGCGCATGGCGGTGCATGTGGAAGACCACCCCATCTCCTACGGCGGCTTCGAGGGCACCATCCCTCCCGGCCAGTACGGCGCCGGTCGGGTGATCGTGTGGGACCGGGGCACCTGGACGCCCGTGGGCGATCCGCGCGCCGGGCTGGCCGCCGGCAAGCTCATCTTCGAGCTGCACGGCGAAAAACTCGCCGGTCGCTGGGAGCTGGTGCGCATCGCCAAGCCCGGCGATCGACAAGACCCGTGGATGCTGTTCAAGAAGCGCGATGCCTGGGCCCGCCCCTCGGCCGAGTACGACGTGATCGCGGCCCTGCCGGACAGTGTCATGACGCACCCGCTCGGGATGGCCGAAGCGCGTGAACCGCGCGAGGGCCCTCCCCCGATGGCCCCCGCGACATCCGGCGGCGATCGGCCGGACGACGCGGCCGCGGTCATCGCCCAGGCCAAGCCCGCGCCGCTGCCCGCCCGGCTCGAGCCCCAACTGGCCACGGCAGCCACCGCGCTGCCGCCCACCCACCGGTGGGCGCTTGAACCCAAATGGGACGGCTACCGCATCCTCGCCCGCATCGACCATGGCCGAGCCCGCCTCTACACCCGCAAGGGCCACGACTGGACGGACAAGATGCGGACGCTGGCCACTGCGGTCGAACAGCTTGGGCTGGATCAGGCCTGGCTGGACGGCGAGATCGTGGTGCTGGGCGCCGATGGCGCGCCCGACTTCAACGCACTGCAAAACGCGATGGACGGCGCGCGAAGCGACGACATCGTCTACTTTCTCTTCGACCTGCCGTTCGCCGACGGGCGAGACCTGCGGCCGCTGCCGTGGTGGGCGCGGCGCGCCCGGCTGCGTGAACTGCTGGGGCCCCAGGCACCGGGCCGGCTGCGCTTCAGCCCCGACTTCGACGTGCCGCCCGCGCAGCTGATGGAGGCCACCCGGGCGATGCGCCTGGAAGGCATCGTGGCCAAGCGGCTCGATGCCCCTTACGTGTCGGCCCGCACCGCGACCTGGCTCAAACTCAAAAGCACGCAGCGGCAGGAATTCGTCGTGTTGGGGTACACCGACCGCGCCAACGCCCCGGCCGAAGTGGGCAGCCTGATGCTGGGCTACCACGATGGGCAGGCGCTGCGCTACGCCGGCAACGTGGGCACCGGCTGGGACCACCGCACCGCCACCGCGCTTTACCGGCGCCTGGCGTCGCTGCAGACGCCCCGGGCGCCCGTCGACCCCGGCAGCATCGAGCCGGGTCGCTGGAGCCGCCGGGTGGCGGGCAGCGAACACTGGGTGAAGCCCCAGATGGTGGTGGAAGTGCAATTCGCCGATTGGACGCCAGACGGCAAGGTTCGCGCCGGCGTGTTCAAGGGCGAGCGCATCGACAAGCCCGCGAGCGAGGTGGTGCGCGAGCCCGACACGGTGGCCGAGCCTTCGGCCACCGCAACGCGCCCGGTCGGCACCTTCGCGGCCGGCACCAGCACGGCCGGCTCCACCTCGCCCACGCCCCACCTGCACGGCATCAAGATCACCCACCCCGAGCGGGTGATCGACCACAGCACCGGCCTGCGCAAGATCGATGTGGTGCGCTACTACGACAGCGTGGCCGACTGGCTGCTGCCGCACCTGAAAGACCGGCCGGTGTCGCTCGTGCGTGCGCCCGAGGGTGTCAACGGGGAACTCTTCTTCCAGAAACACCCCGACAGCAAGATCCCCGGGCTGCGCGCCCTGCCGCCCGATCTGTGGCCGGATCACGGCGCGCTGCTGGCGGTGGACGATGCCCCGTCCTTGGTGGCGGCGGCGCAGATGAACGTCCTGGAGTTTCACACCTGGAACGCCACCACCCGCCACATCGACAAACCCGACCGCGTCGTCTTCGATCTGGACCCGGGCGAAGGCGTCGCCTGGAAAGATGTGCAGGAGGCCGCGGTGCTCGTGCACACGCTGCTCGACACGCTCGGTCTGCAGTGCTGGCTGAAGACCTCGGGCGGCAAGGGGCTGCACGTGGTGGTGCCGATTTCGCCCCGGTGGTCTCATGACAAGGTCAAGGCATTCAGCAAGGCCACCGTCGAGCATCTGGCCCGCACCCTGCCGCAGAAGTTTGTCGCGATCCCCGGGCCGAAACACCGCGTGGGCAAGGTGTTCGTCGACTACCTGCGCAACAACCACGCCGCCACCACCGCCGCCGCCTTCTCGGCCCGATCCCGGCCCGGGCTCGGCGTCTCCATGCCCCTCAGCTGGAGCCAGCTCACCGCCTTGAAAAGCAGTGCGCAGTGGACGATCGCGAACGCCCGCGAGTACCTGAGCTTTCAGCAGGATGACCCTTGGGCAGGGTACTGGGACTGCCGGCAGACGCTCACCCATGCGCGCAAGATGCTGGCAGATTGAACCCGAGCGGAACCCCATCATGAGCCCTCTGCCCACCAGGTTGTCGATAGACGTCGACGCCGAAACCACCGTGTCCGGCCTGTTGCAGTCGCCTGCCGACCCGCTGGCCGTGTACGTGCTCGCGCACGGTGCCGGTGCCGGCATGGACCACCCCTTCATGGCCGCGGTGGCCGAGGGGCTGGCGCAGCGCCGCGTGGCCACGCTGCGCTACCAGTTCCCGTACATGGAACGGGGCTCCAAACGGACCGACTCCCCGGCCGTGGCCCACGCGGCGGTGCGCGCCGCCGTGGCCGAGGCCAAGCGGCAGTTGCCGACACTGCCGCTGGTGGCGGGGGGCAAGTCGTTCGGCGGGCGAATGACCTCACAGGCCCAGGCTGCCGACCCACTGCCGCATGTGCATGGCCTGGTGTTTCTCGGGTTCCCGCTGCACCCGGCGAAGAAGCCGGCGGTCGAACGCGCCGCGCACCTGGCCCAGGTGCATTGCCCGATGCTGTTCCTGCAGGGTACCCGTGACGAGCTGGCCGATTTCGACCTGATCACGACCGTGGTCGAGCAACTGGGCGAGCGTGCCACGCTGGCCCCCCTGCCGGATGCGGACCACAGCTTCCATGTCCTGGCACGCAGCGGCCGGCGCGACGCTGAGGTGCTGGAGGCGCTGCTGGACGTCACCGCCGAGTGGATCGGCCGCTTCGCCTGACGTCCCGCACGAGCGGCGGCCGCGGTGACGGCCGCGGTGAGGCCCCCGGTTGACGGCCCCGATTGACGGCCCCCGCTGACGTCCCAAGTGCCGGCTTGACCCGCATCAAGACCAGCCATCCGCGCCCACCGGAGCGCGCAAAAGTGCATGCCCCGGCGCTCGGCCACTCAACGAACGCGCGCAAATGCCGAAAAGACTTCGATGAAGCGAGTCCTGATCGTCGACGACCAGGCCGACCTGCGTCGGCTGGTTCGTTGGTCCCTTGAAATGCTGGACGTGCCCGCCGAAGCGCACGAGGCCAGCGACGCCACCGTCGCCCTGCAACTCGTCCAGACGCTGAAGCCCGACATCGTGCTGCTGGACGTGATGATGCCCGGCCCCATCGATGGGCTGGAGGTGTGCCGCCAGATCCGCGCCAACAGCATGCTGGCGTCGACCCGGGTGGTGCTGGTGTCGGCCCGCGGCCAGGCCACCGATGTCCGAACCGGCATCGAGGCCGGCGCCCACGCCTACATCGTCAAGCCATTCAGCCCACAGCGCCTGCTCGAAACCGTCGAGCGGCTGCTGTCCCCTCAGACTGCCCCCACGACCGAGACCTCGCCATGACCCAAACCCACCGCCGCCGCCTCTGCCTGCTCGCCTTGGCGGGCTTGGCGAGCTTGACCGGCACGCCCCAGGCCGTCGCCGAGACGGTCTACCAGTTCTCACCGGTCAACCAGTACGGCATCCAGCTCACCGCCGCCTACTGGAACCCGATCATCAACCACGTCAGTGCCAAGAGCGGCGTGAAGCTGCAGCTGAAGATCGGCCGCACCTCGGCGGACACCACGGCCTTCGTGCTGGCACGCGAGGTGGAGTTCGTGTTCAGCAATCACCTGTTCAGCCCGGAGCGTGAAGCGCTGGGCTGGAAGGTGTTCGGCCGCCGCCAGACCCCCCCGGTGCAGGGCCAGATCGTGGTGCCCGCCGATTCGCCCATCGCCGACCTGAGCGGCCTGGCGGGCAAGGAGGTGGTCTATCCCGGCCCCGAGGCCACCATCTCGTACAAGTTCACCTACGGCCAGTTGCTGACGCGCAAGATCGACACCAAGGTGGTCTTCGGCGGCAACACCGACGGTGCACTGGCCCAGATGTTCAGCGGCAAAGCGGCGGCAGCAGGCGTGAACTCGCAGCTGGTCGAAGGCTATGCGCGGCGTGAAGACAAGAAGTACCGTGTGCTGTGGTCGTCGGCGCCGCTGCACGACCTGGCGCTGATGAACTCGTCCAAGGTGCCCGAGGCGGATGTGAAGGCCGTCGCCAAGGCATTTTTCGAGATGCACACCGACCCGGCCGGTCGCGAGATCCTGGAGCAGTCGTCGAAGCTGGTCGGGCTGACGGTTGAAGCCTACTTCGTGCCGTCGGACGGCAGCGAATACGCGCCCTACCGCGACTTCTACCGCACCGCGCCGCCGCAGGTTCGCTGACAGACCCACAAGGAAGCCCGGTTTGGCGCCCATTCGCTGGATTTCGCGCTGCCTGCCGAAGTCGCTGGTCGGCCGCGTCTTCGCGCTGTACACGACCGCCCTGCTGCTGTTCGTGGGCAGCGCGCTGGCGCTGTTCTACCGCTACCAATTCACCCGCGAGCTCGATGCCGCGCTCGACCGGGCCGATGGCCTGGTGAAGGTGATCGCCCCGGCGGTGTCGGACAGCGCGGTGATCGGCGACTACGACACCATCCAGCGAACGCTCGAATCGGCCATCGACCGCTCTGACTTCGCCTACGCCGCCTTCATCGACCTCAAAGGCGGCACGGTCAAGGCGCAGCGCACGTCAGGCCCGGACACCCGGCCGCCCGATTGGCTGGTGGCGGGGGTGTCCGAGCGCCTGTACGACGTGAACCTGCCCATCGTCGCCGGCGGGCGCGACTACGGCGTGCTTCGGCTGAGCTATGCCGCCGAGAACATCGCGGGTGACATGTGGCGGCAGGCCCGGGCCGCGCTGGCCTTGGCGATGGCCGGCTTCATTGCGGGCTTGCTGCTGATCTGGCTGCCGCTCAAGCACTGGCTGGGCGACCTGGGGCGGCTGCAGAGCTTTGGCACCGAGGTGCGATCGGGCACCACACGATCGGACGAGGGTCTGGGTTCAGACGCGCCCATCGAATTCCAACGCACGTTCGAAGTGCTCAGCCGGGTGGCCGCCTCGCTGCAAAGCCAGCGCGAACAGGCTGCCGTGACCTTGGGCGCGATCGCCGACGGCGTGTTCACCCTCGATGCCCACGGCCGCGTGGTGCTGGCCAACCCGGCGGCTTGCGACATCCTGGCCGCACCGGCAGAGGTGCTGCTGGGCCACGCGCTGGACGGGCTGCTGCCAGAGCTGTTCCCAAGCCCGGTCAGCTTCGCGCCCTGGCGCGGCAAGCGTGTCGAGATCACCGCACGCGACAGCACGCACCGCATCCTCGACACCACGCTCTCGCCGATCACCGACGCCGAAGGGCGGCTGTGCGGCCATGTGCTGGCCTGCCGCGATGTCTCCGAACAGCATGCGCTGGACCTGCGGCTGCAGGACGAACTGCGCAGCCGCCGCAGCGCGCTGACCGCCCTTCGCGGCGTGCTGGAGGGCCTGCTCCCGCAGTTCAACAGCCCCCAGCGCGAGGCCTCGGACGACATCGAAGCCATCTCGCGGATGATCTCGCAGCTGGTGCACCGGGTGCAGGAGCACAGCGACCAGCTCAGCGCCATCTTCGCGCTGAGCCCCGATGGGTTCGTGTCATTCGACGAGCGCATGGCGGTGAGCTACGTGAGCCCCGCCTTCACCCGCCTCACCGGCCTGGATGCGAGCGAAGTGCTGGCGCTGTACGAGCATGAATTCGCCCGCTTGCTGAATGCGCGCTGCCTCGGCCGCCGCGCGCAGGTGCTGGACTTCGAGCAACTGCGTGTCGAAGAGAAGGAAGGCGCCCGCCCCGAGCGCCGACGCCGGCTGATCGACATCGAACGCCCCACGCGGCGCACCCTCGAAGTGGCGCTGCGACCGGGCGACGCGGGCAAGATCTCCCAGGTGCTGCATCTGCGCGACGTCACGCTCGAATCCGAGGTCGACCAGATGAAGAGCGAGTTCCTCTCGACCGCCGCCCACGAGCTGCGCACGCCCATGGCGAGCATCTACGGATTCTCCGAGTTGATGATGCACCGTCGCCTGTCGGCCGAGCGCCAGCAGGAGGTCATCTCCACCATCTATCGGCAGACGGGCCTGATGATCTCGATCGTCAACGAGCTGCTGGACCTGGCCCGCATCGAAGCGCGCCGCGGCAAGGACTTCGTCATCGAATCGCTCGACCTGTGCGAGCTGGTGCGCGACGTGGTGCGCGACTTCAAGCCGCCCAACGAGCGCGAAGCGCCCGGCATGCAACTGCCGGCCTCGCCGCTGATGGCCCGGGTCGATCGCAGCAAGTTCAGCCAGGCGCTTGGCAACGTGCTGTCCAACGCCTACAAGTACTCGCCCGAAGGCGGGGCGGTCGACCTGCACGTGGAGGTGGACGAGGTCGCGGGCCGCGCCGGCCTGGTGGTGCGCGACCACGGCATCGGCATGACGCAGGAGCAACTGGCCCGCGTCTGCGAACGCTTCTTCCGCGCCGACACCTCGGGCAACATCCCCGGCACCGGGCTGGGCATGAGCATCGTCAAAGAGATCGTCGAGCTGCTGGGTGGTTCGCTCAGCCTGGCCAGCGAGCCGGGTCGCGGCACTGAAGTGACCTTGTGGCTGCCACTGGCGCCCGCCTCCGCGTCGTCGTCCGACAGCGGTCTGCACGCGGTGTGCTGAGTCGCCCGGCGTCGTGCGACGCCCCAGCGGTGGAAGGGCCTGGCAACGGGCACCGGCTCATCGCGGCTGGAACACCCCATGAAAGCCGAAAGGCACCACCTGTGGGGCCTGGATGGTGGCCAGGCACTCCATGCGGCGGGGGTCGAGCACCGCGATCACGGTCGAGGCATCGCCATCGGCCAGCGTGGGCACCAGCAACACGCCGTCGTCCTCGTCGCTGGCGCCCGGCCGGGGCACGAACAGCGGCTCCAGCTGGATCGCACCCGGGCGCTGCCACTCGAGCCGATCGCCGGTGTGCAGGTCGATCCGCACCGTGCGGTCGAGGAAGTGGTTGCGCTCACCCGCGTCGTAGCCGGCGCCCCAGGCCCACCGCGCCGCGCCCTGCTCGGGTCGTGAAGGGTGGATCTGCGGCAGCTCGAATCCGGTGCCCAGGCGCTCGATCTGCGCGTCGGCGCAGCCGGGTCGCAGCCGGTAGCGCGTCAGCCTCGGAGCGGCACGATGGCGAACACCGGCGCGCAGCCTGTCCAGGGCCAGATCGTCGATGACTCCGGCATCCGGGTAGTCGCACAAGTCCAGCACCAGCTCGCGCCCATCCTCGAAGGCCTGCACGGGGTGGAAGGACATCACCGGCGGCGTCTCCCAGCGTTGCACCGAGCCGTCGGCCAGAGAGATGGCGTGAATGGCCGACGCGCTGCCCGGCTCCCACCGGAAATTGGCGGCGTAGGCCCGGCGCGTGAACAAGAAAGCGAGCGGCTGGGCGCGCCAAGCCGCCTCGACGAACAGCACATGGCTCGCGCTGCGCGCAAACGCGTGCAGATAGCCGGCCCGCGGCACCTGGATGGCGGCGATCGACTCTCGCCGCGTGCCCGAGGCCGCGATGCGGAACAGCCGGTAGGTGCAACGGCGGCCGAATTCGATGCCGATGTTCCAGTAGTCACCACGAGAGTCCGTCATGCCGTGGGCGGCCATCAGTGCCAGGTCGAGGTCATCGTCGTGCGCGAGCTCGCCGATCGTGGCCAGGCTGTCCGGCTCGAAGCTGATGAGGTGCGGGGTCTGCGTGCAGGCGACCCAGCGCTCGCCGATGCGCGACATCGCCACCGACGGGTTGTCGCTGGCGCGGGGACGGAAGAAGTGCGTCAAGCGCGACAGCCAGGGCTCGGTGTCAGCGGTGGCGAACTCTCCCATCACGGGCCGGCCGGCGGCCCGCGCCAGCCGGGCCGACTGGCTGTCGGCCAACCGACTGCGGTAGAGCACATGCCCACCGGCGAACTGCAGCCGATGCCACATCGCCAGGCCGTCGAACCAATGCCGGTAAGCGCCCTCGGGCAGTTCCCACACGGCGGGCCCATTCAGCAGCAGGCGCCCCTGCAGCCAGACCGGCAAGCGACCATGCACCGCGCAGACCGTGTCGCCCATTTCGCGGGCGCCGGTATGGAAGCCCCGCAGGCGGCTGAATGCCGTGCTGTCGATGGCCGGCGCGGAATCAGCGAATCGCGAAGTGCGTTCCAGGACAGCGGACATCCGGGGGCTCCTCGGTGGGCCTGACGACGAACAGCGGCGGCGGCGCGCCACCCGCGGTTGTACGTGGGGCCCGAGAAGCTGCCTGCCCGGATATTCACTGATGGAGCGAGCCGGCGCCCCACGAAGAAGGGGCAGGACAGCGCGCCTTTCAGCCCTGGCTGGCGGCCAGGAAGCGCTGGGCGTCCAGCGCGGCCATGCAGCCGGTGCCGGCCGAGGTGATGGCCTGGCGGTAGACGTGGTCCTGCACGTCGCCGGCGGCGAACACGCCCGGCACGCTGGTCATCGTGGCCAGGCCTTCGTGGCCCCCGGCGGTGAGGAGGTAGCCGTCCTTCATCTCCAGCTGGCCTTTGAAGATGTCGGTGTTGGGCTGGTGGCCGATCGCGATGAAGCATCCCTTCAGTGGCAGCTCGGTGGTGCGACCATCGCTCGTGTCTCTGACGCGCACACCGGTCACGCCGGAAGCGTCGCCGAGCACCTCGTCCAAGGTCTTGAACAGGTGCAGCTCGATCTTGCCGGCCGCCACCTTGTCCATCAGCTTGTCGACCATGATCGGCTCCGCGCGGAACTTGTCGCGCCGGTGAACGAGGTGCACCTTGGCGGCGATGTTCGACAGGTAAAGCGCCTCTTCCACTGCCGTGTTGCCGCCGCCGACCACCGCCACGGTTTCGCCGCGGTAGAAGAAGCCGTCACAGGTGGCGCAGGCGCTGACGCCACGCCCCATGAAGGCCTCCTCCGATGGCAAGCCGAGATAGCGGGCCGAGGCGCCGGTGGCGATGATCAAGGCATCGCAGGTGTAGGCGCCACTGTCGCCTTGCAGGCGGAAGGGGCGCTGCGACAGGTCGACCGCGTTGATGTGGTCGAACACGATCTGGGTGTGGAAGCGTTCGGCGTGCTGCTGGAAGCGCTGCATCAGCTCGGGCCCCTGCACGCCCATCACATCCGCAGGCCAGTTGTCGACTTCGGTGGTGGTCATCAGCTGGCCGCCTTGGGTCAGGCCGGTGACGAGCAGGGGCTGCAGATTGGCGCGTGCCGCGTAGATGGCGGCGGTGTAGCCGGCCGGGCCCGACCCGAGGATCAGGACCGAGGCATGGGTCATCGAAGCACTCATTCGTGGAAATCTCAGAGCTTGGCGTGGTCGAGGCGGCGCATGAAGGCTTCCGCCTTCTCAAAACCGATGGTGCGAGCCGTCGCCACTTCGGCGCCGGCCGCATCGAAGAAGATGACGGCCGGCGGGCCGAACAAGCTGAAGCGCTTCATCAGTGCCTTGGCCTCCGGCGTGTCGGCCGTGACGTCGGCCTGCAGCAGCATCGCGCGCTCCAGGCGCGGTCGAACGGCCGGATCGCGGAAGGTGAGGTGCTCCATTTCCTTGCACGACACGCACCAATCGGCGTAGACATCCATCACCACCGGGCGGCCGGCGGTGCGCAGCGCCTCGTCCAGTTGCGCGACGCTGGTGATGCGCTGGAACGAGGGCCCTTCGGCCGCCGCAGCCTGGGCCACCGGCAAGCCGGCGCCGCCCGCGCGCGCCAGGTGCCGCAGCGGCTGCAGCACACTGTCGCCGCCGGAGAGCGCACCCGCCATCAGCGACACCCCCCACAAGGCGGCCACGCCACCCACCCCACGCCACAGGCGCCAGGTGCCGGCCTCGAACGCGCCCAGCGACAGCACCGCCGCCAGCACACCGGCGCCCAACACGAACATCAGCACCGCGGCCGGCAGCACCGGCGATACGAGCCACAGGGCCACGCCCAGCAGCATCAGGCCGAAGAAGGTCTTGACCTGCTCCATCCAGCGGCCCGCGCGGGGCAGCAGGCTGCCCGCCGACAGGCCAAGGATCAGCAGCGGCACGCTCATGCCCGCCGCCAGGGCGAACAGCGCGGCACCGCCCAGCACCACGTCGCGGGTCTGGCTGATGTAGAGCAGCGCACCGGCCAGCGGCGCGGCCACGCACGGGCCCACCAGCAGCGCCGACAGCCCGCCCATCAAGAACACGGCCAGATGGCGGCCACCCGCGAGCTGGTTCGACGCGTTGTTGACGCGGTTCTGGATCGCGGCGGGCATCTGGAACTCCCACACGCCGAACATCGACAGCGACAGCCCCGCCAGCAGCGCGGCGAACGAGCCGAGCACCCACGGGTTCTGCAAGGTGGCGGCGAGGCCCGAGCCGATCAGGCCGGCCGCGACACCTGCGGCGGTGTAGACCATGGCCATGCCCAGCGAGTAGGCCAGGGCCAGCGTGAAACCACGGCGGCGCGACACCGGGGCCCCCTGGCCAACGATGATCGATGACAGGATCGGCAGCATCGGCAGCACGCACGGCGTGAACGACAGCAGCAGGCCGCCCAACAGGAACATCGGCACGACCTTGAGCAGGCTGCCGGACGACAGCACGCTCGCGTGGTCGTCGGTCGGCAGGGCCGCGTCAGCGGCCGCCGGTGCGGGTGCGGGGCTGGCGGTGGTCGCGGTGGCGGTGGTGGCGGTGGCAGCGGCCGCGCCGGAAGTCGTCGGCGGCGCGGCGCTGAACAGGTCCGCCGCGGGCTCCCACGCCGCCGTCAACACCCCACCGGCGTCGCGGGTCAGCCGCACGGTGCCTTGCTGCGGCGGGTAGCACAGGCCGCGATCGGCACAGCCTTGGTAGCTGACGCCCACAGTGGTCGGCTTCAGATCGGCCGGCAGGGGCTGCCGCACCTCGATCGTGCCCTCCCACAACGTCATCGTCTGGTTGAAGTTGGTGTCAAAGGTCTCGCGACCCGGCGGCAGCGTCGCAGCCGGCAGCGGCTGGCTCGCCTCGGGCCGAAGGCTGAATCGCTCGCGGTACAGGTGATAGCCCGGTGCGATGGCCACGGCGATCTGCAACGCGCCGTCGGCGGCGATGCGAACCTGTGGCCGGAAGGCCTCGGCCGGGTCGAGGAAGGCCTCTTCGGCGGCGTGCGCCGAAGGCAGCCAGGCAGCGGCCGCCAGCACCAAGGCGGCCAGGCGCAGGGCCCAGTGGAGCAGCAATGAGTTCATGGATGGAAGGCGATGTCGCCGGAATCAGGTGAAGAAATGGTGATGTCGTGAGAGGCGATGCCGCCCTGGGCATCGATGGCCATGAAGGCCACGCCCTGGCGTTGCAGGAAGGACAAGGCCTGCTCGCCGAGCAGCATGGCAATGGTGGCCAGCGCACCGGCAGCGGCGCACACGGGCGCGACCACGCTGATGGCCTGCCAGTACGCCACCGGCTGGCCGGTGCGCGGGTCGAGGATGTGGCAGCAGCGCCGGCCCTCGGGCGTGATGAAGAAGCGCTCGTAGTCGCCGCTGGTGGCGAGCGCTCCTTCACGCAGCTCGACGCTGGCACAGGTGGCCTCGGGGTGGCGGGGATGCTGGATGCCGAAGCGCCAGGGCCGCCCGTCCGGCCGAGGCCCGAGCACCCGGATGTCGCCCCCCAGGTTCACGAAGCCGCGCTGCAGACCGTGCTGCAGCAGCACCGCCTGCGCCCGGTCGGCCGCGTATTCCTTGCCGATGCCGCCGAAGTCCAGCTCCATGCCGGGCTCGGGCAGCGTCACCTGGTGATCGTCCCAGGCGACGCGTGTCCAGCCGATGAGCGGCCGGATCGCCGCCAGCTCCTCTTCGCCCGGCACGCGGGCAGCACGGAAGTCCCACGCGCGCCGCAGCACGCCGCTCGTCAGGTCGAACAGGCCGCCGCTTTGCCGATGCAGTTGGTCGGCAAAGGCCAGCAGGCCGGCGGTCTCCGGGTCGATGGCGGTGGCCACGCCGGTGCCGGCGGCCGCGTTGATGCGCGACACGATGCTGTCGGCCTGGTAGCGCGAGTACTTGGCCTCGATGCGCCGCACTTCGGCCACAGCCGCGTCGACGGCAGCCCGAGCCTCCGCCTCCGGGTGGCCCACCACGATTTCGCAGTGGGAGGCCATGGCACCAAAGCGCCAGTGCCAGCCATCGCGGTCGAAGTGGGCCAGGCCGCGCATGGTCAGAAGCTGCGCGCCATGCCGAGCTGCCACCACTGGGCCAAGAACGGCTCCAGGCCCGGCGAGCCATCGCCACCAATGCGCCAGTCGCCGCGCTGCTCGTAGCGTGAGTAGCTCAGGTCCAGCTTCCACTGCGGGGTGAGCTGCCAGTCGACCCGCAGGCCGGCCGTGAGCGCCCCGAAGGCCGACAGGCGCTGGTCTGCCGAGTAGTGCGTCAGGCCACTGAAGCCGGGCGGGAACGGCTCGCCCAGCGTGCCGTCGTAGACCGGATCGAAGTAGAAGCTCGCGGCGCGCTGCGTGGCGTAGCGCAGGCTGGGCGTGAGCGTCCAGCCCGGGGCCACCGGCTGCACCCAGGCGGCATCGAGGGTGTGCGACCGCACGCCCCAGCTGTCGTCGTAGACGCGCCAGCTGCTGCGCAGCGTGGAGCCCCAGCTGTCGAAGTGATGGTTCCAGCGCAGCAGCGCAGTGGTCTGGCGGCGTTTGTCCGGCCGTGAGTCGGGGAACTTGTACGGGTCGGTGTAGTAGCCGCGCCCTTGACTCAGGCCCAGGTTGAACTGCACCAGATCGTTCGCCGTCCAGGCCTGGGTGACCCCGGCGATCATCTGCCAGGTGCGGCGCTGCTTGTCGAGCGTCGGGTCGTTGGACGAGCCGATGTCGTCCACGCCGTACGACAGGCCCAGGTTCCAGGTGCGGTTGTTGTCGTCGCTGGACAGGCGCCATTCGCCCGACACGGTGTTGGAGCGATAGTCGTGCTCGCTGGAGCTCGCCACGCCCACCGACCAGGCCTGCCGCTCGTCGTAGCGGGTGAGCTTGAGGTCGCCGGCGGTGCGCGAATCGTCCATCTTCGAGGCACCCGACACCGCGCTGTGGTAGCGCGGCGAGGCGCCCGAGACGGCGTCGTTGACCACCGAGCCCTCCAGCGACCAGCGGGTGTCGAGGGGCACGAGCGCGTAAATCGACGGCGCATCGACCTTCACCCGGTCGAGCCCGGGCTGCCAGTCGCGGTAGCTCGACAGCTTCAGCGCCACCACACCCTGTTCAGGCGCGTTCTCTGCGTGGGCCACCGGAGCGACGACACCGGGCAACAGCAGCGCCGCAGCCAGCACACCGCCGAGTGCGGAATCAGTTGCAGCCACAGCCACCCCCACCGACTCCGTAGCCACCCGAGGCGTTCTCCTTGCTCGCGTAGGTGTGTTGGTCGAAACGGTCGGCCAGCGGGTCGCCCGCGAACGTCATCTCGGGCTTGGCCAGGGCCCGCTTCTCCCAGGCCTGCGGGGGCTGCAGGGCGCAGCCGCCGAGCGCTGCGCCCGCCACACCGCCCACCACGGCCAGTGCGGCCAGGCGAGCGATGGGGCGCTTGAAGTTGGGGTTCGTCATCAACGCTTGCTCCTCGATCAAGAAACGCCCAGCGCCGCAGCAATGCGGGCTTCGAGCGGGGCGATGTCCTCATCGCGGAACCCGGCGTGGGTGGTGATGACCTTGCCATCAGCGCCTAGCAGCACCGAGCTCGGCATGGCCTTGATGCCGAAGCGGCGCGCCGCCTCGGCGCTGGGGTCGAACGCCAGCGTGAACTGGGCTGGCCATTGGGCCAGGAAGCGCTGGGCGTCAGCCGGTTGGCTGTCCAGGTTCACCGCCACCACCCGCAGGCCTTGCGGGCCGAACTTGGTTTGCATGCGGTTCATCCACGGGAACGACTGGCGGCACGGGCCGCACCACGACGCCCAGAAGTCGATGTAGGTGGCGCGTGCCTTGCCATCGAACAGGGGCACGGCGGGCTGGCCGCTGGCGCCCGGCAC